>NZ_AP019007.1:4156828-4476585 GCF_009176645.1 Enterobacter oligotrophicus
GGATGAGTTCCTGGCGATCTACAACGCCAACAAGCTGGATGCGTATCGCGTAGAACATGCCGATATCGGTAAACGCTCCCTGCGTAATACCTGCCTGCGCTATCTGGCCTTTGGTGAAGTGGAACTGGCGAATACGCTGGTGAGCAAGCAGTATCATGAAGCCGATAACATGACCGATGCGCTGGCTGCTTTAGCTGCAAGCGTTGCTGCCGAGTTGCCGTGCCGTGATGCGCTGATGCAGGAGTACGACGACAAGTGGTATCAGGATGGTCTGGTGATGGACAAGTGGTTCATTCTGCAGGCCACCAGCCCGGCGGCCGATGCCCTCAGCAAAGTACGCAGCCTGCTGAAGCACCGTTCGTTCACCATGAGCAATCCGAACCGCGTGCGTTCCCTGATTGGTGCGTTTGCCAGCAGCAACCCGGCCGCATTCCATGCGGAAGACGGCAGCGGTTATCAGTTTATGGTTGAGATGCTGACCGAGCTGAACAGCCGCAACCCACAGGTGGCGTCACGGTTGATTGAGCCGCTGATCCGCCTGAAACGCTACGATGCGAAGCGTCAGGCGAAAATGCGTGCCGCGCTTGAGCAGTTGAAAGGGCTGGAAAATCTGTCTGGCGATCTGTACGAGAAGATTACTAAGGCGCTGGCCTGATGTAAAAAAGCCCGGTGGCGCTACGCTTACCGGGCCTACGATTTACCCTTGCACCGTGTGATAGCGGGGCACTGGTTTTCTCCCTCTCCCACAGGGAGAGGGCATCAGGCATTAGCTTTGATCCGCTGTAACTCCGCACTCCCACGCTTCATCACCCGATCCAACACCTCCGCCTCCAGCTCTGCCAGTTTTGCCGAACCGACACGTCGAGGACGCGGGATATCCACCGTCAGATCCAGTCCAATTTTCCCCTCTTCTATTAACAGCACACGGTCGGCCATCGCCACGGCTTCGCTGACGTCATGCGTTACCAGCAGCACCGTAAAGCCGTGTGTCTGCCAGAGGGATTCAATCAAATCCTGCATTTCGATACGCGTCAGGGCATCAAGCGCACCAAGCGGTTCATCAAGCAGCAGAAGACCAGGACGGTGAATCAATGCACGAGCCAGCGCCACGCGTTGCTTTTGCCCGCCTGACAGCGCCGCAGGCCATTCGTCCGCGCGATTCTCCAGCCCGACGGCGGCCAGCGCCTGACGCGCGTTATCCCGCCAGCTACCTTTCAGACCCAGCCCGACGTTATCAATTACCGTTTTCCACGGCAGCAGGCGCGCGTCCTGAAACATCATGCGGGTATCGTCCTGAATATTGGCCAGTGGTGTCGTGCCCGCCAGAATTGCACCGTCGTTTGGTGCTTCCAGACCGGCCAAAAGGCGCAACAGTGTACTCTTACCGCCGCCGCTGCGACCAACTACGGCCACAAACTGTCCGGCAGGAATATGCAGATCCAGCGCATTAAGAATGGTGTTATCACCATAGCGTTTGGTTACGCCGTTCAGTAATAACGGCGTCCCCTGAGTCAGTCGGGCAGTATTCATGCTTTAGCCTCCTGAAGTGAATAGGCCGGGTTCCAGCGCAGCCAGCTGCGTTCCAGCCACTGGGCGCTGACGTCGGCGAGTTTGCCGAGCAGGGCATAAAGAATGATGGCAACCACCACCACATCCGTCTGCAGGAATTCACGGGCGTTCATCGCCAGATAACCGATGCCGGAGTTGGCCGAAATGGTTTCCGCCACAATCAGCGTCAGCCACATCAGGCCAAGCGCAAAACGCACGCCGACCATAATGGAGGGGAGGGCACCCGGCAGGATCACATGGGTAAACAGTGCAAAACCGGATAACCCGTAGCTGCGCGCCATCTCCACCAGACCGCGATCGATACTTCGAATACCGTGCCAGGTATTGATGTAAATCGGGAACAGCGTACCCAGCGCCACGAGGAATATCTTGGCGCTCTCATCAATACCAAACCACAAAATAACCAGCGGGATAAGCGCCAGATGCGGCACGTTGCGCAGCATTTGAATGGAAGTATCCAGCAGCCGCTCGCCCCAGCGAGACAGGCCGCTGATAAGCCCGAGCGTCAGGCCGATGCTTCCGCCGATGGAAAAACCGATCACCGCCCGCCACGAGCTGATCGCCAGATGTTGCCATAGCTCGCCGCTTACACTCAGCGACCAGAATGCTTCTACAACGCCCATAGGTGCGGGCAGAATACGGCTCGACAGCCAGCCGGTTGACGACGCGAGTTGCCAGATAGCGACAATGCCGACGGGCAAAAACCAGGGGGCAGCGCGCAGCAACCATTTTTGTGAGATGGCAGACATGGCGACTCCTTAGCTCTGCGACACTTTACGCGGAATAAATTCGTTCGCTACCGCCTCGCCCTGTAGCTGAAGTTGCTGAGGCTGCGGAATTTCCGGGATGGCGACATCCAGATGCGGGAATAACAGTTCACCGACTTTGTATGCCTCTTCCAGATGCGGATAGCCGGAGAGGATAAAGCTGTCGATGCCCAGATCGGCATATTCATTAATACGCGCCGCAACGGTTGGACCATCGCCGACCAGCGCCGTACCTGCACCGCCGCGAACCAGGCCCACACCTGCCCACAGGTTCGGGCTGATCTCCAGATTCTCGCGCTTGCCGTTGTGCAGGGACGCCATCCGGTGCTGCCCGACGGAGTCGGTTTTCGCAAACGCGGCCTGCGCTTTCGCGATGGTGGCATCGTCCAGATGCGAGATCAGGCGGTCAGCAGCTTGCCAGGCTTCTTCATTGGTTTCGCGTACAATCACATGCAGACGAATACCAAAGCGCACTTTGCGCCCATGCGCGGCGGCTTTGGCGCGCACCTGGGCAATCTTCTCTTTGACCAGCTCCGGTGGTTCGCCCCACGTCAGATAAAGGTCAACCTGCTCGGCCGCCAGATCCTGCGCAACATCTGACGATCCGCCGAAGTAGAGCGGCGGACGCGGTTGCTGCACCGGCGGGAAGTAGAGCTTTGCATCACGAACATGGATATGTTTGCCTTCAAAGGTAACGGTTTCACCCTCAAGCAGACGACGCCAGACGCGGGTGAATTCGGCCGAGGCTTCATAACGTTCGGTATGATCGAGAAATACGCCATCGCCCGCCAGTTCCTGTGGATCGCTGCCGGTCACCAGGTTAAACAGGGCGCGACCGTTAGAGAGCCTGTCCAGCGTTGCCGCCTGACGTGCCGCAACGGTAGGGGACACCACGCTCGGACGCAGCGCGACCAGGAATTTCAGGCGTTGGGTCACCGGGATCATTGAGGCAGCGACCAGCCATGCATCTTCACAGGAGCGTCCGGTGGGGATCAACACGCCGGTAAAACCGATTCGATCCGCCGCCTGCGCAATTTGCTGCAGGTAGCCGTGGTCGACCGGGCGGGACCCCTCTTCTGTACCAAGATAGTGTCCATCACCGTGAGTGGGTAAAAACCAGAAAAGATTCAGGCTCATGATTTGGTTCCTTCTTTACCATTGGGTTGCCAGATACGGTCACGAATATCCACCTGTTTTGGAACCAGGCGGTTTTGATAAAAGAGATCGGCTGTTTGCTGCTGGAGTGCCGCTACGTGTGCATCCACGGGCGTAATCGTGGTGGGTGGACGGTGGTCGAGATAGCTGGCAATGACGGGCTCCGGCAGGCCCATGGTTTTAGCCAGCAGGGTGATGCTCTCCTGACGCTGGCTCTGCGTCAGTGCATCGGCCTGGGTAAAGGTATCCAGCACGCCCTGAATAAAGGCACCGTTCTTTTCCGCATACGGACGTGCTGCCAGGTAGAACGAACCGGTCTGCTTAAGCGTGGTGCCATCTTTCAGGACACGTACACCCCCCTGAAGTAATGCGGCGGAGTAGTACGGGTCCCAGATGGCCCAGGCATCCACATTCTTTTGCTGAAATGCAGCGCGCGCATCGGCGGGCGTCAGGTAAACCGGTTGAATGTCGGTGAACTTAAGCCCGGCTTCCTGTAAGGCACGCAGTAACAGGTTATGCGAGCTGGAACCTTTCTGGAACGCCACTTTATGGCCTTTGAGATCGGCGACGCTCTTAATGGCGCTGTTCTCAGGAACCAGGATCACTTCTGCTTTTGGCTTGGCAGGTTCAACGCCCACGTAGACCAGATCTGCCCCGGCCGCCTGAGCGAAAATCGGCGGAATATCCCCGGTACTGCCGAGATCGATACTCCCGACATTCAGCGCCTCCAGCATTTGCGGTCCGGCCGGGAACTCCACCCAGGAAAATTTCGTTTGCGGGAAACGTTTTTCCAGCAACTGGTGGCTTTTGGCCAGCACCATGCTGACGCTGCCTTTCTGGTAGCCGATACGCAGGCTTTCCGGTGCCGTTTGTGCCGCATGAGCCAGCGCAGACATAGCCAACAGTCCAGCCAGCCCGATTCGGGTTAGCGTTCTAAACATGAGCAACTCCTTGTGGTTGACCAAATGCGGGAGCCTGAATATCCCTGCGATGCAGCGCGTGCCAGAAGGTTTCCAGCGCACTGTCGAGACGAGTTTGCAGATTCGGCGTGAAGTGTGGTTTATGCTGATAATCAATGACCTGAGAATCGTCAGCAAAAACGCCGTGCAGGATCTCCTGTGCCTTAAGTGCGTTCAGCACCGGCTTAAGGGCATAATCCACCGCCAGGAGATGCGCCACCGTGCCGCCTGTTGCCAGTGGTAACACCACTTTGCCATCCAGCGCGCGTTCAGGCAGCAGGTCCAGCAGGGTTTTCAGTGCGCCAGAAAAAGAGGCTTTGTAGACAGGCGTTGCCACGATTAGCCCGTCAGCCCCTTTCAGTTGTTCGATCAGGGTTTTGAGCGCCGGGCTGTCAAAACGAGCGTAGAGCAGATCCTCCGGTTCGAAGTTGTGCAGATTCCAGTGACACACTTCCACATCCACGGCGTTCAGTTTTTCGCGGGCATATTCCAGCAATGCGCTGGAACGTGAAGGGAACCGTGGACTTCCGGCAAGAGTGATGACGCGCATGCATGCTCCTTATAACTAATTGTTTGCTTTTATCTAACATTCATAACAATTTTCAGGAGTGTGACATTGCCGGGTTATTCCACTAAATGATTTATCTGCAAGTTAACTGCAGGAAATTGCATAAGAAGTGTGCTGCAAGGGAAACGTTTGCTTTTTAAGCTGCATTTTTTGCCACAGGTCAATTCCCTTTCCGGGCAGGATCGCAGATAATCCCCTCCCGGTTTGCACACCGGGAATCCAGGAGAGTTCATGTACTACCCTTTCGTTCGTAAAGCCCTTTTCCAGCTCGATCCTGAGCGCGCTCATGAATTTACATTCCAGCAATTGCGTCGTATCACCGGCACGCCACTGGCTGCGCTGGTGCGTCAAAACGTGCCGGAAAAACCTGTCCACTGCATGGGCCTGACGTTTAAGAACCCGCTGGGTCTCGCGGCTGGTCTGGATAAAAATGGTGAGTGCATTGATGCACTGGGGGCGATGGGGTTTGGCTCCATCGAAATCGGTACGGTTACTCCGCGTCCGCAGCCGGGTAACGACAAGCCACGCCTGTTCCGTCTGGTCGAAGCCGAAGGGCTGATCAACCGTATGGGCTTTAATAACCTCGGCGTTGATCATCTGGTTGAGAACGTTAAAAAAGCCCATTTTGATGGCGTATTAGGCATCAATATTGGCAAAAATAAAGATACGCCAGTCGAGCAGGGTAAAGATGACTATCTGATTTGTATGGAAAAAGTCTATGCCTACGCCGGTTATATTGCGGTGAACATTTCTTCACCGAATACTCCGGGGCTGCGTTCTTTGCAATATGGCGAAGCGCTGGACGATCTTCTCAGTGCCATTAAAAATAAACAAAATGCGCTGCAGGCGATCCACCATAAATATATTCCGGTCGCGGTTAAGATCGCCCCGGATCTTTCTGTCGAAGAATTGATCCAGGTTGCGGATAGTTTAGTCCGCCATAATATTGATGGTGTTATTGCGACCAATACCACACTCGATCGCTCTCTCGTTCAGGGAATGAAAAACTGTGACGAAGCGGGGGGCTTAAGTGGCCGTCCGGTGCAATTAAAAAGCACCGAAATTATTCGCGCGTTGTCTGCCGAATTAAATGGCCGACTGCCGATTATTGGTGTGGGTGGCATCGACTCGGTGATAGCTGCCCGTGAAAAGATGGCGGCAGGAGCATCGCTGGTACAAATCTATTCCGGCTTTATTTTTAAAGGGCCGCCATTGATTAAAGAAATCGTTACTCATATCTAATCTTTTTTCTGAATCAGACAACCAGGGCTTTATTTCCAGCCCTGGTTGTTTTATATTCCGTCATTGTTGCTTATTTAGACATTATAGTCTTTTATTAATGTTGTTATAAACGAGGCGGCAAACAGGACATTTTTAGAACAGGGTGTTTGGGGACGGGAGAGAAACATGCGAATTAAACCTGACGATAACTGGCGCTGGTATTTTTGCGACGAGCATGATCGAATGATGCTCGATTTAGCCAATGGCATGTTGTTTCGTTCTCGTTTTCCACGCCGAATGTTGACCCCGGACGCATTTGCACCCTCAGGCTTTTGCGTTGACGATGCAGCGCTTTATTTCTCATTCGAAGAAAAATGCCGCGATCTGGAACTCTCAAAAGAACAGCGCGCTGAGCTGGTATTAAATGCGCTGGTGGCGATCCGTTTCCTGAAGCCACAAATGCCAAAAAGCTGGCATTTCCTGGCGCACGGTGTGAACTGGATGCCTGCAACGGGCGATGCGGCCAGCGTCAATCTGAGCGATACCGCAGAAGAGGTCAGTTTGCTGGTGGTTGAACCTGGTGAAAACGCGGCGCTCTGTCTGCTGGCTCAGCCCGGCGTAACGATTGCCGGGCGAGTGATGCAGTTGGGTGATGCCATAAAAGTGATGAACGACAGGCTGAAACCGCAGCTTCGCGTGGACGCTTTCAACCTCGAACAGGCGGTTTAAACTTCCAGCCGTACCGACGTTTTTGGCACACAGCTGCAGCATAAAATGGTTCCGTCATTTCCAATCGCCGACTTTTTCAGGGCGCTGACTTCACCGTCGACCAGCGTTATGCGACAGCATCCGCAAATTCCCGCACGACACGAGTAAGGTACACGGATACCTGCCTGTTCCAGTTGCTCAAGTAAAACTTGCTGATTGTTGCCCCGGATTAGGGTGCCCTGCCAGTGAATATCCACCGCTGAGCTGACCGCTGTCTCAACGTCGACGAATTCTTCTTCCTGACCTGCGCCGTAAATCCTTGCTGGCCCGCGGGCGAGAATTTCCACCTCGTCACCCACGCGGATCACGCCGCTGGTGCGGGGAATTAAGTTCTGACCAAAATCCACATCGCCGTTATCCTGTGCGGTTCGAAACGACTGCAACGTTTTCAGCGGCTCGCCGGAGGGGTGTTTTTGTCCTTTTTCCGGGCTTACGGTTGTAAATATGCAGCGGCTGCACGGCTTTACCACGTCGAAAATGACGCTGCCGATGCGGATCACTTTCCAGGTATCTTCATCCCAGGCGTCAGTACCCGTCACCACCAGGTTCGGGCGAAACTGCTCCATCTGGACGCTGGCCTTACAGCGGCTCTGCAAATCGCGCAGCGAGGCTTCGTTGGTCAACAGGAAAGGGTAGCCATCGGCGAAGGAGAGGGGAACGGCGTCATGGCGCTTAACGCGACGCGTTAATTCAGGCCCGACCCAGCGCAGCTGCACGTCGCGAGAGAAAAAGCCGCTCAGCCAGCGGTTAATCTCATCTGGCGCGATGCGGGCGGTAAAATGATTGCCCCACACTTCCGTTGGCGCGTCGACAGGCGCAAAATCAGCAAAGCGAATCACCACGCTGGAGCCGTCCGGCGCGGTCAGATGCAGACCGTCATGCAGGGGGGAAGGGGTAAAGCGAACCATCTGCGGGAACTGGCGTGCCGTTATGAACGTACCGTCAGGCTCGGTGACCATAAAAATACGATCGAAGGCAAATCCGCTCATGTCGGCCAGCGCGTGAGAGACGCCGATACCGCGCATAGATTTCACCGGATGAATAAAAAGCCTGGATAACGTCGCCACTGCACACTCCCACAATTGAAAATAAGCCTTCAACTTTATGACATACACGCCATATTAGCTATAATGCGCGACAATTTTCTAAGAGTATAAGTGACGATATGAATTCTCTGTTTGCCAGTACGGCCCGTGGGCTGGAAGAGCTGTTAAAAACTGAACTGGAAGCCCTGGGTGCACAAGAGTGCCAGGTGGTTCAGGGTGGTGTCCATTTTGAGGGCGACACACGGCTTATTTACCAGAGCCTGATGTGGAGCCGTCTGGCGTCGCGCATCATGCTGCCGATGAAAGAGTGCAAGGTTTACAGCGACCTTGATCTCTACACCGGTGTACAGATGATCGACTGGACAGAGATCTTCACCCCGAATGCCACCTTCGCGGTGCATTTCAACGGCGTGAACGACGAGATCCGCAACAGCCAGTACGGTGCGCTGCGCGTGAAGGACGCCATTGTTGACTGCTTCACCCGTAAAAATAAGGAACGTCCGAACGTCGATCGCGAAAACCCGGATCTGCGTATCAACGTCTGGCTCAACGGTGACACCGCGAGTATCTCGCTGGATCTGAGTGGAGCGGGCCTGCACCTGCGCGGTTACCGCGATCGTACCGGTATGGCACCCATTAAAGAAACGCTGGCCGCCGCTATTGTGATGCGCTCCGGCTGGCAACCGGGTACGCCGCTGCTCGACCCGATGTGTGGTTCCGGTACGCTGCTGATTGAAGCGGCGATGCTGGCAACCGATCGCGCACCGGGGCTTCACCGCGGACACTGGGGCTTTAGCGGCTGGGCACAGCACGACGAAGCGCTCTGGAAAGAGGTGAAAGCCGAAGCGCAGACCCGTGCGCGTAAAGGCCTGGCAGAGTACACCTCACACTTCTACGGTTCTGACAGCGACCCGCGTGTAATAGAACGTGCGCGCAGCAACGCTCGTCGTGCCGGTATCGGTGAGCTGGTCACCTTCGAGGTGAAAGACGTGGCGAACCTGACCAACCCGCTGCCAAAAGGTCCATACGGGACTGTGATCAGCAACCCGCCATACGGCGAGCGTCTGGACAGCGAACCGGCACTGATTGCGTTGCACAGCCTGCTGGGTCGCAATATGAAAGACTACTTCGGTGGCTGGAATCTCTCTCTGTTCAGTGCGTCACCAGAATTGTTGAGTTGCCTTCAGCTACGTGCGGAACGCCAGTTTAAAGCGAAAAACGGCCCTCTGGACTGCGTGCAGAAAAACTACCATCTGGCAGAGAAAGCGGCAGACAGCAAACCGTCAGGTGTGGCAGAAGATTATGCCAACCGTCTGCGTAAGAACCTGAAGAAATTTGAAAAATGGGCGAAGCAGGAAGGAATTGAATGTTATCGACTGTACGACGCTGACCTGCCGGAGTACAACGTGGCGGTTGACCGCTATGCAGACTGGGTGGTGATTCAGGAATATGCCCCGCCAAAAACCATTGATGCGCAAAAAGCCCGTCAGCGTATGCTGGACGTCATTGCCGCGACAATCAATGTGCTTGGCATTGCACCTAACAAACTGGTGCTGAAAACCCGTGAGCGTCAGAAAGGGAAAAACCAGTACCAGAAGATGGGCGAGAAGGGCGACTTCATCGAGGTGGGCGAATATAACGCGCGCCTGTGGGTTAACCTGACTGACTATCTCGACACGGGCCTGTTCCTTGACCACCGTATCGCGCGTCGTATGCTGGGCCAGATGAGCAAGGGCAAAGATTTCCTCAATCTGTTCTCCTATACCGGCAGCGCCAGCGTACATGCGGGATTGGGCGGTGCGCGCAGCACCACCACGGTAGATATGTCCCGTACCTACCTGGAGTGGGCGGAGCGTAACCTGCGCCTGAACGGTTTAACCGGGCGTCAGCATCGTCTGATGCAGGCCGACGTACTGGGCTGGCTGCGTGACACCGATGAACAGTTCGACCTGATCTTCATCGATCCGCCGACGTTCTCAAACTCCAAGCGTATGGAAGATAGCTTTGATGTTCAACGCGATCACCTGCGCCTGATGACCGACCTGAAACGCCTGCTGCGTAAAGGCGGCACCATTATGTTCTCAAACAACAAACGTGGATTCCGTATGGATCACGACGGCCTGGCCGCTCTGGGACTGAAAGCACAAGAAATCAGCCAAAAAACGCTGTCTCAGGACTTTGCCCGTAACCGTCAGATCCATAACTGCTGGTTAATCTCCGCGGTTTGAAAGGAAAAATAAATGTCTTTAATTAGTATGCACGGCGCGTGGCTCTCTTTCAGCGACTCACCGCTTCTTGATAATGCAGAACTGCACATCGAAGATAACGAGCGTGTCTGTCTGGTGGGCCGTAACGGCGCGGGCAAATCCACGCTGATGAAGATCCTCAACCGCGAGCAAGGGCTGGACGATGGCCGTATCGTGTACGAACAG
Source organism: Enterobacter oligotrophicus (assembly GCF_009176645.1). Classification (NCBI taxonomy): domain Bacteria; kingdom Pseudomonadati; phylum Pseudomonadota; class Gammaproteobacteria; order Enterobacterales; family Enterobacteriaceae; genus Enterobacter; species Enterobacter oligotrophicus. Next base: position 4,167,314 of record NZ_AP019007.1, read on the forward strand.
GATCTGATTGTTTCACGTCTGCAGCAGGACCCGCCGCGTCATGTGACCGGCAGCGTTTACGATTTCGTGGCGGAAGGCATCTCTGAACAGGCGGAATACCTGAAGCGTTATCACGAGATTTCGCATCTGGTGATGACCGACCCGAGCGACAAAAACCTCAACGAACTGGCAAAAGTGCAGGAGATGCTCGATCACCACGGCCTGTGGCAGCTGGAAAACCGTATTAACGAGGTGCTGGCACAGCTCGGCCTTGAAGCGGATATGGAGCTGTCGGCGTTATCCGGTGGCTGGCTGCGTAAAGCGGCGCTGGGCCGTGCCCTGGTCAGCGGGCCAAAAGTGCTGCTGCTGGACGAACCGACCAACCACCTGGATATTGAAGCGATTGACTGGCTGGAAGGTTTCCTCAAAACCTTTAGCGGCACCATTATCTTCATCTCGCATGACCGTTCGTTTATTCGCAATATGGCGACGCGCATTGTCGATCTCGATCGCGGCAAGCTGGTCACCTATCCGGGCGATTACGACACCTACCTGCTGGAGAAAGAAGAGAACCTGCGTGTAGAAGAGCTGCAAAACGCAGAGTTCGACCGCAAGCTGGCGCAGGAAGAGGTGTGGATTCGTCAGGGCATCAAAGCGCGACGTACCCGTAACGAGGGCCGCGTGCGTGCCCTGAAGGCGATGCGTCGCGAGCGTAGCGAACGCCGTGAGGTGATGGGCAGCGCCAAAATGCAGGTCGAAGAAGCGTCCCGTTCCGGCAAGATTGTCTTTGAAATGGAAAACGTCAACTACCAGGTTGATGGCAAAGTGCTGGTGAAGGACTTCTCCGCGCAGGTTCAGCGTGGCGACAAAATTGCGCTCATCGGCCCGAACGGCTGCGGTAAAACCACGTTGCTGAAACTGATGCTGGGACAACTGCAGGCCGACAGCGGGCGTATTCACTGCGGTACAAAACTGGAAGTCGCATACTTCGACCAGCACCGTGCGGAGCTGGACCCGGACAGAACGGTGATGGATAACCTGGCCGAAGGGAAACAAGAGGTGATGGTTAACGGTAAACCGCGTCACGTGCTTGGCTATTTGCAGGACTTCCTGTTCCACCCGAAACGTGCCATGACGCCAGTGCGCGCATTGTCAGGCGGTGAGCGAAACCGTCTGTTGCTTGCCCGATTATTCTTAAAACCCAGTAACCTGTTGATTCTCGATGAACCGACGAACGATCTGGATGTCGAAACGCTGGAATTGCTGGAAGAGTTGATCGACGGCTACCAGGGAACCGTCATGCTGGTGAGTCACGATCGTCAGTTTGTGGATAACACCGTGACCGAATGCTGGATCTTCGAAGGCGAGGGGCGGATTGGGCAGTATGTCGGCGGTTATCATGACGCGCGAGGCCAGCAGGCTCAGTCGCTGGCGCAAAAGCAGGCAAAAACCAAAAATACTGCCGAACCGGTTGCCGCGAAAGCAGAAACTGTTAAAAAATCTCCTGCTAAAATGAGCTATAACCTGCAGCGCGAACTGGAAGGGTTGCCACAGCGTCTCGAAGAGCTGGAAGCCTCGCTGGAAGCGCTGCAATCTCAGGTTGCAGATGCGTCATTTTTTACGCAGCCTCACGACTATACTCAGAAAGTGTTGGCTGATCTCTCCCAGGCCGAGCAGGCGCTGGAAGAAGCATTTGAGCGCTGGGAGTACCTTGAGTCTCTGAAAAACGGCGCATAAACAGGGATTAACTATGTGTGACCAGCACCATGCCGATCGGCATATATTATGCTCGCAATGCGATTTGCTCGTGGCGTTGCCAGAGCTTGGTCACGGACATAAGGCAACCTGTCCGCGCTGCGGTGCAACGTTAACGACCGAGTGGGACGCGCCAAGACAGCGTCCCACGGCCTATGCTATTGCTGCTCTGTTCATGCTTGTGCTCTCGAATCTCTTCCCCTTCATTTATATGAAAGTGGGAGGGATGACCAGCCAGGTCGAACTTCTTGAAATACCTGGCGTGATGTTCTCGGAAGATTACGCCAGCCTCGGCACGTTCTTTCTTCTGTTCGTACAGATCGTTCCGGCTTTTTGCCTGATCGTGATCCTTTTGCTGGTCAACCGCGTGCAGATGCCCGCCTCTCTTAAAATCAAACTTGCGCGAATACTGTTCCAGCTGAAAAGCTGGGGGATGGCTGAGATCTTCCTGGCGGGGATACTGGTCAGTTTCGTGAAGCTGATGGCTTACGGCGATGTCGGGATTGGCAGCAGTTTTATCCCCTGGTGTTTGTACTGTGTGCTGCAACTGCGTGCTTTTCAGTGCGTGGACCGTCGTTGGGTGTGGGACGATATCGCGCCAGCCCCAACACTACCGCAGGTGGTAAAAGTGGGCGTTCCGGGTATTCGCCAGGGTCTGCGCTCCTGCTCCTGTTGTACGGCAGTGCTGCCGGCAGACAACGAGGTTTGCCCGCGCTGTGGGACAACGGGCCATGTGCGACGTAAAAACAGCCTGCAGTGGACAATGGCGTTACTGGTGACGTCCATCATGCTCTATCTGCCTGCCAATATCCTGCCCATCATGATCACCGATTTGCTCGGCGATAAAATGCCTTCGACGATCCTGGCAGGGGTTATTTTGCTTTGGGGAGAAGGCTCGTACCCGGTTGCCGGTGTTATTTTTATCGCCAGTATCATGGTGCCGACCTTAAAAATGATCGCAATTGCCTGGCTCTGCTGGGATGCGAAAGGCCATGGCAAACGCGACAGCGAACGCATGCATCTGATTTATGAAGTTGTGGAGTTTGTGGGTCGCTGGTCAATGATAGATGTATTTGTGATTGCGGTTCTCTCTGCGCTGGTGCGCATGGGGGGACTAATGAGTATTTATCCCGCTATGGGAGCGCTAATGTTTGCGTTGGTCGTCATTATGACCATGTTTGCGGCCATGACCTTCGACCCTCGTTTATCGTGGGATCGTGAGCCCGAGTCAAGCCATGAGGAAGAGTAAGAGCATGGAAAACAAAAGTGGAGAGGCGAAAGTGCAGAAGGTCAGAAACTGGTCGCCGGTGTGGATATTCCCCATCGTGACTGCGCTGATCGGTGCCTGGATACTGTTTTATCATTACAGCCATCAGGGGCCGGAAGTCACGCTGATCACCACCAATGCAGAAGGGATTGAGGGCGGCAAGACGACCATCAAGAGCCGTAGCGTGGATGTGGGCGTGGTCGAAAGTGCAACCCTGACCGATGATTTAACGCATGTGCAAATCAAAGCGCGTTTGAATGCCGGTATGGAAAAGCTGCTGCACAGTGATTCCGTATTCTGGGTGGTAAAGCCACAGGTTGGCCGTGAAGGGATCAGTGGCCTGGGCACGTTGCTGTCTGGTGCCTATATTGAACTGCAGCCTGGCGCGAAAGGTAACCAGCCTGCGGAATATCAGTTGCTTGATTCACCGCCGCTCGCGCCGCCGGATGCGAAAGGTATTCGTGTGATCCTCGACAGTCAAAAAGCGGGGCAGTTAAGCCCTGGCGACCCGGTCTTGTTCCGCGGCTATCGGGTTGGTTCGGTAGAAACCAGTACCTTTGATCCGCAAAAGCGTACCATCAGCTATCAGCTGTTTATCAATGCGCCAAACGATCGCCTCGTGACCAGCAACGTACGTTTCTGGAAAGACAGCGGGATCGCGGTTGATCTCACTTCTGCTGGTATGCGAGTGGAAATGGGCTCTCTGACCACCCTGTTTGGCGGTGGCGTGAGTTTTGATGTGCCAGAGGGGATCGATCTGGGGCAGCCGGTTGCCGAGAAAACCGCTTTCAGGCTCTTTGACGATCAAAAAAGCATTCAGGATGCACTCTATACCGATCACATCGATTACCTGATGTTCTTTAAAGATTCCGTCCGTGGTCTGCAGCCGGGAGCGCCAGTTGAGTTCCGCGGTATTCGTCTGGGTACGGTAGGACAGGTGCCGTTCTTTGTGCCGGGTCTTAAGCAGATGCTGGATGATGATTACCGCATTCCGGTGCTGATTCGCATTGAGCCTGAGCGGTTAATCAATCAGATCGGCGAGAATCAGGATATTGGTGCGCATATTACTGACCTCATGAACCGTGGGCTGCGAGGCTCGCTGAAAACCGGTAACCTGGTGACCGGCGCGCTGTATGTGGATATGGATTTCTATCCAAAAGCGCCTGCCATTACGGGTATGCGTGAATTCGGTGGCTATACGATTATCCCAACGGTCAGCAGCGGTCTGGCGCAAATCCAGCAGCGTCTGATGGAAACACTGGATAAGATTAACAATCTGCCACTGAATCCGATGATTGAAGCCGCGACAAACTCACTGAGTCAAAGCCAGGCGACGATGCGACGTCTGCAAACCACGCTGGATAATATCAATAAGATCACCGCAAGCCAGTCCATGCAGCAATTGCCGCAGGATATGCAGAAAACATTGCGTGAGCTTAACCGTAGTATGCAGGGCTTCCAGCCAGGTTCGGCGGCGTATAACAAGATGGTGGCAGATATGCAGCGTCTTGATCAGGTATTACGTGAGCTGCAGCCAGTCTTGAAAACGCTCAATGAGAAGAGCAACGCGCTGGTATTTGAAGCAAAAGATAAAAAAGATCCTGAGCCGAAGAGGGCTAAACAATGAAAAAGTGGCTAGCGATTGTGGGAGCGATGGTACTAACGGCCTGCAGCTCAGGAAGCGAAAACAAAAGCTATTACCAGTTACCGTTGACTGCGCAGGTGGGGTCGCAAAGTCACGCCTCGCAGGGCAACCGTCTGTTATGGGTGGAGCAGGTCGCGGTGCCTGATTATCTCGCCGGAAACGGGGTGGTGTATCAAACCAGCGATGTGCAGTACGTCATTGCCAATAATAACCTGTGGGCCAGCCCGCTGGATCAGCAGCTACGCAACACGCTGGTGGCGAATCTGAGCAGTCAGCTTCCGGGCTGGATTGTCGCTTCGCAACCGCTAGGCAGCGACCAGGATACGCTCAATGTGACGGTGACTGGTTTCCATGGGCGTTATGATGGTGCGGTGGTGATCAGCGGCGAGTGGCTGTTGAATCATCAGGGACAGCTGATTAAGCGTCCGTTCCATCTCGAAATGAAACAACAGAAAGACGGTTATGATGAAATGGTGAAAGTTCTGGCACAAGGGTGGGCGCAGGAGTCGGCCAGTATAGCCAGAGAGATTTCCCGGCTTCCATAAGTAAAATTCATAGCCGAAAGCCGCACTCAGTGTCTCGCTGATTGCGGCTTTTTTTTCGTTTTATCTTCAGACCGTTACTTGTGCCGGGTCACATTTTTTGTACAAATGATATTCCATGTAGCTCACAAATATGACACCCGTATGAATTTTGAACGTTGACGCTGAGCCTGATTCGCGGTATTCGTTATCTGTGGTTGCACATTTTGCAATCACTGTTTTCTTTCCACCAGACAAAAGAATGAGGGAAACGAGGCATGAAGAGACAGAAACGAGATCGCCTGGAAAGGGCTCATCAACGTGGTTATCAGGCTGGCATCGCCGGACGTTCAAAAGAAATGTGTCCCTATCAGACTCTGAATCAGAGATCTCAATGGTTAGGGGGCTGGCGAGAAGCCATCGGAGACAGGGCAGTACTTGTTTGATAACGTCTCTTTAAAAAGAAACCTCCGCAATGCGGAGGTTTCGCCTTTCTGGATTGGCTAAAAAAGCAAAATCAGAATGCAGAGGTGTCCTGGAACAGACCTACTTTCAGGTCGTTCGCGGTATAAATCAGACGGCCGTCTACCAGCACTTCGCCGTCCGCCAGGCCCATGATCAGGCGACGGTTAACGATACGTTTGAAGTGGATACGGTAGGTCACTTTCTTCGCCGTAGGCAGAACCTGACCGGTAAATTTCACTTCGCCTACGCCCAGTGCGCGGCCTTTACCTTCGCCGCCGAGCCAGCCCAGATAGAAGCCAACCAACTGCCACATCGCATCCAGGCCCAGACAGCCAGGCATTACCGGATCGCCAATAAAGTGGCAGCCGAAGAACCACAGGTCCGGGTTGATATCAAGTTCTGCTTCTACGTAACCCTTATCGAAGTTGCCGCCGGTTTCGGTCATTTTCACGACACGGTCCATCATCAGCATGTTCGGGGCCGGTAACTGCGGGCCTTTAGCGCCAAACAGTTCACCGCGACCAGAGGCAAGAAGGTCTTCTTTTGTATAGGATTCGCGTTTATCTACCATGTTCTCAGTAAGCCTTATTTTAGTGAAGGACGCAGGATAGCTAACACGTGTACGCTGAACAAGTCCGATCAGTTCGGCGTAAACCAACTTAGCCAGCGTAACGGCCAAGGATAACGATGACGAGCATCCTGCTGTGTTGCCTGAGCAATACGTTCCTGAATGGTCTGCATCAAAGTGGTCTGCCCTTCGCCATCCCAGACAAGGTTTGTCAGTAAGGGTAGTGCATCCTCAACGCCTTCGATGGCCCACAGGGAGAATTGTTGCTGTTCCACCGCATCCAGAAGTTCCTGACTCAGGCTCAAATGGCGCGCATTGGGGGCTGGGATGATCACGCCCTGTTTGCCATTTAAACCGCGTTGCTGACAAATAGAGAAGAAACCTTCAATTTTCTCGTTCAGGCCGCCAACAGGCTGAGCACGGCCAAACTGATCGACAGAACCCGTAATCGCAATGTTCTGATTAATCGGCACTTCCGCCAGAGCGCTGATTAATGCGCACAGCTCCGCCATTGAAGCGCTGTCTCCATCAACTTCGCTGTAAGACTGCTCGAAGGTCAGCGATGCAGAGAAGGGGATTTGCTGTTCAAGCTGCAGCTCAGACATCAGAAACGCCTGCATGATCATCATGCCTTTGGCATGAATGTTCCCACCCAGTTCGGCTTTGCGTTCAATATCCGTAAATTCCCCGTCACCGACGTGTACCACGCAACTGATACGAGACGGCTCGCCGAATGCACGCGGGTGCCCCGGAAACTCGATGACAGACAAGGCGTTGATCTGACCGATACGCTCGCCTTCGGTTTCGACCAGGATCTGCTCCAGCAGAATTTCATCCTGCATACGGTCAGCAAGGTAACCTTCACGCCACTCGCGCTGGGCAAGCATTTGCGCGTACTGCTCACCGGTAAACGACCCTTCACCGCTGATGACACCCACTTCACGCAGTTGCTTGCCGATCCAGAGCGGACAGAGGGGCAGGGTTTCCTGATCGCCGGTATAACGGACCGCTTCACGGATCAGACCTGACCAGGCATCGGCGGCGGGAGTTGGCAGTGCTGAACGTTCTGCAACGGCCATCACCCACTGACACCACTGCGCCATATCATCGGCATCAGCAATCTGAATATTGTCTTCGTATTCGCTATAGACCGCCTGTTCAGCCAGTTCCGGCTCCATCTCCTGGAAATCAGCCAGAGACTCACGGTCACCGGTTAAGACGACAGTCAGAGAGAGCGGCATCGACGGCACAGAAACCGGCAGAGGGCGTGACTCGTCGTATCCCACCCAGTCAAAACGTTGCTGGCTCACAATCGTTTTCAGGCGCATCCACAGCAGAGGCTGGGAGAGCAGGGTACGAAGAGAGATGATCAATACGCCGCCATTTGCACGATGTACCAGCCCCGGTTGTAACGACAGTTCGCCATTAAACTGACGAAGGCAACCGAATAACTGCTCGGCTTCAACCCAACTGGAGGTAATCACTTCACCTTTGGCGGCAAAATGGTCATCTGCCCGTTCTGCGGGAGTGAAAGTGATATGTTGTCCCGCGATACGATACTGGCCACCATAAACGGTGTTCGCGTCCGGTTTTAACTGGCGCATAGCATCCCCCAGAAGCGTCAAATACTCGGCTTCTTCCGGGGCTTTGAGCAGCATGAAGGGAGATGTAGCCCACGGGCTTAACACCTGCTCCAGTGCGTAATGCAAACGCGGTTGTGTATCGCTAAGTATAAATTCGTGTTCTTTTGCGAGGTCTGGCTGTGCAAACAGTTCCTGATAGCTTTCCGTATCCGGAACCAGGTCACGCCATGCTAGTTTCGTAATGGTCAAAGTCGATGTTTTTTAGTCAGATGTAAAACCGTGGAGTATACCGTAAGCGGTGGTTTCTGCCCATGCAGGAATGGGGATTTCGGCGAGTGAATCTTCTGTCATGTTTCACAGGATATGATTTCTTTTCAGCAGATTGCTAAAAAACTGATATTCTGAACAGAGTTACATGGTAACACTGAGATCGCAATGAAATATCAACAACTGGAAAACCTCGAAAGCGGCTGGAAATGGAAGTACCTGGTCAAGAAGCACCGTGAAGGTGAACTGATCACCTGCTACATCGAAGCCAGCGCGGCACAAGAGGCCGTGGATATGTTGCTGACCCTCGAAAACGAACCGGTACAGGTCAATAGCTGGATAGCGAAGCATATCAATCCGGCGCTGTTAAACCGGATGAAGCAAACTATCCGTGCGCGTCGCAAACGGCATTTTAATGCTGAGCATCAGCATACCCGCAAGAAGTCTATCGATCTGGAGTTTATGGTCTGGCAGAGACTGGCAGGGCTTGCGCAGCGTCGCGGGAAAACATTATCGGAAACGATTGTGCAGCTGATTGAAGATGCTGAGCATAAAGAAAAGTATGCCAGTCAAATGTCGACACTGAAGAACGATCTTCAGGCTCTTCTTGGCAAGAAGTAATCTCTTCCTTTTCTTCAGACAATAAAAAACCCCGCAGTGCGGGGTTTTTTTTAAGACGATAACTTATGCCGCTGGCTGAGTTACAACGTCTTTGATGCCTTTAACTTCGATCTCAACGCGACGATCTGGTGCCAGGCAGTCGATCAGTGCAGCGCGAGCTTTCACGTTGTCACAGGTGTTGCCAGTAACTGGGTTAGATTCGCCCATACCACGTGGGGAGATCTTGTTAGCTGGGATACCTTTAGATACCAGGTAATCAACAACGGACTGAGCACGTTTCTCAGACAGACCCTGGTTGTAAGCGTCAGAACCGATACGGTCGGTGAAGCCCAGAACTACTACGGAACCATCTTTAGGGTCCAGGTTGCTCAGCTGGGTGTACAGCTGATCCAGTGCCTGCTGACCTTCTGGTTTCAGCGTCGCTTTGTTGAAGTTGAACAGAACGTCAGACTTCAGAGTGAAGTGCTTGGTCTGTACTTCTGGTGCTGGAGCCGGAGCTGGCGCGATTGGCGCAGCTTCTTCCTGCTGACCGAAACGGTAGGAAACACCTACGCTCAGCATGCCGTTGTCTGGACGAACACCAACGGTGTTGCCGTCGCCGATGTTGTTAACCCACTGGTATTCCAGACGGGTAGCGATGTCACGGGTCATTGCCCATTCAACGCCACCAGCGAATACTGGGGAAACGCCCGTGTCGTGGTCGTCGCCAGCAACGCTGTTGCTGGAGTCAGCACGCCATACCATGCCGCCCAGACGGGTGTACACGTCCAGATCGTCAGTTACTGGGTAACCCAGTTTAGCGGTCAGCTGTACGCCTTGAGCTTTGAAAGCGCCATTAACGGTGTCGCCTTTGTATGGCATACGACCTAACCAGTCGTAACCCATTTCAAAACCAACATACGGGTTAACCTGATAGCCACCGAACGCGCCTGCACCGAGCTGGCTCTCATGAGTAGGGCCGTCGTTGTTGTTAGCGCTGTTGTACCAGCCAGTGTCATGGAACTGAGACCAGCCCAGTTTACCACCTGCATACCAGGTATTATCTTTCGGAGCGGCCTGCGCTACGGTAGCGAAGCCAGCCAGTGCCACTGCAATCGCGATAGCTGTCTTTTTCATTTTTTGCGCCTCGTTATCATCCAAAATTCGCCATGTAAATCTCAACAGAGAAATCACGGTTAAATCCTTCACCGGGGGGCGTGGTCAACTATAACTCTACCGATATCTTCGGCTTAGGCCGAGCACCCCTGGCGATGTAAAGTCTACAACGTAGCTGAAAACTTACAAGTGTGAAGTCCGTCAGGCATATGAAAAAAAAAGTTCCGTATACCTAATATTTAACATTTTTAGAACGAATTTTGTGCAGTAAAATTAAGAAGAACCGCTCCAGACAAGCCTTGCCGCAGTTTTGTCACCTGGAACTTTTTTCCAATCCTGAGGTCAAAAAAAATTCCAGGAAAACTCTTAAAATGGCTTAGTGATACAAATTAGAGTGAATTTTTAGCCCGGAAAGTTGTCCTTTGCGGTGAGAATCTGCCCGGACAGGTCGCATAATAAACCCGATCGCATTTCCCTCTTCTGCCGCTTCCGTGAGCCGATAATGCTCTTCTTCCGTCAGCTCATCCGATAACCAACCAATCACCACACTGTAATTTCCGGTGCGTAATGCGCGGATCATTGACTCAACCGTATCGCAGGGCGGGAGTTGGTTAATCTGCATCACCTTTGCCAGCGGCAGCCCTGCGGAGAGAAGCCATTCACGGCTCAATTTTTGCTGTGGCGTCAGCCAAAGCTGCCAACGGGACTGTTGGCCAAGCTGCTGTAATAGTGGCAGTAATAAGAGTTGTGTCAACAGGGGCTGGTCTTCACGATAAACCACTTCACTAATAAGCCCGGTTGAAACGCGCCCGACAGATTTCTGCGCGACAGTGTCAGCGGTAGAAGAAAGAGAGATTGAGCGATTTGCATAGCCTGAAGTGTACATATTCATTCCAGCCCTGTAGTTACTGTATGGATATACAGTAACCCCTGTATGCATAAAGATCAACCTCATTTTCGGAAAGCGACTCGCAAATTTCACTCATTAATGGCGTGCCTCGAAAAATCATCTTGCTCACAGGCAATAAGTTGCCTATTTTCCTGCTAACGGATCCGCTAGTAAGAAAATATGTTGTTACTTTATGATTTTGAAGGGAAATATCATGAAAAAGATATCTTATGATCGGATTTATAAATCGCAGGAATACCTTTCTCCATTAGGGGAAATTCATCATCGCGCGCTTTTTGGAGGATATACCCTTGCGGTGGATGATGCGGTTTTCGCCATGGTGTCGGACGGGGAGCTCTATCTTCGGGCCTGTGAAGAGAGCGCAAAATACTGTGTAAAACACGCCTCTTCATTTTTGACGTTAATGAAGCGGGGCCGTCCTGTCCTTCTTAACTATTACCGCGTGGATGACGGGCTTTGGCAGAACAGGGATGAGCTGCTCAAACTTTCATCGTCTGCACTTGATGCGGCCAGAAAAGAGCGGTATCAGCGTCACCAGCGGAATCGGCTTAAAGATCTGCCGAACCTGACATTTCAGATTGAAGTTCTGCTCTGTGAAGCGGGTATAACAAATGAAGAGACGTTACGGGAACTGGGCGCAAAAACGAGCTGGCTGAAAATACGATCAAAAAATAAGGGGCTGAGCATTAAGGTGCTGTTTGCGCTTGAAGGGGCAATTGAGGGAATGCACGAAGCGGCGCTCCCGGCGGACATTCGCCGGGAGCTAACGGAATGGTTTAATGCACTGCCTGAGGCTCAGGAGAGTCATTCCGCCAGGTAGCGATCTGCTGTTGTAGTCGGCAAATTTCCGGCAGCAGAGCAATAAGCAGGCCGATTTGCTGAAGGACCAGTGGAGCTTTGCTGTCGGAGCCTGGATCGAGATGCGCAATACGCTGAGTCAGGTCGTCCAGCGACTGCTGCACACGGGGTTCATCGGCAGGCCGATGATGAAGGGCGTCATCGACGTAGCAGACGGCGTCATCGAGAAGGGACAAGATACCCGGATTGGTCAGTTTCTCGCGATGGGCACCCAGCGTAGAGATATAGCTGGTAAACGTATGGTTCAGGCAGAGCAGGCGAAACGCGGTTTCACGTATCTCTGCAGTCGCGCGCGGCTCTGTGGACATATTTGAAACTACTGACGCGAGTTCAGCATCGCTGTTATGCGCATCGCGACGGGCGATACGGTAGGCCAGGCGGTTATCGCGGCCCTGGTGATACTGCTCAAGAATGGCATCCAGGTAGCGACAGTTTGCATTCATTGCTCTGTCTGTCACGCGCGGCAAATTGCGAAAACGCCAGTCAGGCCAGATAAAGCTCACTGCCGCCCAGGCAATAGCACAGCCGATCAGCGTATCGATCACGCGGGGCAGGGCGACTTCAAACCCTTCACCCAACAGGTTAAAGCACAGCAGAACCAACAGCGTGATAAACATGGTGGCATGTGCGTACTGCACATTACGAAAGGCAAAGAACAACACGCCGGTGATGACGATGAGAATAAGCTGTCCTTCAACCGAGGGCACGAACCACAGCACCGGTAGCCCGATAGCGACGCCCACCAGCGTGCCGATAATACGCAGCGCAAGGCGGTGGCGGGTGGCGTTGTAGTTGGGCTGGCAGACAAACAGGCTGGTCAGTAAGATCCAGTAACCGTGCTGCAAGCCGGTTATCTGAATAAAGGCATAGCCTACGCACAGTACCAGTGACATCCGCACCGCATGGCGAAAGAGCGCCGATTCTGGCGTAAAGTGGCGGCTCAGGCGCAGCCATATATCGCTAACGCCGTGCAGACTGTCGTCCGCAAGCTGGTTCTCCGTGTCGCTGCGTGGCATCGCCATTGCCTGTTCGGATTCAATGGTTGCCAGTTGGGCATCAATCGCACGCAGATTATTGAGCAGGAATCCCAGCGCTTTGATGTGCTCTGGTGATGTCCCACTCGCCTGAACGCGATCGAGGGCTGCATCAAGGTGGCTGAAAGCGTGCTCAAAACGTGGGTCATGCTGGTACGGTGTACGCAACAGGATTGAGCGCGCCAGCTGCTGACAGGCCTGAGATTGCATCGACAGTAAGCGCTGGAAACGGAACATGACGTCGCTATAGCGGAACTTCTCGCGCAGGGCTGCATACTGGACATGCGATGAACTGGCACGTTCATGAATATCCTGGGCGGCAAAATAGTAATGCAGTGTTCTTCGGGTGCCACGCTGACCCCGATCGCCGCGCAGACGAGTAAGCAGCGAGGCTTTTGTCTGGTTAAGCATTGCCACCAGTTGGCCGTTCGCCAGCGCCAGATCGTAAAGCGGTGCCTGGCTCTCCTCTTCAATATCCGGGTCAAACAAACGTGACTTTAATTCAAGATACTGAGCCAGCTGCTCGTAACTGCGCGCGAGGTTATCCTGCAGCGCCCGAACCGGAAAAATAAGGTGTCCGGTCAGGGTCAGCAGGTTATACCAGATCGCCCCCACCAACAGCAGAACGGGTTGCTGATACCACTGATCGTAAAGAGAGACACCGAGCATGGTATAGATAGCAATCAGCAGGGCACCAAACGCGATGGTGGCGTAGCGCTGCCCAAGCCCGCCAAGCAGAATAAACCCGCTGGTTGAAAGCGTAAGCCCCAGCGCAAAAAGCCAGGGCCAGGGGAACAGCAACTCAACGGACGCTGAGGCTATAAAGAAACAGACCAGAGTGATGACCAGGTTACGCAAACGTCCGGCCAGACGGTCATCAAGATCGGCAAGCGCCCCGGCTACCACGCCAAGGGTCAGCGGGATAGTCAGTTTTACATCATCCAGCCACCACGGCAGGGCAACCGTGCCGCAGAGGGCAATAAAAATCCTGACGTTATAGAGCCAGTTACTGTTCCAGGTGTAACGGCGAAGCAGTGGGCTTAGCATGAGCGCGGCCTGTCCTTATTCACTGAAAACGGCGACGAGCGTTGGCTTCACGTGCGGCTTGCGCCACTTCTACCGGGACGACTCTGCGTCCAACCGGCCACAGGGCAATGGCGGCAATTTTAAAATTAGCGATCCCAACCGGAATGCCAATAATCGTAATGCACTGTGCAATGCCGGCAACGATGTGCATCAGGCACAGCCACCAGCCGAAGAAAATCAGCCACAGAACGTTCAGCAGAGTACCACCGGTATTCATCAGGGCATTTTTCCCGTCCGGGTTCAGTTCATCAACATGGACAGCTTCATTGCCGAAGGGAATCAGTGAGAGTTTGGTGATTTCCCAGCAGGAGCGGGTCAGCGGCAGGGTGAAAATGAGCACGATGCTCACCAGGGTGGCAAAAAGCCAGGAAAGGGTGGTGGCAAAACCGCCAAGGACAAAATTCAAAACATTCAGAACGGTACGCATAAACCCTCATTTCCTTTCGATAAGACTAACGCTGAGTGATTGTAACGTTTTTTTAGGCTGGAGCACCTTAAAACTGGCAGTTAAACTGTCAGACAAATTATCTCTTTGTGGGTCTGGCTGGATATGGAACTGAAAGCAACTTCAATGGGCAAACGCCTGGCGCAGCACCCTTACGACAAGGTTGTCCTTCTCAATGCGGGAGTGAAAGTCTCCGGTGAGCGTCATGAATATCTCATTCCGTTTAATCAACTTCTGGCCATTCATTGCAAACGCGGGCTGGTGTGGGGGGAACTGGAGTTCGTCCTGCCAGCCGATAAAGTGGTACGTCTGCACGGTACTGAGTGGGCAGAAACACAACGTTTTCACCATCATCTGAACACGCTCTGGCAACAGTGGAGCCATGACATGAGTGTGATTGCGGCACAGGTGCTGCAGCAGGTGCTTGACGATATCGCCCGAAGTAACGCGCAGCAAAAGTGGCTGACGCGCCAGCAAACCGCCGGGTTGCAGGAAAAGATAACACAGGCGCTAACCGCGCTGCCGTTCCCCGTCTCCCGTCTTAATGAGTTTGAAAACTGCCGTGATGCGTGGCGTCAGTGTCAGGCCTGGCTCAGCGATATTGATAAAAGCAGACTGGCGCATAACCAGGCCTGGACCGATGCCATGCTTGCGGAATATGCCGATTTCTTCAGCACCGTCGAATCGTCGCCGCTCAACCCGGCTCAGGCGCGTGCCGTTGTCAACGGTGAACCGTCGCTACTGGTGCTGGCGGGCGCAGGCAGCGGTAAAACCTCCGTGCTGGTGGCGCGTGCAGGCTGGCTTCTGACAACCGGTGAAGCCGTAGCTGACCAAATCCTCCTGTTGGCCTTTGGCCGCAAAGCTGCGCAGGAGATGGACGAGCGAATCCGGCAGCGCCTGCATACTCAGGATATTACGGCGCGCACCTTCCACGCCCTCGCACTGCATATTATTCAGCAGGGGAGTAAGAAAGTGCCGTCCATCAGTAAACTGGAAAATGACACCCAGGCTCGTCAGGCGCTGTTTATTAAGACGTGGCGTCAGCAGTGCAGCGAGAAAAAAGCGCAGGCCAAAGGGTGGCGTCAGTGGCTGGAGGAGGAACTGAACTGGGAAGTGCCGGAAGGCAGTTTCTGGCAGGATGAAAAGCTGGCGCGACGCCTGGGTGCGCGACTTGACCGTTGGGTGAGCCTGATGCGCATGCACGGCGGCTCTCAGGCAGAGATGATCGACAGCGCGCCGGAAGCGATCCGCGCCGTGTTTTCAAAGCGCGTCAAATTAATGGCACCGCTGCTGAAAGCCTGGAAATCGGCCCTGAAAGAGGAAAATGCCGTCGATTTTTCCGGTCTTATTCATCAGGCCATTATCATTCTGGAGAAAGGACGCTTTGTCAGTCCGTGGAAGCATATCCTTGTGGATGAGTTCCAGGATATCTCGCCTCAGCGTGCCGCATTGCTCTCGGCGTTGCGGGCGCAGAACAAACATACGTCTCTGTTTGCCGTGGGGGATGACTGGCAGGCTATCTATCGCTTCAGCGGGGCGCAGCTCTCGCTCACAACTGCATTTCACCACCATTTTGGCGAGGGCGATCGCAGCGATCTGGATACTACCTACCGTTTCAATTCACGAATTGGCGAAATCGCAAACCGTTTTATTCAGCAAAACCCGCATCAACTGGCGAAACCGCTCAACAGCCTGAGACCGGGAGATAAGAAAGCGGTCACGCTGCTGGCGGACGATCAGCTTGAGCCGCTTCTGGATAAACTGAGCGGGTATGCAAAGCCCGATGAACGGATTCTGGTGCTGGCGCGTTATCACCATCTTAAACCGACGGTGCTGGAAAAGTCGGCCACTCGCTGGCCAACGCTACAGCTTGATTTTATGACTATCCATGCCAGCAAAGGCCAGCAGGCTGACTACGTGATTGTGGTCGGGCTGAAAGAGGGAAGTGATGGTTTTCCGGCTCCGGCACGTGAGTCGGTAATGGAGCAGGCGCTGCTGCCAGTACCGGAAGATTTCCCGGATGCAGAAGAACGGCGTCTGCTGTATGTGGCGATAACCCGCGCGCGCCATCGCGTGTGGCTGCTGTTCAATAAAGACGAGCCGTCGGTATTTGTCGATATACTGAAGAGTATTGACGTGCCGGTGGCGAGGAAACCGTAGCTGGATTGCCGGGCGGCGCTACGCCTGACCCGGCCTGCAAAAACCGTAGGCCCCCGCAAGCGTAGCGCCGCCGGGCAAAGAGCTACTTCAGTCTCTCGGAAAGATAACGTTGATAATCCGGGATCAGGATCTCAACCGGAGAGTTGAACTGCGGTGATTCAATGATGAAATCCGCCGTCGACAGATTTGTGGCTACCGGGATATTCCACACCGTCGCAAGGCGCAGCAGCGCTTTAACATCGGGATCATGTGGCACCGCATTCAGCGGGTCCCAGAAGAAAATCAGTACATCAATTTTTCCTTCCGAAATCTGTGCGCCCACCTGCTGATCGCCGCCCATCGGGCCGCTCAGCATGGCATTCACTTCCAGACCCGTTTCGCGTTGGATCAGGTTGCCGGTTGTCCCCGTAGCTGAGAGGGCGTGATTTGCCAGCAACGGTTGATGGCGGCGAACCCAGTTAAGCAGCATTTGTTTACAGTGATCGTGCGCAACCAGAGCAATGTGTTTGCGTGCAGGAAGCGTGCGTGTTGTCAGTTCCATAATCTTATCCGTCAGGTTACCTGGCTACACGATGACGGGAACTGCCTGATGCTGCAAGAGAAAGGACAAAAAAATGTGGCTTATGACGAAGGTTGTTGCTTCGCCCATTGCAGAAAGCGGGCTCGCGTATCGGGATCGGCCTGCTGGAACCAGAATTTCAGGCGCTGCTCGGTGAGCGTTTGCGACTGGGGCGGGATCACATCCAGTTCTGATACACCAGACAGTAGCGTGCTATCGTCAGCCATCATCGTGGCAAATTGCGGCAGCGAAGCGCGCTTACCGGCTTTGTTATAGACCTCCGTATCTGCTTCGTAATCCGTGCCTTTAGGCATTTTTGTCAGTGCCAGAATATCCAGTTTCACCGGAATGGGCATCGCGTCGCCATCTACGAGCGCAATTCGCGGCGCGGCATCAAAAGCGATGGCCTCTTTTTCGGTTTCGAGGCGCGGGAGGTTAAAATTTACCTGACTGATACGCTGAGTATTAAAGCTCACAATCAGCGGTGGTGAGATGTACATCCGTTGTTCATGGTTGGCAAGGCGGATCATTTTCTCGACCCGAAAAACCACCTGATGCGGCCCGTTGTCGAGTTCGATGCTGTCTGCGCCACGCAGAAGTGAACTGGATACTTTTTTGCCATCGAGTACCAGCAGATCAATGTCAGTCGAGAGTCGTAGTGTGGTCGCAAAGACGCAAACCGGCATGACTAACGCAATCACAGCAGAGACAATGCCGGTTTTCATAGGGCGCTCCTGTTGAAAATACTTTCTTCGTAATAATGTATCTAAATTTTTCGATAATCACGTTTACTAACATATAGACATATTCCACCGTTTTGCCCTCATACATCTGTATGGGATGAATGGTTGTGAACACGGCTTTGACGTACACTTTGAAAAAAGCCAGGAGGATGAGTATGAAAGAGAACGATATTGCCGAGATTTTGACGTCCACACGCACTATCGCGCTGGTGGGGGCGAGCGACAAACCCGATCGCCCAAGCTACCGGGTGATGAAATACCTTCTGGATCAGGGCTACCACGTGATCCCGGTATCGCCAAAGGTGGCGGGTAAAACGCTGTTGGGCCAGCAGGGTTACGCGACGCTGGCTGATGTGCCTGAAAAAGTGGATATGGTGGATGTCTTCCGTAACTCAGAGGCGGCCTGGGGCGTGGCGCAGGAAGCGATTGCCATTGGCGCGAAAACGCTGTGGATGCAACTGGGCGTAATAAATGAGCAGGCGGCTGTGCTGGCGCGGGATGCCGGGTTAAACGTGGTAATGGATCGCTGTCCGGCGATCGATATTCCCCGTCTGGGGCTGGCAAAGTAACAAAAAAAAAGCCCGTTCGCCGGGCTTTTTTACACCTTTAATTTCGCAGTCTTGGAGCCTGTAACTGTTTGCGGATGGTCTGAGCAAGCTCGTCCATAGTGGGTTGTTCCGGATGCTCGTCCTGCAGTTCGCTACTTAGCTGCGCTTCGGCAAGGTAGGTATGAACGGGCTGTCCGTCATCACCTTCCATCACCACATGATACCAGGGTGCTGCGCGAAGCTCTGCGTCAACTGCCAGCTCATCTGCTGACGGTTCATCAAGGGAATATTCCGGGTCGATATCCACGACCACACCCAAATAACCAAGCAAGGTGTGGCGGACCTGCTGGCCGATACCGAATTTGCTGGCAATCATAGTCACCTCCCCGGAAACATTACTCATACCGTATGTATGGGCAATATTCCTCTTTTCAAGTTACATGATGCGACAGGCAAACCCTTTCAGATACAGCCCTTCCGGGTAGGTAGCGATCACCGGATGATCGGCCGCCTGACGGAACTGCTCTATAAATTGTACATCACGACCCGCATCAATTGCGGCATCAGCGATGATTTTCTGAAATAAATCTGTGGTCATCAGGCCAGAGCAGGAGAACGTCAGTAATACCCCGCCAGGGTTCAGTAACTGAATTGCCAGCATGTTGATGTCTTTATAGCCGCGACAAGCCCCCATCAGCTGGCTTTTGTTTTCCACGAACTTTGGCGGGTCCATGACGATCACGTCAAATTTCTCACCCTGATCGCGGTATTTGCGCAGCAGTTTGAACACGTCATCACGGACAAATTCCGCTTTGCTGAGATCCAGCTTGTTCAGTTCAACGTTCTGTTTCGCCACGTCCAGCGCTTCCTGTGACGTATCTACGCTCACCACCTGAGCACAGCCGCCCATCAGTGCCGATACGGCGAAGCCACCAGTATAGGAGAAACAGTTCAGGACGCGTTTGTCGGCAACGTACTGGCGGGTCGCCAGTCGGCTGTCGCGCTGGTCAAGGTAATAACCCGTTTTGTGGCCGCCCTGAATATCCACCAGCAGCTTCATACCGTGCTCTTCAATCGGCAGCAGGGCAGGCGGCAGCTCGCCGGTAACCGGACCCTGGGTCAGCTCCATGCCCTCTTTTTTGCGCACCGCCACATCGCTGCGGTCGTAAATAGCGCATTCCGGGAACAGGGTTTGCAGCGCGCTAATCAGCGCGGCGCGTTGATACTCCGCCCCTGCGCTCAGAAGTTGCAGCACGAGGAAGTTACCGAAGCGGTCAATGGTGACGCCTGGCAGACCGTCGGATTCCCCGGCAATCAGACGGTAGCTGTCCAGCCCGTCACGTTTTGCCAGCCAGTCGCGCCACTGCTGCGCCTGCTGCAGGCGGCGAACGAAGAAATCGATGTCGATGGTTTCGTCTTTATCGAAGGTCCAGACGCGAGCGCGGATCTGGGACGCTGGCGAGTATGCGCCGCGCGCTAACCATTTCCCCTGATGGTCAACGATCTCAATGGTTTCACCGAGGCTGGCTTTGCCTTCCATACGGGCAACTGCGCCGGAAAAGACCCAGGGATGACGGCGCAGTAATGACTTCTCGCGCCCTTTGGCTAACACTAAACGTACACTCATAATTTGCTATTCTGTCGATTCCAATGAAATGGCCGCCATTTTCCCGAGTTCAGTGAGGAAATGCAACGCGCCAGACGGATAAGGAGAAGGAAGATGTCAAAAGTCTGCACCATTGCCTGGGTTTACGGCACCGTACAAGGGGTTGGGTTCCGTTACAGCACACAGCGCGAAGCCGTTCAGCTTGGACTAACGGGATACGCACGCAATATGGATGACGGCAGCGTGGAGGTGGTCGCCTGTGGCGAAGAAGCGCAGGTAGAAAAGCTGGTGGCGTGGCTGAAAGCGGGCGGGCCGCGAAATGCGCGGGTTGATAAGGTTTTAACGGAACCGCATCAACCCGGTCGGGAATACGATAATTTTGGTATTCGCTATTAAATGCACTTCACTGGTTTTGGCAGACCCGCGATTTTGGTCGCCTGTTTTGCCGGGCCTTTCGGGAAGAGGCGATACAGGTAGCGGCTGTTACCTTTCTCTTCGCCAAATTTATTGGCCATCGCTTTAACCAGCATGCGGATCGCCGGAGAGGTGTTGAATTCGAGATAGAATTCGCGCACGAAACGCACCACTTCCCAGTGTTCAGGGGAGAGCGCGATGCCTTCTTTCTCAGCAATCACTTCCGCCAGCGCTTCGCTCCACTGGCTGCTCTCTTTCAGATAACCGTCGTTATCGGTTTCGATCTCTTTACCTTCAAAACACAACATAGTCATTCACACATCAGTCAAAAACCGCTGCAGTGTACCAAAAAACAAAGCCCCGCATAAGCGGGGCCTGGTTTACAGCACTGTGCGTTAATCGCGGCTGGCGAAGCCCAGGATACTCAACAGGCTAACGAAGATGTTATACAGCGATACATACAGGCTCACGGTCGCGCGGATGTAGTTGGTCTCACCGCCGTGAATGATGTTGCTGGTTTCATACAGGATTGCGCCAGATGAAATCAGGATAAATACCGCGCTAATCGCCAGGTGCAGGGCAGGCAACTGCAGGAAGATGTTTGCCACCATACCAATCAGCACCACCACGATACCCGCCATCAGCATACCGCCGAGGAAGGACATATCCTTGCGGGTGGTCAGCACGTAGGCCGAGCAGCAGAAGAATACCAGCGCGGTGCCGCCCAGCGCCATACCAATGACGTCACCCATTCCGGCTGACAGGTAGGCGTTCAGGATCGGCCCCAGGATGTAGCCCAGGAAGCCAGTGAAGGCGAATGCCGACAGAATACCTACCGGTTTGTCAGCCGTTTTGTAAGTCAGGAACATCAGGCCATACATACCCACCAGCGTCAGGATCAGCCCCGGAGACGGCAGCATCAGTACGGTACTGGCCGTGGCGGTGATCGCAGAAAACGCCAGCGTCAGGCTGAGCATGAAATAGGTGTTGCGCAGCACTTTATGGGTGCTGAGTAGCGATGTGCGGTCGCGTGAAGAACTAATAATACGATCCATGAGTCACTCTCTTATGACAGATGTAATTAACGGCAAGAATAGGAAACGATGCGCCAGTCTCAAAGTGGTTTTACCCATCTTTACTCAGCACGTTAGCCGCGGCGTTGGTTGTTTCTTCTGCAGAAAGACGGTTCTGCAGAATGAAGAACGGTTTGCGCGATTTATTCAGATCAACCTCTTATAGGTTACTGAAATATATTGCCTTATTACTTCCGGAGCGCTAAGAGTTATCTCCGGATCGTCAAAAAACAGACAATAAGGCGAAGGAAATGAAACCACAATCACGCATGCACGTTACCCTTTCTTTGTTATCCGCAGGGCTTCTGTGCGCCAGCACGGCGACCTGGGCGGCTAACGTACCAGCAGGAACACAGCTGGCTGAAAAACAGGAACTGGTCAGGAATAATGGCAGTGAGCCGTCAACGCTCGATCCGCATAAAGTCGAAAGCGATGTCGAATTTAATATTATCAGTGATTTATTCGAAGGGCTGGTGAGCGTCTCCCCGTCAGGTGAGATCCAGCCGCGGCTGGCGGAAAAATGGGAAAACAAAGACAACACCGTCTGGACCTTCCATTTGCGTCCGGGCATTACATGGAGCGATGGCACTGCCATTACGGCGGAAGATGTTGTCTGGAGCTGGCAGCGTCTGGTTGATCCTAAGACAGCTTCGCCGTATGCCAGCTATCCGGGCAATATGCATATCGTTAATGCGGCAGACATTGCCCAGGGTAAACAAACGCCGGACAAACTGGGCGTCAAAGCGATCGATGACGCTACGCTGGAAGTCACGCTCACCCAACCTAATGCCGCATTCCTGGCGATGCTGGCACACCCGTCGCTGGTACCGGTCGATAAAGTGCTGATTGGTCGATTTGGTGAGAAGTGGACCCGGCCGGAACATTTCGTCAGCAGCGGTGCCTATAAGCTCTCGCAGTGGGTGGTCAACGAGCGCATTGTGGCCGAGCGTAACCCGCGCTACTGGGATAACGCTCATACCGTCATCAACAAGGTGACATACCTGCCAATCACCTCAGAAGCCTCGGATGTGAACCGCTATAAAGCGGGTGAGATTGACATTGTGTACACCGTGCCAATCAACCAGTTTGCCCAACTGAGGAAAACGCTGGGTAGCGAGCTGGACGTGTCTCCGCAGCTTGCTACTTACTATTATGAATTCAACACCACACGACCGCCATTTAACGATGCCCGCGTGCGAAAAGCGCTGAATATGGCGCTGGATAAAGACATCATTGCGGAAAAAGTGCTGGGTCAGGGGCAACGTCCGGCATGGCTGATCAGCCAGCCGAATATTGGCGGTGTAACATTGAAGAATCCGGATTACGCCAGCTGGCCGATGGATAAACGCATTGCCGAGGCGAAAAAACTGCTGGCTGAAGCCGGGTTTAACGCCGACCATCCGCTCAGTTTTAATCTGCTCTACAATACCTCTGAATCGCACCAGCGCATTGCCATTGCCGCCAGCTCCATGTGGAAGAAAAATCTCGGCGTGGAGGCGAAGCTGCAAAATCAGGAATGGAAAACCATGCTGGATACCATGCATACCCATAACTTCGATGCAGTGCGCTACGCCTGGATTGCGGATTATGACGATGCGGCGACCTTCCTGAACAACTTCCGCACCGGCGACAGCGAGAACACCAGCCAGTACAGCAACCCGGATTACGATCAGGCGCTGGTAAATGCAGCAAAAGCCAAGACGCCGGAAGCGCGCGGGAAGTTCTACCAGCAGGCGGAAGATCTCCTGGGGCGCGATGTTCCCGCTATTCCGGTTTACCACTACGTGCGTACACACCTGGTGAAACCGTGGGTGGGTGGATTTACGCCAGACAAACTGGGTTATTACTTCACCAAAGATATGTACATCAAAAAGCACTGAGCAGCGGTAAGATTTTGTGTTGATAAAATGGTCAATGCGTTGTCAATTCAACCGATTAAACACGTGTTGGCTATTTTTCAGGCGAACGAATGCAATCACCCTTTACAGGGCGCAATGAGGTGTTTATAGTGCGCCTCATTCCGGAAGTGTGGCCGAGCGGTTGAAGGCACCGGTCTTGAAAACCGGCGACCCGAAAGGGTTCCAGAGTTCGAATCTCTGCGCTTCCGCCAGATAAGGAATAGCCCCGCGATAGCAATATCGCGGGGTTTTTCTTTTCAGGGCCAAAGTCACCCCATGATATAGCTGATCGCGATTTTCTCGTCTTCCCGTTTAACCCTCGCTTTAACGTTCCAGGTTTTCTCAATATTGTCCGGCGTAAGGACATTTTCGGGTGTACCGATGGATGAAATGCGTCCGGATTTCAGCAGCACCAGACGCTGACAGTAGTTCGCCGCCAGATTGAGATCGTGCAGGGCTATGACCACCGTGAGCGGCAGTTGCGAAATCAGGGTCATCAGTTCCAGCTGGTACTGGATGTCCAGGTGGTTTGTCGGCTCATCCAGCAGTAATACGTGCGGTTGTTGCGCCAGCGCGCGGGCTATCTGGCTGCGCTGGCGCTCTCCACCCGATAATTGCCCCCAACGCCGGTGACGAAGCGTGTTTAGCCGCATTAAACGTATCGCCTCTTCAACGGCCAACTCATCTTCATCGGTGAAGCGCCGGAGCGCCCTTCGGTAGGGCGTTCGACCCAAACGGACGATCTGTTCGACGGTAAGTTCCCCGTCAACCTCAGCATGTTGAGGTACAAAGGCCAGCTGTTTTGCTCGTATCCTGAGTGGCACATCACCAAGCATCCTGCCGTTAAACGCGACACGTTGCGCGTGTTGCGGGAATAGCCCCGCCAGACAGCGCAACAGCGTTGATTTCCCTGAGCCGTTTGGTCCAAGCAGGCCGATGATTTGTCCGGATGGCAGTTCAAGATCGATCCCCTTCAGGACCGTTTGTGATTGCATTGTCACCTGTAATCCGGCAACGGAAATGTTCATTTTTTAGTCTCCCGGTTGCGATACAGCAACACCACAAACGCAGGGGCACCCACCAGGGCTGTCACCACACCAATCGGCAGCACCTGATGCGTTATCACGGTACGAGACACGATATCCGCCACAATCATAAAGTGACTGCCGATCAGGAACGTCAGTGGAACGGATCGACTATGTCCAGGGCCGCCGATCATGCGTGTCACGTGAGGGATCACCAGCCCGACAAAGCCCACTGCGCCAATTGCGCTCACCAGGGTTGCGGTGACTAACGCGCAGGTGAGCAGCAAAATAACGCGGACGAAGGTCACCGGAATGCCCAGCGTCGTGGATACCTCATCGCCAAAGGAGAACGTATCCAGTGCACGGGCAAAGGTTAACACCACAATTAAGCCCAGCATCGTCACCGTCAACGCCAGTATCGCATCCGGCCAGCGCACACCGCTCAGGCTCCCCAGAAGCCAGAACATCACGCTACGTGATTGCTCGGCGTTTGCTGAGGTACTGACCACATACGCGGTCAGTGCATTGAACAATTGCGTTCCGGCTATTCCAGCCAGCAAAATGCGCGACGGACTTTCGGTCATGCCATTGGTAATAAGCATGATGAGCACGAAAGCAGCGCAGGAGCCCACAAACGCACCGCTACTGACGCCGAGCGTACTGCCGCCGATCCCCAGCAGCATCACGCACACGGCCCCCAGGGACGCCCCGGCAGAAACACCCAGCAGGTAAGGTTCAGCTAATGGATTGCGCAGAATCGACTGCAGTACCAACCCGGACAGTGCCAGACCACCGCCGCTGCACGCTGCCATCAGCGCCCGGCTCATCCGGTACTGCCAGACAATGCCTTCTTCTGTCTGGGGCAGAACATACGAGGTGACTCCCAGCCCGTTGAGGATCGCTTTTGCCGTGCTGGTATACGACACCGCCATATCCCCGATACTGGCGGCGAATACCAGCATCAAGGGTAAGGCAATGACAGCCAGCGTGATCGGGCCTCGCTGGTTCCAGCGAGGTAAGGTTAAGGGGAAACGGTTCATTACCTGGCCTGAAACAAGACAAGCTGTTGGCTGATTTTCTCAACGGCATCAACGGTGCGCAGCGAAGGGTTCAGGGACATCGCCGGAACAACAATAATGCGATTATTTTTGACCGCGGGAATATTCTTCGTTACCGGATCGCTTAGCAAAAAGGCCTTTTTAGCGGCAACATCATCGGCAGGGTAGAGCCTCCGCGCCATATCAGCAATGACGATAACATCAGGCTGTGCCTGAGCGATATGCTCCCACGTCACGGCAGGCCACTCATCATGGGAATCAATAATATTCTGCAACCCGAGCGTACGGCTGATCCAGCCAGGAGCCCCGTAATCCCCGGCTACCCAGGGATCGCCGTTCAGTCTGCTGCTTGAAAACCAAAATACAACTTTCAGCGGTGCGCGCGAATTTGCGCCAGCTTGCTGTTGCGCATGCGCAATGCGTTTTGTCAGCGTTGTATTCAGCTGCTTTCCTCGCTCTGCGACATCAAAAATCGTCGCTAGATCGCTCACTTCCCGCTCAATCTCCGCCATTGAGAAGGGCGCACTGCGCGCGCCATCCGCGTTTGAGTTTTCGGTTACGCCTTTATTTGTGCAGTCCGCCGGAGAAATCCAGGTGTTGATCCCCAGCGATGCAAACTGTTCGCGGGTGCCGACTTCACCTTGCGGTCCGATGTGCCAGTAATACTGGGCGAGCACCAGATCGGGTTTTTGCGCCACAACCGCTTCAAAAGAGGGAGAGTTGTCGGCCAGCTTTTTGAGATTTTTACCGGCCTCCGCCAGAGGCGCTGGCAGCTTTTCAAACCAGACTGACGTAGCGCCAATTGTTTTCTCCAGCCCTAATGCCAGCAGTAATTCGGTCTCATGCTGCCCGACGGTGACAACATGCTTCGGTGGCGCAGAGAACGTTTGTTTTATCCCACAGTTTTCAAGCGAAAGAGGGAAGGTTGATGAGGCAAAAGTGACATGAGCAAAAGTCATTAACACAGATATTACTAGCGCTTTTTTGGTAAACACGATCCCGATCCTTCAATTGTTATGTTATAACATAATACATGTGTTGGCGCTGAGAGCAACCGTCTCACCGCGGCGGGAGCGAAACATGTTTAAATTCCTCAATTTCCTGCTTTACATAGCGCGTTGAGACGTTTATAGTGCGCCTCACTCTGGAAGCGTGGCCGAGCGGTTGAAGGCACCGGTCTTGAAAACCGGCGACCCGAAAGGGTTCTAGAGTTCGAATCTCTACGCTTCCGCCAAATTTGAAAAGCCCTGCAATAGCAATATTGCAGGGCTTTTTGTTTTTACCTGGCGTTACCGGGAAAGGGGGATATTACTCCAGCCCCAGCGTGTACTGGGCAATCTTGAAGTAGATAATCAAGCCGGTGCCGTCGATCAGGGTAGCGATAAACGGCGCGGAGACCACGGCAGGGTCGATACCACAGCGCTTAAGTACCATCGGGATCACAGAAGAGACAGTCGCGCTCCACAGTGTTATACAGACCAGCGTCAGGCTGACAATAAGGGTAATTTCCAGCCCAATCCCCATCATCCATGCCCGGAAACATCCTGCCAGGCCGAGCGTGACGGCGATCATGAGCGAGGTGCTCATCTCTTTGCGCAGTACGCGGCCAACATCGCGTAAATGCACTTCTCCCAGCGCCATCGCGCGCACCAGCGTGGAGGTAATTTGCGTACCGCTGTTTCCCCCTGTACCAATCAGCAATGGAATAAAGAACGCCAGCGCAATGGCGGATTCCAGCGCCTCTTCAAAATGCTGAATGACTGAGCTGGTATAAGCCTCGGCAACAAACAGCAGCAGTAGCCAGACGGAGCGTTTTTTCCACAGGCTGAATGCGCTGGTTTCCAGATACGGTTTTTCCAGCGGCAGAGTGGCCCCCTGAAGCTGGGCATCTTCCGTCACATCATCCTCCAGCAGATGCGCAATTTCGCGCTCTGTCAGGCATCCGACCAGTTTTCCGTGCGTGACCACAGGAACCACGTCGGCCTCTCCGTGGGCCAGCAGTGCGGCAATATCCGCGCGTTCGTCTTCAGGTTTAACCTGAATAAAATGCGACACCATCAGAGCGTTAACCGGTTGCACCGTATTGGCTTCCTGCAATAATCTGCGAACGGCAATCATACCGGCCAGACGACCATTATCTTCGATGAAAATATGCGACGGAATATCATTGTCTTTTAATTTCTCGAAAAACTGTTCGCGCGCCAGTCCCACGCATAATGAGATATCAAGAGCGATAAAATCGGTATTCATATATTGCGCGATCGCGCTTTCATTGAATGCCGGGTTTTGGTTGTGAATGGAGTAAGACATAGTGAATTCCCTTTGAATAATAAAATCTCTCAGGGGCGAGCAAGACAGGGCATGTCGAAGAAGAGATCCCCACGTCCTGGGTTCAGCACTGTACACCGTATCCTTTTCAGGAAGTTATACTGACAAAGCCTTGATTCGACAGTGCCTGTTTTACCCTGTGCCGGTTCTCTCGAACCCACCAGAGCGATAACGTGTATTTGTACAGGAGCCTCGCCATAACGAGATCGTTGTAAACGAGGGGGATAATACGCTTATTTTTTCCTGCTGCTTTGAAATTTAAATAATGTTTAAGAAATGTTTAGGTGATTATTTCTGTTAACACGTTGAGGGTTTATTTAAGGTTATTAACTTTAAATGGAGGATTAAATAACGCGGAGGCGGGGAGATGGCATGGTTAGATAATTTACTTAATCATTTTGCGCTTTATCCAGCTCATCTGTTCGCGTTGTTATTTGCAATGGCACTGGGTAAATCGACGGTGATTATCTCCTCTGTGCTTCCGCCCGCGTCGGTCATGTTGCTGGCGGGAATAACCGTCAGCCAGCCGGGTTTACATCCGGGTCTCGCATGGCTCGCTGTTGTGATGGGGGCAACGGCGGGCTCGTTGCTGAATTACCATACAGGACAATGCATGGGCGATACGCGCTGGGTCACGCGCTTCACCTCAAAACATGCTGATAAATTTTTGCGTGTACAGCATCAGCTACAGAAAAACGGCGTGCTGGTCCTGTTTACCTCCCGTTTTCTGGCGGTGTTGCGTTATATCGTGCCGCTGGCGGCGGGTATGCTCAGGCTCAGCGTGGTGAAGGTCTATCTTATCAGCCTGGTTTCGGCCTCCGTATGGGCGGCGCTGTATGTGGGCGCGGCCATTGGCATCACGCTTTTCTGAACCCTGAACGCCCTTTCTGCCCGCGTAATTATCAGTTTGAGAAATGCTTCCGGGAAAATTGTCATCAATCTGTCACACTTGATCCGACCTTTAAAACCGAGTGAGGAATTAGGGATGAGAAAAGCACTACTCGCGATTGCCGTGGCAGGTTCAGTTTCAGTGACGTTTGGTGCCCAGGCGCAAGAGACGCCGGACGGGTATCAGCTGGAACAAGTTTTAATCATGAGTCGCCATAACCTGCGTGCGCCGCTCGCCAATAACGGCAGCGTGCTGGAGCAGTCCACGCCAGAAAAGTGGCCGGAATGGGATGTACCGGGTGGTCAACTGACGACCAAAGGCGGTGTGCTCGAAGTCTATATGGGCCACTATATGCGTGAGTGGCTGGCAAAACAGGGCATGGTCACCACGGGCGAGTGTCCGCCAGCGGATACCGTTTATGCCTACGCCAACAGTCTGCAGCGCACCGTAGCGACCGCGCAATTCTTTATTACCGGGGCGTTTCCGGGGTGTGATGTTCCGGTGCACCATCAGGAAAAAATGGGCACGATGGACCCGACCTTTAATCCGGTCATCACTGATAACTCGCCTGAATTCCGTGAAAAAGCACTGAAAGCAATGGCGGCGGAACGCCAGAAAATGCAGCTTGATGAGAGCTACAAGCTGCTGGAGCAGATGACAAATTACGCGGAATCACCGTCCTGCAAAGAGAAAAAAGTCTGCTCGCTGACCGGGGAGAAAGATACGTTCAGTGCAGAATACGAAAAAGAGCCCGGCGTTTCCGGGCCGCTTAAGGTCGGTAATTCCCTGGTCGATGCCTTTACGCTGCAGTATTACGAAGGCTTCCCGCTTGATCAGGTTGCCTGGGGCGATATCAAAACTGACCAGCAGTGGCGGGTACTGTCGAAGCTGAAAAACGGTTATCAGGACTCGCTGTTTACCTCTACGGAAGTTGCGCAGAACGTTGCTAAACCGCTGGTTAAGTACATCGACAAAGCCCTGGTGACTGAACAGGCGAAAGCACCGAAAATCACGCTGCTGGTGGGGCATGACTCCAACATCGCTTCGCTGCTGACGGCGCTTGATTTTAAACCCTATCAGTTGCATGACCAGCAGGAGCGGACCCCCATTGGCGGCAAGATTGTGTTCCAGCGCTGGCATGATAAGGGCGCGAATCGTGAACTGATGAAGATTGAGTATGTTTATCAAAGCTCAGAACAGCTGCGAAATGCCAGCGCACTGTCGCTGCAGTCTCCGGCGCAGCGCGTAACGCTGGAGCTGAAAGGCTGTCCGGTGGATGCCAACGGCTTCTGTCCGATCGATAAATTTAATGCGGTAATGAACGACGCGGCGAAATAGCAAGACAACCCCCCGCAGCGGCGGGGGGAAACGTTCAGACGTTTTTACGTTCGATGGTTTGCTCACCCCAGAAGAGCGAATCTTTGTCCGTTTTCCCGAAGGCGCGCTCCAGAACTTCATCGCTGCCTTCTTCCCAAATCTGCTCTGCCAGTTTTTCATCGTATTTTGCGACTTCAAAGATGGCTTCGGCAATCTCCGGCGAGGTATTACGTAAACTTGCCCATTCGCCCACGCGGTGAGCTTTGGATTCTTGAGTTGGCATGCTTGTCCTCCTGTTGGGTTAGCCGTTCAGTTTTTTGGCAAGACCCGCGACATATTCACCCTGATACCGGGCGATAGAGAGCTCTTCATTGCTGGGCTGACGTGAACCATCACCACCCGCAATAGTGGTGGCACCGTAAGGCGTGCCGCCGCGAACCTGAGAGACATCAAACAGTTCCTGCGCACCGTAGCCAATAGGCACAATCACCATTCCATGATGAGCAAGGGTAGTCCAGGTTGAGGTGATTGTCTGTTCCTGGCCGCCCCCCGTACCGGTGGAACTGAAGACGCTGGCGAGCTTGCCGTATAATGCACCCGATGCCCAAAGTCCTCCGGTCTGATCGAGGAAGGTGCGCATCTGGCCTGACATATTGCCAAAGCGGGTAGGAGTGCCAAAGATAATGGCATCGTATTCGGCCAGCTCCTGCGGGGTCGCGACCGGGGCGTTTTGGGTTTTCCCCCCGGCTTTGGCGAAGGCTTCGGCCTGCATGGTTTCCGGTACACGCTTCACCACAACCTCAACGCCATCCACTTTGTTTGCACCTTCTGCAACTGCGTGAGCCATGGTTTCAATGTGTCCATACATGGAATAATAGAGCACCAGAACTTTTGCCATTTTGCATCACTCCTCGTTTGTTTTTTCTGACAGCGGATCGCTGCGTTCTTTTAAAGATATGACATCACAGCCAGACTGCAAAAATGAACAGCATTTCTTTGATTTATAACAATAAATTTTAAAATGCCGTTTGTAGCAAACTGAAACAACTTTAATGGCGTGGATTTTTTAATGTATAAGAAAGGCTTATGAATAACCGCCGCGTTATCTCATTCGAAAGGCTGAGATCATGTTGCAGGATATTACTGTTAACTGGCCGGATAGCCTCATTCCACTAAGATTAGTTTCACGCGACGCAGATAAAGGCACTGTCCTTAAGTCGCCAGGTGAAAGAATCCTCTTTTACTGAATGCAATATGATGTCTAATGTTTAACACTCTGGAGGTTAGAGATGGCAAACCATCGTGGTGGTTCAGGTAATTTCGCTGAAGACCGTGAAAGAGCATCAGAAGCAGGTCGTAAAGGTGGTCAGAGCAGCGGGGGCAACTTCAAAAATGACCCTCAGCGCGCATCTGAAGCTGGCAAAAAAGGGGGTAAAAACAGCCACGGCAGCAGCAAGTAATACGCCGGGTTGATCCTCTGCCGCCGGGTTTCCCGGCGGTTTTTTTATTTCTGCAACATTGAACTGTAACCAAAGGCATCGCACACTACAGAATCGATGATTATTGCTGGTGCCTCATGTCTGCTTCACGTTTCAAATTCTCCGTTAAACCTCAGGAAGCCATCCTCATTCTCATCACCATGTTCTGGGGTGGAACATTCCTTGCCGTCCAGTATGCCGTCACCCTGAGCGATCCGTTCTTTTTTGTCGGCCTGCGGTTTGCAACGGCGGCGATTGCCGTGGCGTTGATCTCGTTAAAAACCCTGCGTGGGCTGACTCTCAAAGAGCTAAAGGCCGGAGTGGCGATCGGTATCGCCATTGCGATGGGCTACAGCCTGCAGACGTGGGGGTTGCAGACCATCTCC
This sequence comes from Enterobacter oligotrophicus, assembly GCF_009176645.1. Lineage (NCBI taxonomy): Bacteria > Pseudomonadati > Pseudomonadota > Gammaproteobacteria > Enterobacterales > Enterobacteriaceae > Enterobacter > Enterobacter oligotrophicus. The sequence continues at coordinate 4,198,895 of NZ_AP019007.1, forward strand.
AGCAGTAAATCCGCTTTTATTACCGCCATGTATGTCCCGCTGGTGCCGTTACTGCAATGGCTGTGTCTGGGGCGACTCCCCGGCCTGATGTCCTGCATCGGGATTGTGCTGGCGTTTATCGGCCTGATCCTGCTGGCGGGGCCAGAAAACTCGCTGCTGGCACTGGGGCCCGGTGAACTGATCACGCTTATTGGCGCGGTGGCGATTGCGGCGGAAATTATCCTGATTAGCGCCTGGGCGGGAAAAGTGGACGTCAGGCGGGTGACGGTGGTGCAACTGGCAACCGCGTCGCTTGTGGCATTTGTCACCATGGTTCCGGCAGGAGAGTCTGTTCCGCCAATGTCCACTGGATTACTCGTCGTCGCGCTGGGGCTGGGCATCTTTAGCGCCATTATCCAGGTCACGATGAACTGGGCGCAGCGCAGTGTTTCTCCGACGCGCGCCACGGTTATCTACACCGGTGAACCGGTCTGGGCGGGTGTGTTCGGACGGCTCGCCGGGGAGCGTCTGCCGTGGCTGGCAATAGTGGGCGCAGCGTTTATCGTCGCTGGCGTGCTGGTGAGCGAGCTAAAGCTCAGAAAGCGCCGGAGCGAGGCGGGGGATCTGACGGTTGAGTAAAGCCAACCCATGGATTCATTTTAAGAAAAACAAGGAGAGCGAAAATGACTCAGGCGGCAGTGAAAAGACCCGGTAAACGTTCGCAGGCGGTGAGCGCCAAGAAGCAGGCGATATTCAGCGCGGCGCTGGATACGTTTTCGCAGTTTGGCATTCACGGCACGCGCCTTGAACAGGTGGCCGAGCAGGCCGGGGTGTCTAAAACCAATCTGCTCTACTACTACCCGTCGAAAGAGGCGCTGTATGTGGCGGTGATGCAGCAGATCCTCGATATCTGGCTGGCCCCGCTAAAAGCCTTTCGTCAGGAACTGGCTCCGCTGGTGGCGATTAAAGAGTACATCCGCCTGAAGCTGGAGGTCTCCCGCGACTACCCGCAGGCGTCACGGTTATTCTGCCTGGAAATGCTGCAGGGGGCACCGCTGCTGCAGGCTGAACTGACAGGGGATTTAAAACAGCTGGTGGACGATAAATCCGCGATCATCGCTGGATGGGTTGCCAGCGGGAAGCTGGCACCCGTTGAGCCGCATCATCTGATCTTTATGATTTGGGCCTCCACCCAGCATTACGCTGACTTTGCGGCCCAGGTTGAAGCGGTGACCGGCAAAACGCTGCAGGATGAGGCGTTTTTCCAGAGCACGCTGGAAAACGTGCAGCGAATGATTATCGAAGGGGTCCGCGTGCGTTAGTTCCCCTCACCCTAACCCTCTTCCCAAAGGGGAGATGTGCTGTCTTTTCTCCCTCGCCCCTATGGGGAGAGGGCCGGGGTGAGGGGACAGCTTAAATCGCCTTCTTCACACTGCATCAGCGAGGCCAGAAACGCTTCGCGCTCGACGGTTTTCTCCGCCAGGCACTGGTTAATAATCATTGGCTGAACGCTGCCACCTTCCGTACCCGAGCCGATAAAGGCGCAGTCCGCATCGCGCAGGCCGATCCACGCCTGCTGCGCTTTTTTCAGCAGGTCGCGCTGGGGGGCAGCCGCGCGTTTAATGGCGGCCTGATACGTCTGGTTGAGCTTCTTGTCGGCGGCCTGGTACTGCTCAGCGCTACAGGTATTCAGTTCAAGCTGGGTAGTGGCGTTGTCGCACTCGTTGGCCAGCGCGCTGGCGCTCAGGAGCAGTGCTGCACCTGCAATCAAATATCGTTTCATCGTCCCCTCCATGTAAAAAAGCCGGATGCGCTGAGCTTATCCGGCCTACGGTGACACTGGTAGCCCCGGTAAGCGTAGCGCCTCCGGGGAGAGTTTACACGATTAACCGATGGTCATCAGGCTGGCGTTACCGCCCGCCGCCGCGGTATTGACGCTGAGCGAGCGCTCCACGTACAGACGCTCCAGCAGCAGGTTGGTTTCTCCGCGCGCAAAGCCCTGCACTGAGACAATCGCCCCGCTGCGTGCCGCAACCTGCTCGCACAGCTCGCGTAACTGGTCGGAATCACCGTGGTAAATGACCGCATCAAACGGCTGGGTGAGCAGGGCATCGGTTTTCGCAAAGTGGATGCGGGCCGAGACCTCCTTCGGCAGCTGTTTGGCGAGGTCGCGATGCAGCGCATCTTCCGGCCACAGCACTTCACAGCCCGTCGCAGCGGCGGCGGCCAGTTGAACCAGTGCGTCCTGCTCGTTATCCGCCACGCACAGCACGCGCTCGCGCGGCATCAGCGTCCAGGTGTTGCGCTCGCCGGTTGGACCCGGCAGCAGACGCTGCGTACCCGACTGCGCCAGCTCACCATACTGCTGCGCGACAGCACGCAGCTCAGGGCGTTTCTCTGCCCACGCGATGAGCGCGTCCAGCGGCTGTGTCAGTACGGATTTCAGTTGCGCATCCACCGGACGTTCCGCATCCTGACGTGCCAGCGTCACGCTCAGCGCATTCTCCGGACGGTTCGCCAGCAGACGGTACAGATAGAGCGGACCGCCCGCTTTCGGGCCGGTGCCGGACAGACCTTCGCCGCCAAACGGCTGTACGCCTACCACGGCACCGACCATGTTGCGGTTCACGTACAGGTTGCCCACTCTGGCACTGCCGGTGACCTGGGCAATGGTTTCGTCGATGCGGGTATGCACGCCGAGCGTCAGGCCATAGCCGGAAGCGTTGATCTGCTCAATCAGCTCCTTCAGGTTGTTACGGTTGTAGCGCACCACGTGCAGTACCGGGCCGAAGACCTCTTTTTTCAGTTCATCGAAGCTCGCCAGTTCAATCAGCGTTGGCGGCACGAAGGTGCCGGTCTGCCACTCGCGGGCATCCTCGCTGTTCTCACGCACCGCCTGGAATACCGGGCGGCCTTTGGCACGCATGGCCTGAATGTGGTTTTCAATATTGGCTTTGGCTTCCGCGTCGATCACCGGCCCGATATCAGTGGTGAGACGGCCCGGATTGCCCATGCGGCATTCGGCCATTGCCCCGCGCAGCATCTTCAGCGTGTGGTCGGCCACGTCGTCCTGCAGACACAGCACGCGCAGAGCCGAACAACGTTGACCGGCGCTGTCGAAGGCGGAGGCCAGCACGTCAACCACCACCTGCTCGGTCAGCGCGGAGGAGTCAACGATCATGGCGTTCAAGCCGCCAGTTTCGGCCACCAGCGGCGTCGGGCGTCCCTGCGCGTCCAGACGCGTCGCAATATTGCGTTGCAGCAGCGTCGCCACTTCGGTGGAGCCGGTAAACATCACGCCGCGCACGCGGTTATCAGAAGTCAGTTTCGCGCCGACCGTCTCACCACGCCCCGGCAACAGCTGGACCACGCCCGCTGGTACGCCTGCTTCAAGAAGAATGTTAATGCCCTGCGCGGCAATCAGCGGCGTTTGCTCTGCCGGTTTCGCCAGCACGCTGTTGCCTGCGGCAAGGGCGGCGGCAATCTGGCCGGTGAAGATCGCCAGCGGGAAGTTCCACGGGCTGATACACACCACCGGGCCGAGCGGACGGTGCGTTTCGTTATCGAAATCATCACGCACCTGGCATGCGTAGTAGTGCAGGAAGTCGACGGCTTCACGCACTTCGGCGATGGCGTTGCTGAAGGTTTTCCCCGCTTCGCGTACCAGAATCCCGATGAGCGACTGCATCTGATCTTCCATCAGCACCGCCGCGCGTTCCAGAATGGCGGCACGCTCCTGCGGCGGCGTGGCGAACCAGATTGGTGCGTTGTTCACCGCGCTGTCCAGCGCCTGATCGACTTCCGCTTCGGTCGCTTCACGCACGTAGCCGACAATATCTTTCGGCTCGGCCGGGTTGATCACCGGCTGCATGTCGCCGTCCTCGACAGACTGCTCAAGGATCGGTTTGGCCTGCCATTTCTGCAGCGCGCTGTTGAGCAGGGCAGAAGAGAGGGATGCCAGACGGTGTTCGTTGGCGAGATCCAGGCCCGCCGAGTTGACGCGGCCTGCGCCATACAGTTCGCGCGGCAGGGCAATCTTCGGATGCGGCAGACCAATCTGGCCTTCCTGCGCGGCCATCTTCTCTACGGCCTGCACCGGATCGGCTACCAGCTCGTCCAGCGGCAGCGTGGTATCGGCGATGCGGTTAACGAAAGACGTGTTGGCCCCGTTCTCCAGCAGGCGACGCACCAGGTAGGCCAGCAGGGTTTCGTGCGTTCCTACAGGAGCATAAATACGGCACGGACGGTTCAGCTTGCCGTCCGCCACTTTTCCGGTGACCTGCTCGTACAGCGGTTCACCCATACCATGCAGGCACTGGAACTCGTACTGGCCGGGATAGTAGTTTTGTCCGGCCAGGCTGTAAATCGCCGCCAGCGTATGGGCGTTGTGGGTGGCGAACTGTGGGTAGATCAGGTTCGGCACGCCGAGCAGCTTTTTCGCACAGGCGAGGTAAGAGACATCGGTGTAGACCTTGCGGGTATAGACCGGATAGCCTTCCAGACCTTCCATCTGCGCGCGTTTGATTTCGCTGTCCCAGTACGCACCTTTCACCAGACGGATCATCAGGCGGCGGCGACTGCGGCTTGCCAGGTCAATCAGGTAATCAATGACGAACGGGCAACGCTTCTGGTATGCCTGGATAACGAAACCAATGCCGTTCCAGCCTGCCAGCTCCGGCTCGAAGCACAGTTTTTCCAGCAGATCGAGGGAGATCTCCAGACGGTCTGCTTCTTCAGCATCGATGTTGATGCCAATGTCATACTGGCGCGCCAGCAGCGTCAGGGATTTCAGGCGTGGGTACAGTTCTTCCATCACGCGGTCGTACTGCGCGCGGCTGTAACGTGGATGCAGCGCGGATAATTTAATCGAGATGCCAGGGCCTTCATAAATACCGCGGCCGTTAGAGGCTTTACCGATGGCGTGGATCGCCTGCTGGTAGGAGACCATATACGCCTGAGCGTCGGCAGCAGTGAGCGCCGCTTCACCCAGCATGTCGTAGGAGTAGCGGAAACCTTTATCTTCCAGCTTGCGGGCGTTGGCCAGCGCTTCGGCAATGGTCTCGCCGGTCACAAATTGTTCACCCATCAGGCGCATCGCCATGTCCACGCCTTTGCGGATCAGCGGTTCGCCGCTCTTACCGATAATGCGGTTCAGGGAGCGGGAGAGGTTGGCTTCGTTGTGGGTGGAAACCAGCCTGCCGGTAAACAGCAGACCCCAGGTGGCGGCGTTCACGAACAGCGACGGGCTGCGGCCAATATGTGACTGCCAGTTGCCGTTGCTGATTTTGTCGCGGATCAGCGCGTCGCGGGTCGCTTTATCCGGAATACGCAGCAGCGCTTCCGCCAGGCACATCAGCGCCACGCCTTCCTGAGAGGAGAGGGAGAACTCCTGCAGCAGCCCCTGAACCATCCCGGCGCGGCCGGTGGCGGTTTTCTGATTACGCAGTTTGTCGGCCAACTGATATGCCAGGCTGTGCGCCTGGGCGGCGATGGCTTCCGGCAGGCGAGCCTGCTCCAGCAGCATCGGCACAGCGTCGGTTTCGGCGCGGCGGTATGCACCGGTGATGGCGGCGCGGCTAACGGACTGCGGCAGGATCTGCTCGGCGAATTCGAGGAACGGCTGATGATTTTCTTCAGCCACGGTTGTGGCCTCTTCGCTTTCATTCGCTGCGCCCGTCAACAGGGCGGGCAGTTCAGGCAGCCCTTCTTCGCTCTCGAGCCTTTCCAGATAGTTAAAAATGGCCTGCTTAATTAACCAGTGCGGTGTGCGATCGATACGGGTTGCTGCGGTTTTAATCCGTTCGCGGGTCGCGTCATCCAGCTTAACCCCCATGGTGGTCATCCCCATGCCAAAACTCCTGTTGTGCTTTAATCGTGTTCTGTCGTTAGCGTGAAATATCCACCATGTTGCAACTTTGTGCAACCGTGTTAAATGTGACCTGGTCTGCAACCCGGAAAATGAATGGATTGTTAACGGTTGGTTAGCCAGGAAAAAGTATGGGCTTCTGCATCTCACACCTGTTTTTATGCGGAACTTAACACTTTTTAAAGGTGCAACCCGTAAAAGCGTGAGCGAGTGCAACCTATAGGAAAGACGTATAAAACCAGGGATGAATTTGATGTAAATGCAGTGTTAAATCGTTTGTGCGCGGGGACAGCTTACGGCAGGATACGCGCGGCCAACAGAAACACATACACACATCACTACGTTCCGGTGATGACATAACAAGGCAACCCGGACGGTTGTCGCTCGACATTTTGGAGAATTTGAATGGCAATTAGCACACCGATGCTGGTGACATTTCTCGTTTATATTTTTGGCATGATCCTGATAGGGTTTTTGGCGTGGCGTTCAACGAAAAACTTTGACGACTACATTCTGGGCGGACGCAGTTTAGGCCCGATGGTGACTGCACTCTCTGCAGGCGCATCCGACATGAGCGGCTGGCTGCTGATGGGGCTGCCGGGGGCAATTTTCATCTCCGGTATTTCTGAAAGCTGGATCGCGATTGGCCTGACAGTGGGCGCGTGGATCAACTGGAAGCTGGTGGCAGGCCGTCTGCGCGTGCATACCGAAGCCAACAACAACGCCCTGACGCTGCCGGATTACTTCACCGGACGTTTCGAAGATAACAGCCGCATTCTGCGTATTATCTCCGCGGTTGTGATTTTGCTGTTCTTCACTATCTATTGTGCTTCCGGCATCGTGGCGGGCGCGCGTCTGTTCGAAAGCACCTTCGGCATGAGCTATGAAACGGCGCTGTGGGCCGGTGCGGCGGCAACCATCCTCTACACCTTCGTGGGCGGGTTCCTGGCGGTAAGCTGGACGGATACCGTGCAGGCGAGCCTGATGATTTTCGCCCTGATCCTGACGCCGGTGATTGTGATTTTCACCGTCGGTGGCTTTGCTGATTCGCTGGAAGTGATCAAGCAGAAGAGCATTGAAAACGTCGACATGCTGAAGGGACTGAACTTCGTGGCCATCGTCTCCCTGATGGGCTGGGGCCTGGGCTACTTTGGTCAACCACACATTCTGGCGCGCTTTATGGCTGCCGATTCTCACCACACCATCGTTCATGCGCGTCGAATCAGTATGACGTGGATGATCCTCTGTCTGGCTGGCGCGTGTGCGGTAGGCTTCTTCGGTATCGCCTACTTCAACAACAACCCGGCGCAGGCGGGCGCGGTGAACCAGAACGCCGAGCGCGTGTTCATCGAGCTGGCGCAGATCCTGTTCAACCCGTGGATTGCCGGTATTCTGCTGTCAGCGATCCTTGCGGCTGTGATGTCCACCCTCAGTTGCCAGCTGCTGGTCTGCTCCAGTGCGATTACCGAAGACCTCTACAAAGCGTTCCTGCGTAAAGGCGCGAGCCAGCAAGAGCTGGTATGGGTAGGGCGCTTTATGGTGCTGGCAGTGGCGCTGGTGGCGATTGCGCTGGCCGCAAACCCGGAAAACCGTGTGCTTGGTCTGGTGAGCTACGCGTGGGCAGGCTTTGGTGCGGCATTTGGCCCGGTGGTCCTGTTCTCCGTGATGTGGTCACGCATGACCCGTAACGGCGCGCTGGCGGGAATGATCATTGGTGCAGTTACCGTTATCGTCTGGAAACAGTTCGCGTGGCTGGGCCTGTACGAAATTATTCCGGGCTTCATCTTCGGCAGCATCGGTATTGTGGTGTTCAGCCTGCTGGGTAAAGCGCCGTCTGCGTCCATGCAGAAACGCTTTGCAGAAGCGGATGCGCATTATCGCTCTGCACCGCCGTCTAAACTCCAGGCAGAATAATTTTTCTCGCTGCACAATGTAGGCCGGGTAAGCGCAAGCGCCACCCGGCTTTTTTCTTGCCAAAATCCATAATTTCCTGTGATATCCATATACTTATAACAATGAGGATAGCGAAGCATGACAATCAAAGCAGGGGTAATGGTGGCGGCAGTATTGATGCTGGCTGGCTGCACTGCTCCCTCGCAGCACGCGGCGGTGGAGACCTGCAAAGCCGAGAATCAGATGCAGCAGACCACGCTCTATTTCGGTCTGAACCGTCCGGCCGGGGCGCAGATCACGAACAACGAGTGGCAGCAGTTTGTTGACCAGGACGTGACGCCGCGTTTTCGCGATGGTTTAACGGTATTTGATGCGCGCGGTCAGTGGCTGGGGAATGATGGAAAAGTGGCGCGTGAGCCGAGCAAGGCGCTGATGCTTATCCACGGCAAAGATACGCAGAGTGAGACAAATATCGAAGCATTACGTGGGATCTATAAGTCACGCTTCGCGCAGGAGTCGGTGATGCGGGTCGATCAGCCGGTGTGCGTGCAGTTTTAATAAAAAACGGCGGGATAACCCGCCGTTGTTATGTTGTATGCCGGGTAAGCGAAGCGCCACCTGGCATAGCATCACAGCACTAATCCAGCAAAGCTCGCCGACAGCAAACTCACCAGCGTCGCGCCATACACCAGCCGCAAGCCAAAACGTGACACCACATTGCCCTGCTGCTCGTTCAGCCCCTTAATCGCCCCTGCCACAATGCCGATGGACGCGAAGTTAGCAAACGACACCAGGAAAACGGACAAAATGCCCAGCCCGCGCGGCGTCATCTGATGGGCAATTTTCTGCAGCTCAATCATTGCGACAAATTCATTCGCGACCAGCTTCGTCGCCATAATACTGCCTGCGTTTAAGGCATCACTCAGCGGAATACCCACCAGCCATGCCAGCGGATAAAACACATAGCCCAGGATCTGCTGGAAGCTCATGCCAAATACGCTGGAGAACAGGGCATTAACGGCGCTGATAAGGGCAATAAAGCCAATCAGCATCGCCAGAATAATCATCGCCACTTTAAAACCGGCCAGAATATATTCGCCCAGCATTTCAAAGAAGCTCCGGGATTCATGCAGTTTTTCCAGTTTGATATCCGGCTCCGCTTCCGGGCGCGCCGGGTTGATAACGGAGAGAATAATAAAGGTGCTGAACATGTTCAGAATAAGTGCCGCGACGACAAATTTAGCGTCGAGCATGGTCATATAAGCACCGACAATCGACAGAGAAACGGTCGACATCGCCGTAGCGGCCATTGTGAACAGGCGGCGAGACGAGAGATCGCCCAGTACACTTTTGTAAGCAATGAAGTTTTCCGACTGACCGAGGATTAGCGAACTCACCGCATTAAAAGACTCCAGCTTACCCATGCCGTTCAGCTTCGACAGCAGCGTACCGATAACCCGAATAAAGACCGGCAGAATTCGCCAGTGCTGAAGAATACCAATCAGCGCGGAAATAAAAATAATTGGGCAGAGCACGCCAAGGAAAATGAACGCCAGACCTTTTTCACCCATTCCGCCAAAGACAAAATTGGTCCCTTCGGCGGCGAATTTAAGCAGAGACTCAAAGAAGCCGGACACATACTTAATAATGAACAGGCCGCTTTCTGCATGCAGGAAAAAGAATGCCAGCGCTATTTCAATGGCAATGAGTTGTAAAACAAAACGAATGCGGATTTTTCGGCGATCGAAACTCACCAGCCAGGCGAGCGCAAGGATAATCGCCAGCGCCAGCAGGAAATGGACAATGTTATACATGATTGATGATCTGCAGATTAATGAGGCGCATATTTAGCCATAGCGAAGGTTAACCGTAAATGGGCATTTTCGTTATAACTTATAAACTTAACGATAACTTATGCGATTATTATCCCGCGATGCGTTTACATCTCGTCATCAAAACACCACACATTTCGCTTGTTTTTCTTGTTGCCGTAATGATAATCACTATCAAAAGAATTTACTTTTCTTTGCATCAGTTGACCGCGATAAACATTTAAGGTGTCGGCATGTTTGTTCCATTTCTCATTATGTTACGTGAAGGCCTCGAAGCGGCCTTGATTGTCAGCCTTATCGCCAGTTACCTGAAGCGAACCCAGCGCGGACGCTGGATTGGTGTGATGTGGGTGGGCGTGTTTCTCGCCGCGGGGCTCTGTCTGGGCCTGGGGATTTTGATCAACGAAACGACCGGTGAATTCCCGCAGAAAGAACAAGAGCTGTTTGAAGGTATTGTCGCGGTGATTGCGGTGGTGATCCTCACCTGGATGGTGTTCTGGATGCGTAAAGTCTCCCGCAATGTAAAAGTGCAACTGGAGCAGGCGGTGGATAACGCTCTGCAAAAGGGCAATAACCACGGCTGGGCGCTGATCATGATGGTCTTTTTCGCTGTGGCGCGCGAGGGGCTGGAGTCGGTGTTTTTCCTGCTGGCAGCGTTTCAACAGGATGTCGGTATCTGGCCACCTGTTGGTGCAATGCTGGGGCTGGCAACCGCCGTGGTGCTGGGCTTCCTGCTCTACTGGGGCGGCATTCGCCTTAACCTGGGCGCATTCTTTAAATGGACCAGTCTGTTTATTCTGCTGGTGGCGGCGGGGCTGGCGGCAGGGGCAATCCGCGCCTTCCACGAAGCGGGACTGTGGAATCACTTCCAGGACGTGGCGTTTGACCTCAGCAACGTCATCACCACCCATTCTCTGACCGGCACCCTGCTCGAAGGTATCTTCGGTTATCAGGAAACGCCGAGCGTCAGCGAAGTGGCGATCTATTTCATCTATCTCATTCCGGCGCTGGTGCTGTTCTTCATGCCCTCGCGCCCCAGCACGCAGCCGTCGCGTACTGCGCCCTGAAGTGCTCATTGTAGTTACAACATACTTTAAAAAGGGAAGGGTCATGGCAATTCAATTTCGTCGTAGTGCGTTACAGGCTGGTGTGGCGGCGCTGATTGCGTCTGCATTCGCTGCGCAGGCTGCGGATATTCCGCAGGTTAAAGTCACCGTTAATGATAAGCAGTGTGAGCCGATGACCATTACGGTCAACAGCGGTAAGACGCAGTTTATTATTCAAAACCACAGCCAGAAGGCGCTGGAGTGGGAGATCCTCAAAGGCGTGATGGTGGTGGAAGAGCGTGAAAACATCGCCCCTGGTTTTAGCCAGAAAATGACGGCTAACCTGCAGCCGGGCGAGTACGACATGACCTGCGGCCTGCTGACTAACCCGAAAGGCAAGCTGATCGTGAAAGGTGAAGCGACGGCAGATGCCGCTAAAGGCGAAGCGTTGCTGAGCCTGGGCGATGCTATCACGGCGTACAAAGCCTATGTCACCAAAGAGACGGCAGACCTGGTCACAGGCACCAAAGCCTTTACCGACGCGGTGAAAGCGGGCGATATCGAAAAAGCGAAATCGCTTTATGCCCCAACCCGTCAGCACTATGAGCGCATTGAGCCAATTGCCGAGCTGTTCTCTGACCTCGATGGCAGCATTGATGCCCGTGAAGACGATTACGAGCAGAAAGCCGCCGATCCGAAATTCACCGGTTTCCACCGCCTGGAAAAAGCGCTGTTTGGCGATAACTCCACCAAAGGGATGGAGAAATACGCTGAGCAACTTAACAGCGATGTGCTGGATCTGCAAAAGCGTATCAGCGAGCTGGCGTTCCCGCCGTCAAAAGTGGTGGGCGGTGCGGCCGGTCTGATTGAAGAAGTGGCCGCCAGCAAAATCAGTGGTGAAGAGGATCGTTACAGCCACACCGACCTGTGGGATTTCCAGGCGAACGTAGACGGTGCGAAGAAAATTGTCGATCTGTTGCGTCCTCAGTTGCAGAAAGCGAACAGCGAACTGCTGGCGAAAGTGGATGCCAACTTTAAGAAAGTCGACACCATTCTGGCGAAGTATCGCACTAAAGACGGCTTCGAAACCTACGACAAACTGACCGATGCTGACCGTAATGCGCTGAAAGGGCCTATTACCACGCTGGCAGAAGATCTGGCTCAGTTACGTGGCGTTCTGGGCCTGGACTAAGCACCATGAACAAGCAAGACGAGTATGACGTCGCTGAACCTTCACGACGTCGATTGCTGAAAGGAGTAGGGGCGCTTGGCGGCGCGCTTGCTCTGGCTGGGGGCTGTCCGGTGGCACATGCGGCAAAACCGCAAAGTGCCCCCGGCACGCTGTCGCCGGATGCCCGCATGGAGACGCAGCCGTTTTATGGCGAGCACCAGTCGGGTATTCTGACGCCGCAGCAGGCCGCGATGATGCTGGTGGCGTTTGATTCGCTGGCGAGTGATAAGGCCGACCTGGAACGTCTGTTTCGCCTGCTGACGACGCGGATCGCGTTTCTCACCGCAGGCGGCCCGGCACCGGACACGCCAAACCCGCGCCTGCCGCCAATGGACTCCGGCATTCTGGGGCCGTTTATCGCTCCGGATAACCTGACGATTACCGTGTCGGTGGGGGAGTCACTGTTTGATGACCGTTACGGCCTGGCGAAGCAGAAGCCGAAAGCGCTGCAAAAAATGACGCGCTTCCCGAACGATTCCCTTGATGCGGCGCTGTGTCATGGCGATCTGCTGCTGCAGATTTGCGCCAACACTCAGGACACGGTGATCCACGCGTTGCGCGATATTATTAAACACACCCCGGATCTGCTGAGCGTGCGCTGGAAGCGGGAAGGGTTTATCTCTGACCACGCCGCCCGCAGCAAAGGGAAAGAGACACCGGTTAACCTGCTGGGCTTCAAAGACGGCACGGCTAACCCGGACAGCAGCAATGCTGCGTTAATGAAAGATATCGTCTGGGTGACGGACAACCAGGATGAACCCGTCTGGGCCGTGGGCGGCAGCTATCAGGCGGTGCGGATTATCCAGTTCCACGTAGAGTTCTGGGACCGTACCCCGCTGAAAGAGCAGCAGACGATCTTTGGTCGCGACAAGCAAAGCGGCGCGCCGCTGGGCATGAAGAACGAGCATGATGTGCCGGACTACGCAAGCGACCCGGATGGCGACACCATCGCGCTGGACAGCCATATTCGCCTCGCGAATCCGCGAACGCAAGAAACGCAGTCCAGCCTGATGATGCGCCGGGGCTACAGCTACTCATTGGGCGTCACGAACTCCGGTCAGCTGGATATGGGACTGCTGTTTGTCTGCTACCAGCACGATCTGGAGAAGGGCTTTTTAACCGTACAGAAGCGCTTAAACGGCGAAGCGCTGGAAGAGTACATAAAGCCCATCGGTGGTGGTTACTTCTTTGCCCTGCCAGGCGCACGCAATCGCCAGGCTTATCTCGGCCAGGGATTAATCGAAGCCTGATAATTGTCCCTGCGATAGTTCGCGGGGACATTATTTTTTCATATGACTAACCTTCTGTTATATTTCTGTAATATTCGTATATGAGACTGAATCCACTGCAGGAGTAGTCTGAAAAGTTGCATCTAGGTAAAATAAATGTTGCATTTATGATAAATCCTGATGTACTTAAGATAAGACAGCGGTAGTTCCCGGCAGTGATACTGATTCACTATGGAGATCGCGAATGGTTGCGTCCTGTACTGGACAAGGTAAACAAAACAACCGCAGCACCCGGCGCGGAGGCTCAGACTCCGGCAGCGATTTCTTCACCACGAAATTCCCCCCTTCACCTCAAGAATCTGATTCCACCGACGTGCAGAACGGTGCGCGTAGCTATTCTGTATCGTCATCCGGTAAAGCAAGCAATGGCTTACAAGGAAGCCAACCCTCTGATGTTCGTGCGCATAATCGTGCCGACGCTGGCGCGTGTGATGAATACCAACAACTCAAGGTGCTATCCATGGGAAGACAAAAAGCAGTGATCAAAGCTCGTCGCGAAGCAAAACGTGTGCTGAGACGGGATTCACGTAGCCATAAACAACGTGAAGAAGAATCGGTCACCTCGCTTGTGCAGATGAGTGGCGTAGAAGCAATTGGCATGGCGCGTGACAGCCGTGATACTTCACCAATTGTGGCGCGTAATGAAGCTCAGGCGCACTACCTGAATGCTATCGAGAGTAAACAGCTCATCTTTGCAACCGGTGAAGCCGGATGCGGGAAAACGTGGATTAGTGCAGCCAAAGCGGCGGAAGCTCTGATCCATAAGGACGTGGACAGGATTATCGTCACTCGTCCGGTACTGCAAGCTGATGAAGATCTCGGCTTCTTGCCCGGAGATATTTCGGAGAAGTTTGCCCCGTACTTCAGGCCCGTCTATGACGTGCTGGTGAAGCGACTGGGCGCATCCTTTATGCAGTACTGCCTGCGACCAGAGATTGGCAAGGTGGAAATCGCGCCGTTCGCCTATATGCGCGGACGTACATTTGAAAATGCGGTCGTCATTCTTGACGAGGCTCAGAACGTGACTGCTGCGCAAATGAAGATGTTTTTAACGCGCCTCGGGGAGAACGTGACGGTTATCGTCAACGGCGATATTACCCAGTGTGACCTGCCATCCGGCGTGAAATCCGGACTGAGCGACGCGATGTCACGTTTTGAGGAAGATGAGATGATCGGCGTGGTGCGCTTTACAAAAGATGACTGCGTCCGTTCGGCGCTGTGCCAGCGCACGCTGCAAGCGTACTACTGAGTGTGAGATTGTGTTGAAGGCCTGGGAAACCAGGCCTTATTTTTATGTGCGTCATCTGAGGCGCAATTATAAAGACTTGTGCGTGTCGTCAGCAGGGATGGCCTGACAGGCTTCGCGCTTTTCGGCCCATTTCAGCATGGCATCCAGCGCCGGGCACAGGGCTTGCCCCCATTCCGTAAGGCGGTATTCAACCTTTGGCGGCACCTGCGGGTAGAGTTTTCTCGAAACGATTCCGTCGGACTCAAGCTGTCGCAGCTGTTGAGCTAACATCTTTTGCGAGATCCCAGGGATCAATTTTTCAAAGTCTGAGTAACGCTGAACTTTTCCGTCGAAAAGATGGAAAAGAATGATTAATTTCCAGCGACCTTCCAGCAGTCGAATGACCTCTTCAACACCGAATGCCGCTGTGGCAGGCGTGTAAACCTTACTCATAATTCAGTAACTTACTTTTTTGTGCGTTCTTGATGTTTTTACAGTCTATGGTGAAAATGCCTGTACTGCAACTAACAGGAGCCAGCACGATGCCACTCTTTTTTCCTGCCGCTATTTCTGCCTGCTTTGAGGCGGATATCGCGAATGTTATTCACTGCTTCACGGCAGATGCACGGGTTATTGATGAACTCAGTCATGCTTGCGGACTGGTGGATGGCAAGATCTCAACGCTGGAGATGGTGTAATGTCTATGAATCTTGAGCTACAAGGGAAACGAATTCTGGTAACCGCAGGGACGAAGGGCGTTGGAAAAGCGGTGGTGGGGCTTTTTCGTGAACTCGGCGCGAAAGTGTTAACCACAGCAAGAACACAGCCTGCGGAAGCGATAGCCGATGTTTTTATCGCGGCGGATCTCACCACGATTGAGGGATGTGAGAGCGTGGCCAGAGCGGTACAGGTTCACTTTGGCGGCGTTGATATTATTGTTCATGTTGCCGGTGGCTCAACTGCACCGGGCGGTGGCTTCGCTGCATTAGGTGAAGAGGAATGGCAGCAGGAGTTAAACCTTAACCTGCTGCCTGCCGTCCGGCTGGATCGCGCGTTGTTACCCGGTATGCTGGAGCAGGGGGAAGGCGTGATTATTCACGTTACATCCATTCAGCGTGAACTCCCCTTGCCACAATCGACGACCGGCTATGCGGCGGCGAAGGCCGCGTTATCGACCTACAGTAAAAGCCTGTCAAAAGAGGTTTCTCCAAAGGGTGTACGTGTGGTACGTGTGGCACCAGGATGGATTGAAACGGAAGCGTCTGTGGCTATGGCCGAACGGCTGGCGTTGCAGGCGGGGACAGATTATGAAGGTGGAAAGAAAATTATCATGGATGCCCTGGGGGGTATTCCGCTGGGGCGTCCGTCGAAGCCGATTGAAGTGGCAAACCTGATCGCTTTTCTGGCCTCACCACGTGCGGCAACGATCACCGGAACAGAATTTGTGATTGACGGTGGAACGGTTCCGACGGTGTAGACATCGGGAGCGCTGTAGTTGCGCGCTCAGTCTGTCCAACTGGCTGTCGCCAGTTGTCGAACCCCGGTCGGAGGTTCTCATCCCCCCCAGCCCGGAGAATATAAAAGAAAAAAGCCCGTACTTTCGTACGAGCTCTCATCTTGAATATGGCGGTGAGGGGGGGATTGACTCGCTACGCTCGCCCTGCGGGCAGCCTGTTCGCTGTGCTCACAGTCTGTCCAACTGGCAGTCGCCAGTTGTCGAACCCCGGTCGGAGGTTCTCATCCCCCCAGCCCGGAGAATATAAAAGAAAAAAGCCCGTACTTTCGTACGAGCTCTCATCCTGAATATGGCGGTGAGGGGGGGATTGACTCGCTACGCTCGCCCTGCGGGCAGCCTGTTCGCTGCGCGCTCAGTCTGTCCAACTGGCTGTCGCCAGTTGTCGAACCCCGGTCGGAGGCTCTCATCCCCCCCAGCCCGGAGAATATAAAAGAAAAAAGCCCGTACTTTCGTACGGGCTCTCATCTCAAATATGGCGGTGAGGGGGGGATTGACTCGCTACGCTCGCCCTGCGGGCAGCCTGTTCGCTGCGCTCACAGTCTGTCCAACTGGCTGTCGCCAGTTGTCGAACCCCGGTCGGAGGCTCTCATCCCCCCCAGCCCGGAGAATATAAAAGAAAAAAGCCCGTACTTTCGTACGGGCTCTCATCTCAAATATGGCGGTGAGGGGGGGATTCGAACCCCCGATACGTTGCCGTATACACACTTTCCAGGCGTGCTCCTTCAGCCACTCGGACACCTCACCATATTGTTTTGCTGCCTGACCGCTTGGGGGGGCAACGGGGCGCTACTATAGGGAGTTGCGCTAAAACGGTCAAGCAGATTTTCTGCTTTAGTGCTTGTTCGGTTAAGCAATAATCAGCTCCACGGTTTTTACACCGCGGAGCCTGTGATTAACGCTGTGAATCGAGTGCTTCACTATTTTTTACGACGTCCTGCGCTTTACTGTAACTTTCGATCAGCAACTGGTAAGCCGGGAAAATGTGCGTATAGACTTCTGCCCATTCGGCGGCATCTGCACGGTTCCAGGTGCGCTGGATCTCAGAGGCAACAGCGGCGGTATCCATCGGGACGACGCCCGCCTGTACCACGCGCGCCAGGGTGATCTCCTGCGCCATTTTGCTGTAGGTGCCTGAAGCGTCGATCACCGCAAACACTTTATAGCCATCAGCCACGGCGCTGATAGACGGAAACGCCATGCAGACGCTGGTAATCGTTCCCGCAATAATCAGCGTTTTGCGTCCGGTCGCTTTCACTGCTGCAACAAATTCCGGGTTATCCCAGGCGTTAATCTCACCTTTACGCGCCACATATTGTGCATGAGGTGCGTTGGCGTGGATCTCCGGAATGAGCGGACCATTCGGTCCTTGCGGGACCGACGCGGTGGTGATCACCGGGATATTTGCCAGTGAAGCGATTTTCGCCAGTGCCGCAGCGCGGGCGCGCAGCTCCGGCATTGGCATATCACCCACGGTTTGAAACAGACCGCTCTGGTGATCGATAAGCAGCATGATCGCATCATTTACATCAATTGCGGGACGTGCGCCGTTGAAGTTAGCAGGGGTAGACATAATCCTCTCCTTTATTGCTCTCAGATCTGGCCGAAGCGGCCGGAATTGAAATCGCGAATGGCTTCGGCGATTTCGGTTTTACTGTTCATGACAAACGGGCCATAACCGACGACAGGTTCGTTCAGCGGTTCACCGGCCATCAGCAACACTTTGGCATCGCTGCTGGCTTCCAGATGCAGTTTGTCGCCGTCCTGACTCAGGACGATCAGCTGTGCTTCACCGGCCTGGCTCGTACCGTTCACTACTACGTTCCCTTCAAGCACAACCAGCGCCGTGCTCCAGCCCTCGGGCTGATTAAGCGTAAGAAATTTTCCCTGATGCAGCGTGATATCCCATACGTTCAGCGGGGAGAACGTGTGTGCCGGGCCCACCACGTCCTGGTAACGGCCTGCGATAACCCGCACCTCTCCGCTGTTTTCAGGCAACGCCACCACCGGGATATCGCCTTTCGTGATGCTCTGGTAACCGGGTGTGGCCATTTTGTCTTTCGCAGGCAAATTGACCCACAACTGCATCATTTTCAGTTCGCCTCCTTTCTGCGAGAACGCGCTGGAGTGGAACTCTTCATGCAGAATGCCCGCACCCGCTGTCATCCACTGCACGTCGCCGGGGCCAATGACACCACCTCTGCCGGTGGAATCACGGTGTTCGACCTCACCGGAATAGACGATGGTGACGGTTTCAAAACCACGGTGAGGGTGCTCGCCCACGCCGCGTTTTACGCCGTCTGCCGGGAAGGTATGCGGTCCCGCGTAGTCAAGCAGTAAGAACGGGCTGAGTGGTTCACCATGTGTCTGGTAAGAAAACATCGAGCGAACCGGAAAACCGTCGCCGACCCAGTGCTGACGTGGTGCGGTATAAACGCCTGTTACGTTTTTCATGATTAACTCCTGATGTTTTGTTGATGTAATTAGCTTATATTCGGAGTTAATATCCCGGTAGATAGTTAAAATGACATTCACTGTTCCATAAACAGAACAATGAGGATTTATGCAGGATCTCAACGACTTCATGTGGTTTGTGAAAGTGGTCGACTGCGGTGGGTTTGCTGCGGCGGGCAGAGTGCTCGATCAGCCTAAGTCGAAACTGAGCCGCAGGATTGCCCAGCTAGAAGCACGGCTTGGCGTGCGGCTAATACAGCGTACGACGCGTCAGTTTACGGTCACGGAAGTGGGGCAGACATTCTATCAGCACTGCAAAGCGATGCTGGTAGAAGCGGAAGCGGCGGAGGAGGCTGTCGCTGCACTGCAGGCTGAACCGCGTGGTATTGTCAGGATCACCTGTCCTGTTACGTTGTTGCATGTCCACGTGGGGCCAATGCTGGCGAGGTTTATGGCACTCTATCCCGGCATTAATCTCCAGCTTGAGGCGACCAACCGGCGGGTGGATCTGGTGGGCGAAGGGATCGATGTCGCAATCCGCGTTCGTCCGCGTCCGTTTGATGACAGCGATCTGGTGCTCAGAGTGCTGGCGGACAGGGGGCATTGTCTTGTGGCGAGCCCGCTGCTGATTGAACGCATGGGAAAACCTGTTATGCCTTCGGAGCTCAGTGAGTGGCCAGGTCTGAGCATGGGTGCAGGTAAGCAACTGCATAAGTGGGAACTCAGTGGGCCTGAAGGGGCGAAAGCGGAGATCCATTACTCGCCACGCTTTATTACCACCGACATGCTGGCACTGCGGGAAGCGGCAATGGCGGGTGTGGGTGTGGTGCAGTTGCCGATTTTGATGGTGAAAGATCAGTTAGCGTCCGGAGAACTGGTTCGAGTGCTGGACGCGTGGGAACCACGGCGGGAGGTGATCCATGCGGTGTATCCTTCACGGCGTGGGTTGTTGCCGTCGGTGAGGACGCTGGTGGATTTTCTTACCGAAGAGTATGCGCGGATGGTGGAAGAATAGCGTCTTTTGTAGGTCGGGTAAGCGCAGCGCCACCCGACATGAATCTTGCACAGAGCATCCCCCCAGCCCGGAGAATATAAAAGAAAAAAGCCCGTACTTTCATACGGGCTCTCATCTTAAATATGGCGGTGAGGGGGGGATTGACTCGCTACGCTCGCCCTGCGGGCAGCCTGTTCGCTGCGCTCACAGTCTGTCCAACTGGCTGTCGCCAGTTGTCGAACCCCGGTCGGAGGCTCTCATCCCCCCCAGCCCGGAGAATATAAAAGAAAAAAGCCCGTACTTTCGTACGAGCTCTCATCTTGAATATGGCGGTGAGGGGGGGATTGACTCGCTACGCTCGCCCTGCGGGCAGCCTGTTCGCTGTGCTCACAGTCTGTCCAACTGGCAGTCGCCAGTTGTCGAACCCCGGTCGGAGGTTCTCATCCCCCCCAGCCCGGAGAATATAAAAGAAAAAAGCCCGTACTTTCATACGGGCTCTCATCTTAAATATGGCGGTGAGGGGGGGATTCGAACCCCCGATACGTTGCCGTATACACACTTTCCAGGCGTGCTCCTTCAGCCACTCGGACACCTCACCATATTGTCATCCCGGCGTTGTCGGGACGGGCGCTAATGTAAGGAAAAGCCGAACGGCCGTCAACTCACTTTTTCAGTAAATTAGCGCGTTTAGACAAACTTCAGGCAACCTGATTCCGAAATGTGCTAAAAGCGCCTCTTTTATCAGCAACGCGGTTTGCCGATAAATTTGTTATGCTGGCAATCCAGTTGAAAATGAAAACAAAACAGCGCAATAAAAGGCAGGAATGACCATGGATATAATCTTTTATCACCCTACGTTTGATACCGCTTATTGGATTAAGGCACTTTCGGCAGCGCTGCCGGGCGCACGCGTTCGCGAGTGGAAGCGGGGCGATAATGAACATGCCGACTACGCGCTGGTCTGGCATCCGCCGGTTGAAATGCTCCAGGGGCGCGAACTGAAGGCCGTGTTTGCCCTGGGCGCGGGCGTCGATTCCATTCTCAGCAAACTGAAGGCGCACCCGGAAATGCTACCCGAGCATATTCCACTGTTCCGTCTGGAAGATACTGGCATGGGCCAGCAAATGCAGGAATATGCGGTGAGCCAGGTACTCCACTGGTTCCGCCGTTTTGATGATTATCAGGCATTTAAGCAGCAATCACACTGGGAGCCGCTGCCGGATTATCAGCGCGAAGATTTTACTATCGGTATTCTTGGTGCGGGCGTACTGGGCTCGAAAGTCGCTGAGGCGCTGGCCCCGTGGGGATTCCCGCTGCGCTGCTGGAGCCGCAGCCGTAAAGACTATCCGGGTGTACAGAGTTTTGCCGGAACCGACGAACTCGGTGCCTTCCTGAAAGGCACGCGTGTGCTCATTAACCTGCTACCCAATACAGCAGAGACGGTCGGCATCATTAACAGTACGCTACTGAACCAACTGGCTGAACAGAGCTATTTGATGAACCTGGCGCGTGGCGTTCACCTGGTGGAAGCCGATCTCCTCAATGCTCTGGAAAGTGGCAAACTCAAAGGGGCAATGCTGGATGTCTACAGCCGTGAACCACTGCCAGCGGACAGCCCGCTGTGGGCGCACCCGCGTGTGGCGATGACACCGCATGTGGCAGCGGTCACGCGCCCAGCAGAAGCCGTGGCTTATATTTCCCACACCATCAGCCAGATGGAGCAGGGACACGCCGTCACCGGGCAAGTCGACAGACAGCGCGGTTACTAAGAGAAACCCGGCGTTGGCCGGGTTTTTGCTAATATTCGCCGCTGATAACTGCTATCCTTTGGAAAAAACGCAGAGGAGAGAAAGATGTATCCCGTTGACCTGCATATGCACACCGTCGCCAGTACCCACGCGTATAGCACCCTGCATGATTACATCGCGCAAGCGAAGCTAAAAGGCATCAAGCTGTTTGCCATTACCGATCACGGTCCTGATATGGCTGATGCGCCGCACTACTGGCATTTTGTGAATATGCGCATCTGGCCACGTCTGGTCGATGGCGTTGGGATACTGCGCGGCATCGAAGCGAACATCAAAAATACCGACGGTGAAATCGACTGCACCGGGCCGATGCTCACCTCGCTGGATCTGATTATTGCTGGCTTCCATGAGCCGGTTTTTGCACCGCAGGATAAAGAGACAAACACCACGGCGATGATCGCCACGATTGCCAGCGGCAACGTGCATATTATCAGCCATCCAGGCAACCCTAAGTTCCCGATTGATATCCAGGCTGTCGCGCAGGCGGCGGCGAAACACCGCGTCGCGCTGGAGATTAATAACTCCTCTTTTGTCCACTCGCGTAAGGGCAGTGAAGCAAATTGTCGCGACGTGGCGGCGGCCGTTCGGGATGCCGGAGGCATGGTGGCGCTGGGCTCTGATTCGCATACGGCATTTACGCTCGG
This sequence comes from Enterobacter oligotrophicus, assembly GCF_009176645.1. NCBI lineage: Bacteria > Pseudomonadati > Pseudomonadota > Gammaproteobacteria > Enterobacterales > Enterobacteriaceae > Enterobacter > Enterobacter oligotrophicus. Next base: position 4,220,672 of record NZ_AP019007.1, read on the forward strand.
TGATTTTAATGAATGTCTGAAAGTGCTTAAGGATGTCGGTTTCCCGGAAGAGCGTATCCTGAACGTCACGCCGCGGCGGATGCTTGATTTCCTCGAGTCGCGTGGAATGACCCCGATTGATGAATTTGCCGATCTTTAATTGTGTACTGGAATAAAAACATGAATGAATTTTCCATCCTCTGTCGCGTGCTGGGTACGCTTTACTACCGTCAGCCACAAGACCCGCTGCTGGTTCCACTCTTTACGCTGATCCGTGAAGGAAAGCTGGCGCAGAACTGGCCGCTGGAACAGGATGATTTACTGGCGCGCCTGCAAAAATCCTGTGACATGCAGCAGATTTCCACGGATTACAACGCGCTCTTCGTGGGTGAAGAGTGTCGCGTTTCGCCGTATCGCTCTGCCTGGCAGGACGGTGCGACGGAGGCCGAAGTGCGTGCGTTTCTCTCTGAGCGCGGCATGCCGCTGACCGATACGCCAGCCGATCACATTGGTACATTGCTGCTGGCAGCCTCATGGATTGAAGATCATGCGGGTGAGGATGAAAACGAAGCCATCGAAACCCTGTTTGAAGAGTACCTGCTGCCGTGGTGCGGGGCTTTCCTCGGCAAGGTTGAGGCGCATGCCACGTCCCCCTTCTGGCGAACGCTGGCCCCCCTGACCCGAGACGCGATTGCCGCCATGTGGGATGAACTGGAAGAAGAGAATGAAGAGTGATTTGAATCACAAAATTTCTGCAACGATACATTTCAACTTGCACGTAATGTGCTTCTGATCTCATTTGTCTGGTGCGCTTCTGCTAAGATGCGCACCATGAACATATTACTTTGTATTGCACTTACAACGGGCATTCTCTCCGGGCTTTGGGGATGGGTGGCTGTCTCTCTTGGTTTGCTGAGCTGGGCTGGTTTCCTCGGTTGCACGGCCTACTTTGCCTGCCCGCAGGGTGGCGTAAAAGGTTTGTTTATCTCTGGCTGCACCATGATGAGCGGTGTTATCTGGGCGTTGGTCATTATGAAAGGCAGCGCGCTGGCTCCGCATCTTGAGATCCTGGGTTATGCCATGACGGGCGTGGTCGCGTTTCTGATGTGCGTCCAGGCGAAGCATCTCCTGCTCTCTTTTGTGCCGGGAACCTTCATTGGTGCTTGTGCAACCTTTGCGGGGCAGGGCGACTGGAAGCTGGTTGTGCCATCGCTGGCGCTGGGGCTGCTGTTTGGCTATGCCATGAAAAACAGCGGCCTGTGGCTGGCATCCCGACGAGAAAGGGCTCAGAACACCACACCGGTGAGTGAATAAAAAAAGGCGAGATCATGATCTCGCCTTTTTTGTCGGTTTCCGATCAGGATTCCGGAGGCACCGACATTTCGCGGTATTTCACCAGAACCTCATTTTTTGCATCGTTTTTATTCTGCAGATCCCACAGCCCGCGATCGATACCATCATTAATCAGGAAGATGACGCCCGTTTCGATGGCTGACATCAGACACAGCATCACCGGTTCATTGGAGGTATATCCGATTTCACCCTCCAGCAAACGCTGGTAATCAATGAAGCGGAACACCCCGGCCTGTACTTCATAGGAGAGAATGGTTTTGCTGGTATTCACGGAGGATAAAATCTCACCCGTGCTGACATTGACCACACGCAGGTTGACTGCAATCTGGTCGAGCTGGTATTGCGTATCTGCGCCAATACCGAAGTAACGTGCACCCACACCACCGGATTTCACATTACTTTCGTAGCCGATAATGGAGCCTTCCACCATGATATTGGCTGCGGTGAGAGACTGAAGCGGCATTCGGTTATTGACGCCGACGGTGCCATTTTCCTGAGCGGCGCGGATAATCTTACGCTCGTTCAGCAGGTTTTGTAGCCCCTGACGTTCCAGAGGAATAAACCAGCGTGAATCCTTCAGCGCGGTGACCAGCATCGCGGTAGCGCTCTGCGGCACCGCCGTTGAGAAGTTACTTGCCGGGTACGGTTTGAACTGTCCGGTTTCGTCCTGAATATTATAAACCGAGACAAATATCTTACCGGTTGGTGTCGGCAAATGCGTCAAATCGCGATAGCTTTGTGCCCGAGGCATTAATGTTGGCTTAGCGGCTTCTTTCGGTGGAGCAGTTAAACAACCGCTCAATAAGCACACTGCAACAATTATTAAAAAGCGCTGCATGATGATTGTCCTTATTTCGACGTTGTTTAGAAATCAGTTGAATTAGACTGCAAACCCGAAACCTGGATTGTCGATGTTTTTCCGGTTTTACGGTCAGTCACATTCAACTGAAGCTGCCCGTCTTTATTGGCGATATCGACAATAAAGTCGTTTGTCACCATGCGGCCGGGTTTACCGGTGTTAATATTGGTTAATAAGCCACCTAATATTTGCGACTGGATGGCCTGAGTAAAGTTATCCAGCGCTGATGGGGTTTCGATACCGAAATCGTCATCATAGCTGGGGTCCTTATACGAGTTTTGAGCCTGGGCTTCGTTAAGCATGAATGCCCCGTTGTTCGGGTTACCGCCAAAGTTAGGGTTGCGGAACTGGAAGGTCATATTTCCGGCCCAGCTTAGCGGCGCAATGAGCATTAACGAGATCACTGTGTGTGCGAGACGCATTACAGCCTCCAAAATAGGTATCGTTGCTAGAACTCATCTTTTGCTAAATCACCAGTGCTCAACAGCGCTTTATCTAGCTGCAGACGATTAATAGCCTCTTCTGTTTGTGCCAGTGCGAAAGCGACGTTCTTATCGAAGTCTCTTTTCGTCGGGAATAAGAAGGTCTGGTAAATAACATCCTGATTCGCTGTTATTGTTATCCAGCTTCCCCAACGTGCGCTGGGCCGTTCGTTGATTGTTAAGTTACCGGGGTAATCACTTTCCCATTTATCACTGAAGGCACGGTAAAAATCGTGCCCGACAGAAGAGACAGTGTGGTCGGTCAACAATCCGGGAACTTCAACTTCCACAGCCTGGAGGTTCCCGGCAGCAAGCAGAAAGCCTGCTGCGGCAATCCAACTCAACGTGCGTTTCATGCTATTAACGCCTGAGGTTATCGTTTGCCCATGAAACTGCCTGAGTTCGGTTTTTAACAGCTATCTTCTTGAAAAGATTATAAAGGTGCGTCTTAACCGTATTTTCGCTGATAAATAACGAACGGGCGATTTCAATATTTGAAGCACCAATGCGCAGCTTGTTCAGGATCTCTTTCTCACGATGCGTCAGCAGTGCGGATTCTGAACTGTTATAGCGATAATTACCGGAGTGTGTAATGAGATAGCTGGCAAGTTTTTGCGAGAAATAACATTCTCCCCGTAATATACCTTGCAGCCCTTCCACGACACGATCTTCTTCTTCAGTGACGTAGAATACGCCATTGATATGCGGCCAGCTTTCAATATCTCTGAATGGATATTCGTCAGGGGTATTTAATAATAACACGCGGATATTATTGTTTTTCCTGCTTAAGTTATCTTGCCAGTAATGAATAAGTTTTTTATCCGCTTCCATCATATCGAGAAGAATGATGCTGCCAGATGCAATATCATCAAAAGAACGTTGAATATTATGCAATTTCCCGTTCAGTGACAGAGATTGCTTTAAGTGCTGCAATAGTGCTGTCGCTTGTAAAGAAGGCTTTGTGATCAACAATAATGTATGACCATGTAAACTATGGACTTCATTAAACATGATGAAACCCCACTTTATTTATGACACCTGACAGCTGTCCCTCGCTAATAGAGAAAGAGACACCAGAGGTACTGACAGATGTGGCACTGCTGTGTGTAGAATCAAACCATCCCCCCAGAGGGGGAGATAAATAAAAACAAAATGACTTACTGCTGATTTCAATCTAGCTATTACGAACTTTAAAGCAAGTGTTAATCATGTAACTAAATGTAAAAATCAATATTAAATTGTGTATTTCTGGTGGGTAATTAGTTTTAATTTAATAGAAAAGTTGTACACATTAATATCAGTGCACAGATTTTAAAAATCATACAAATTATTATATATCTATGAAATGTAACGATATATTTATTTTGGTGTGGGTGGTTTTCTGGTATGAGAACAGAGAAAAAACTAAGCCCTGGTTCAACTGTGTAAGGCATCTTAAGAAAACATGCTCGTGTGTCACGAGGCTTGTAAAAAATCATCTCTGGTTAACGTGAAGTCGCGACAGGTAAGGCTGGACAAGCACTCCTTACAGTGTACAACCTGTAACTGACTCTTTTTTTATTTGCACTAAGTTACGCTGATTCCTGCGTATTTTGGCGAGAATTAATACTTTGAGGTGAAACCAATAATAAAAATAAGACGCGCGGGTGAGATATTTAAATTGTTTCGGCAGACATACTCTTCACCGTAACGCGGCGTTAACAAAATACGAAACGCGTTAACACTGAATGAACGTTAATTTGTGTATGGCCAGGTCCAGGGTGACAACATGAAAAACAGAACGTTATTTATGATGTTTACATTACTGGGTGCGCCTGGATTTGTAATCGCAGGGGATTCAGATTTGGCAGGTTCTGAATATAACTTTGCGGTTAATGAATTAAGCAAGTCTTCATATAATCAGGCAGCCATTATTGGTCAACAAGGCTCAGGTAATAATGCCAATGTTCGCCAGGGCGGTTCTAAATTACTGTCCGTTGTTTCTCAGGAAGGTGGAAACAATAGAGCGAAAGTTGATCAATCAGGGACTTACAATCTTGCTTATATTGATCAGGCCGGCAACGGGAATGATGCGAGTATTAAGCAGGAAGCCTTTGGTAATACCGCAATGATTATCCAAAAAGGGTCGGGTAACAGGGCGAATATTACGCAGTATGGTACTCAGAAAACAGCAGTCGTAGTACAGAGACAGTCACAAATGGCTATTCGCGTTATTCAGCGCTAGTGCGTTGTGACAAATTAATCAATCCGATGGGGGTTTACCATGAAACTTTTCAAAGTGGCAGCAATTGCAGCAATCGTAGTTTCTGGCAGTGCTTTCGCAGGTGCGGTTCCACAATTCGGTGGCGGTGGTGGCGGCTGGGGTGGCGGTAATAGCGGCCCTGACTCAACCCTGAGCATTTACCAGTACGGTGGCGGCAACTCCGCTGTTGCCTTGCAAACTGATGCTAAAGACTCTGATCTGACCATTACTCAGCATGGCGGCGGTAACGGCGCTGATGTAGGACAAGGCTCTGATGAGAGCTCCATTGATCTGCTGCAGAAAGGCTTTGGTAACAGTGCAACCATTGACCAGTGGAATAGCAAAGATTCCATCATCAATGTTAAACAGTTCGGCGGCGGCAACGGCGCGGCAGTGGACCAGACCGCTTCCGGGTCAACTGTAACTGTGCACCAGGTCGGCTTCGGCAACAACGCCACTGCGCATCAATACTAATTTCAAATCTGTGCTACAAAAAAACAGGGCATTTGCCCTGTTTTTTTTCGGGAGTGCATCATGAATACGTTATTACTCCTTGCCGCATTATCCAGCCAAATTACCTTTCAAACCTCTCAGCAAGGGCATATGACAACCATTATTCCGCAGGTCACTCTGACCGAATCGTGTGAATGCCAGGTTCAGATCCTGTCAATGCGTCAGGGAGCAGGGGGGCAAAGTACATCCCGGCAGCAAAATAACCGTTCTATACCCGCTAATCAGACGATTGATTTGACACGGTTGAGTTTAAATATCGAATCAGGGGATTCAGTGACCATTATTGTCACTGTCTCTGACGGAAAATCGCTTCATTTATCACAACAGTGGTCGCCTCCAGACCGCACGCTTTAATCATTCAGTAAATCAATGATTTGCAGATGTGGCGGGAGTGGAAAGGTGTAACTATGATGTTATCAGGAGCTGAATAAATAGTGATATTCAACTGCCTGATACCGCCTTGTCATAATGGAGCGCTTTTTACCCCTCATGGATGAATTACATTGAGGAGTACATCTTGTGACTAAATCTACCGCTCTGCTCATTTCAGGTTTTGGCCTGATCGCCTCTGCTTTTATCACGCCTGCATTTTCAGCGACCATCGTGAATGGTGGTGTCATTCATTTTCGTGGTGCCATTGTTGCCGACCCTTGCGAGATTACGCCTCAACATCGCCAGTTCGCGATGTCCTGTCCGGAAAATAATCGTATGCGGACGCGCATGGTAAGTTATGAGGAGGCCCTTAATGGTCGGACTGCGTATCCGGGGCTGACCACGGTCAGTATGAAATACCTTAATCCGGATAAAACACTGGCTGTCGTCCAGGTTGACTATCGGTAGCCGTTAACGCTCTTTTACACGACACGTTTTTTCTCCCCCTCCCTCTGCGATACACTTATAAAAAAGGCGGGTAGCAGAGGGTGTTTATGAAACCGCAAATCGACGTTATTCACGGTGACATCACGACATTGCACGTTGACGTGATCGTCAATGCAGCGAATCCATCATTAATGGGAGGCGGTGGTGTGGATGGCGCGATCCATCGCGCTGCCGGGCCGCAGCTTCTGGAAGCATGCAAGGCTGTACGTCAGCAGCAGGGGGAGTGTCCTCCGGGGCATGCCGTGATTACGCTGGCAGGCGATCTCCCTGCGAAAGCGGTTATTCACGCCGTCGGGCCGGTATGGCATGGCGGAGATCGGCACGAAGCGAGACTTCTGGAAGATGCTTACCGAAACTGCCTGCGTCTTGCAGCTGATAATGGTTACAAAACCCTGGCGTTTCCGGCCATCAGTACCGGTGTTTACGGTTATCCGAAGGCCGCGGCCGCTACGATAGCGGTGAATACGGTATACCACTATCTTTCCCTTAAACCGATGCCGGAAAAGGTGATCTTTGTCTGTTTTGATGAAGAAACCACTCACCTTTATAAGCGGCTCCTGACCCAACGCGGGCAAGAGCTGGATACCTGATTCCGCAAAAGCGGCACCTGAAGGTGCCGCTCTGTTTATCATGCTTTAACGAGTGGTTTTCCCGAGAAGAGGAAACGCAGCAACGGGATACGTAAATGAATTTCGTATAACGCGATGGCAATCCCCACCACGAAGATCAACCCGGTGAAGAAGCCCAGCGTATTGGAGGCGATATGCGGGGTAATGTAAGCCCCGAAGAACAGCGTCAACGGGTGATGGACCAGGTAAATAAACAGTGACGCATTGACGAAATAGGTCACTCGGCTGGATTTAAAGTTCAGCAGGCGGTGGCCCAGGGCAAACACCACGTTAACCATCCATAAGCCCAGCAGCATGGTGATCACGCTTTCCGTTTCGTACATCCACGCGTCACCGCTGCCGTAGCGCTGATTGAGCAGGTAGGCCGCGAACGCCAGTGCGGCACCGCCAGTACACCAGGGGGAAGGCGTGGTAAACAGCGATTTCAACTGTGGATAGACAAACGCCAGCGCGCCAGCCAGGAAGAAGGGGATGTAGAACAGGGATTGCATCACCACAAAATTAAACAGCCCGTCGCTCAGAATCGGGGGATAGATAATGAACAGCGTGCGTCTGATGGCCGCGTAGACAATCCCCAGCACCAAAAAGAGCAGGGACAGTTTACCGAGCGTCATGTTGGCGAAAAAGGTGTCCGATGAAGTGCTTAAATGTCGGCGCAGACGGCTGAATATCACCAGACTGACCGTGGTCAGCACCACCAGCACCAGCAGGAACCAGAGGTGAGAGATCAACTCCCAGACCAGCGTGTTGTATTTTTCATACAGCGACAGATTCGGCCAGTCTGCTGCTTTACCTTTCACGTACTGCAACATAATGAATTGCGGTAACGTCAGCAGAGGAATCGCCGTCAGCATCGGAATGCCGACGCGCTCCACGCGCACTTTCCACCAGCGTTTCATCGGGTAGCGCAAAAACAACATATAAGAAAAATAGCCGGAAATGACAAAGAACACCTGCATCCGAAAGGCGTGGATAAAGTCATTAAACAGCGTGAGCCACCAGGAAGGCATCTGGCTGTTAACGTGCCAGGTGTGGCTGGAGTAAATCAGTGAGATGTGAAAGGGTATCCCCAACAGCATTAGCCATGCCCGGATAGAATCGAGGAAATATTCACGTTGTACGGGTGTAGTGCTCATATAACTTTGCGCATTCTCAGACTTTTCGCCTTATCCCTAAGACTCATAATGGTTACATTCGACGCCAACCCTACACCAAGACCGACACCCTGTCTCCAGGATAAGCACGCAAAGTGAAAAGCGGGTTCTTTCATTTGCTTAATCCCTGAGCCAGCGAGCTGAACAAAGCGGTGATAATGTTGTCGGATTGCCTGAGTTTCCATTAAAATGGATCGGATCGATATAAGCACACAAAGGGGGAAGTGCTTACTTATTATGAAACATAAATCACAAATGATGAAAATGCGTTGGTTGGGTGCGGCAGTGGTGTTGTCCCTGTATACCTCATCAGCCCTGGCCTTTAACATCGATGATGTCGCAAAACAGGCAAAATCGATGGCGGGCAAGAGCTACGAAGCGCCGAAAAGTAACCTGCCCTCCGTTTTTCGCGACATGAAGTACGCGGACTATCAGCAGATCCAGTTCAATCACGACAAAGCGTACTGGAACAACATTAAAACCCCGTTCAAACTTGAGTTTTATCACCAGGGTATGTACTTCGACACGCCTGTTGCCATCAATGAAGTGACGGCGACCGCGGTACGTAAAATCAAGTACAGCCCGGATTATTTCAATTTTGGCGATGTGCAACACGATAAAGATACGGTAAAGGAGCTCGGCTTCGCAGGCTTTAAGGTGCTTTATCCGATCAACAGCAAAGACAAAAACGACGAAATCGTCAGCATGCTCGGTGCCAGCTACTTCCGTGTGATTGGTGCGGGGCAGGTGTATGGGCTTTCCGCGCGTGGCCTGGCCATTGATACTGCGCTGCCATCAGGTGAAGAATTCCCTCGCTTTCGCGAGTTCTGGATCGAGCGTCCAAAACCAACCGACAAACGTCTGACGATCTATGCTCTGCTGGACTCCCCTCGTGCGACAGGTGCATACCGCTTCGTTATTATGCCAGGTCGTGACACGGTTGTTGACGTACAGTCTAAAGTTTACCTGCGCGATAAAGTGGGCAAACTGGGCGTCGCGCCGTTGACCAGTATGTTCCTGTTCGGGCCGAACCAGCCGTCTCCGGCTACTAACTTCCGCCCGGAACTGCATGATTCCAATGGCCTCTCTATTCATGCCGGTAACGGTGAGTGGATCTGGCGTCCGCTGAATAACCCGAAACATCTCGCTGTCAGCAGCTTCGCGATGGAAAACCCACAGGGCTTTGGCCTGCTGCAGCGTGGCCGCCAGTTCTCTCGCTTTGAAGACCTGGACGATCGCTACGACCTGCGTCCAAGCGCCTGGGTAACGCCGAAGGGCGACTGGGGTAAAGGAAAAGTTGAGCTGGTTGAGATCCCAACTAACGATGAAACCAACGACAACATCGTGGCGTACTGGACACCGGATCAGCTTCCGGAAGCCGGTAAAGAGATGAACTTCAAATACGCCATTACTTTCAGCCGTGACGAAGACAAGCTGCACGCGCCGGATAATGCCTATGTCATGCAGACGCGTCGTTCTACGGGTGATGTGAAGCAGTCTAACCTGATCCGTCAGCCAGATGGCACGCTTGCCTTTGTGGTGGACTTCGCGGGTCAGGATATGAAAAAACTGGGTCCGGACACGGCTGTTACCGCGCAGGCCAGCATTGGTGATAACGGTGAAATCGTTGAAAACACCGTGCGTTATAACCCGGTTACCAAAGGGTGGCGTTTAACCCTGCGCGTGAAAGTGAAAGATCCGAAACAGACCACCGAAATGCGCGCTGCGCTGGTCAGCAACGATCAGCCACTGAGTGAAACCTGGAGCTATCAGCTACCTGCCAATGAATAATACAACTGAATATATTGATGCCCTGCCGCTGACGGACATTGAAAAAGCGGCACTGCCTAAGAGCGACATCCGCGCGGTGCAAACCGCGCTGGATGGTGAACATCATCCGTTTACCCGTGATGATGACACGCCTCTGGGGTCAGTGAAGGCGCGTCTGGAGCAGGCGTGGCCAGATTCTCTGGCAGAAGGGCAACTGATCAAAGACGACGAAGGGCGTGACCAGCTTCAGGCGATGCCGAAAGCTACGCGTTCGTCTATGTTCCCCGATCCGTGGCGCACCAACCCGGTGGGCCGCTTCTGGGATCGCCTGCGCGGACGTGACGTTACACCACGCTACCTGTCTCGTCTGACCAAAGAAGAGCAGGCGTCTGAACAGAAATGGCGTACTGTCGGCACCATTCGTCGCTACATCCTGTTGTTGCTGACGCTGGCACAAACGGTGGTCGCCACCTGGTACATGAAAACCATTCTGCCGTACCAGGGCTGGGCGCTGATCAACCCGGCAGACATGATGGGCCAGGATATCTGGGTCTCCTTCATGCAGCTGCTGCCGTATATTCTGCAGAGCGGTATCCTCCTGTTGTTCGCCGTCCTTTTCTGCTGGGTATCGGCCGGTTTCTGGACGGCGCTGATGGGCTTCCTGCAGTTGCTGATGGGGCGTGACAAATACAGCATTTCTGCGTCAACGGTCGGGGATGAACCCCTGAATCCTGAGCACCGTACGGCGCTGATTATGCCTATCTGTAACGAAGACGTTGACCGCGTATTTGCGGGGCTGCGTGCGACCTGGGAGTCCGTAAAGGCGACCGGTAACGCTGAGCATTTCGACGTCTACATCCTGAGCGACAGCTATAACCCGGATATCTGCGTGGCAGAACAAAAAGCCTGGATGGAGCTGATTGCGGAAGTGCAGGGCGAAGGCCAGATTTTCTATCGCCGTCGTCGTCGTCGTGTGAAGCGTAAAAGCGGTAACATTGATGACTTCTGCCGTCGCTGGGGAAATCAGTACAGCTATATGGTGGTACTGGATGCGGACTCCGTGATGAGCGGTGACTGTCTGAGCGGTCTGGTGCGCCTGATGGAAGCCAACCCGAACGCCGGTATCATTCAGTCTTCGCCAAAAGCCTCCGGTATGGACACGCTGTATGCGCGTTGCCAGCAGTTCGCAACCCGTGTTTACGGCCCGCTGTTTACCGCAGGTCTGCACTTCTGGCAGTTGGGCGAGTCTCACTACTGGGGACACAACGCCATTATCCGCGTGAAGCCGTTCATCGAGCACTGTGCGCTTGCGCCACTGCCGGGTGAAGGGTCCTTCGCCGGGTCGATTTTGTCGCATGACTTCGTGGAAGCAGCGCTGATGCGTCGTGCAGGGTGGGGCGTCTGGATTGCCTACGATCTGCCTGGCTCATACGAAGAATTGCCGCCGAACCTGCTGGACGAACTTAAGCGTGACCGCCGCTGGTGTCACGGTAACCTGATGAACTTCCGTCTGTTCCTGGTCAAAGGGATGCACCCGGTTCACCGTGCGGTGTTCCTGACGGGCGTGATGTCTTATCTCTCCGCACCGCTGTGGTTTATGTTCCTTGCGCTTTCGACGGCTCTGCAGGTCGTGCATGCTCTGACGGAACCGCAATACTTCCTGCAACCGCGCCAGCTGTTCCCGGTGTGGCCGCAGTGGCGTCCGGAGCTGGCGATTGCGCTGTTTGCTTCTACTATGGTGCTGCTGTTCCTGCCGAAGCTGCTCAGTATCATCCTGATCTGGTGCAAAGGTTCGAAAGAGTACGGCGGTTTCTGCCGCGTCACCCTTTCGTTGCTGCTGGAAGTGCTGTTCTCCGTGCTGCTGGCACCGGTACGTATGCTGTTCCACACCGTGTTTGTGGTCAGTGCGTTCCTGGGCTGGGAAGTGGTCTGGAACTCCCCGCAGCGTGATGATGACTCCACGCCGTGGAGCGAAGCCTTTATGCGTCACGGCTCTCAGCTGCTGCTGGGGCTGGTATGGGCGGCCGGGATGGCATGGCTGGATCTGCGCTTCCTGTTCTGGCTGGCACCGATTGTGTTCTCGCTGATCCTGTCGCCGTTTGTGTCTGTGATCTCCAGCCGTTCAACGGTGGGCCTGCGTACCAAACGCTGGAAGCTGTTCCTGATCCCGGAAGAGTATTCCCCGCCGCAGGTGCTGGTGGACACCGATAAGTATCTGGAGCTGAACCGTAATCGCTCGCTGGCTGATGGCTTTATGCACGCTGTGTTTAACCCGTCATTCAATGCGCTGGCAACCGCGATGGCAACCGCCCGTCACCGCGCCAGTCAAGTGCTGGAGATTGCCCGCGATCGCCACGTTGAGCAGGCGCTGAACGAGACGCCGGAAAAACTGAACCGCGACCGTCGTCTGGTCCTGTTAAGCGATCCGGTTACAATGGCGCGACTTCACTACCGTGTCTGGTCTGCCCCGGAGAGATATTCTTCATGGGTAAACTACTATAAGACGCTGAAGCTCAACCCACTGGCGTTGAAAGCGAAGTAAGCTGCGCAATATAAAAATACCGGCTTAGTTGCCGGTATTTTTTTATGAGGTCATAAATGAAAATAGTCTTTGTGGTCATAATGGCGATGCTGCTCAGCGGTTGTGGCAGTATCATCAGCCGCACCATTCCGGGGCAAGGTCACGGTAATCAGTATTACCCCGGCGTGAAATGGGACGTTCGGGATTCAGCATGGCGTTACCTGACCGTGCTCGATTTACCCTTCTCACTCATTTTCGACACACTGCTGTTGCCTGTGGATGCCAGCCATGGCCCTTATGAGTAAACGACCTTAACGCTCGTCCCACTCATCTGCTGCGGTCTGGCCCTCTTCTGTATCCAGCGGAGGTTCGAGCTGAAACTCGCCTTCATCCCATTCATGTAGCGTATTCTCTTCAAGCCACTCCTGACGTAATTCGATTTCATCGTAGTCGCCGTCAAAGACGGCCTGCGCACCTTCACCGCTCAGTATCGGCAAACACTCTCCGTCTGCACCTTCGTCAGCGAAGAATTCGGCCTGCCACATAATATCGCCGTCCTGCAAAACATATTTTTGGATATTGAGTTGTTGCACGTCAGCATTTTCTTCCTCAATGCCGGGATTATCGGCGAGGAATTCTTCGCGTGCGGCATCAATCGCTTCTTCCAGCGTGGCGTACATGGTCATCGGTGTCTCCCTGTTTTTCGAGAAGGTATTCAGGGAAAGGATAGCTGATTATCTGATTTTGCAAGTATGAATGCGAAAATAAGCCGTCACGCATCTGTGTTATTCAGCCACCGGGCGTAATGCCCTGGATAAACTGAACCAGGAATAGATGGCGTTAAACAGAACGACACCCGCCGTGACGATAAAGACGGCCCGGAAACCAAACGTGGCCGAAATGCCCGCGCCAACCAGCGGCCCGGTGACGTTACCAATATCGCGAAACGACTGGTTGTAGCTGAAAATACGTCCGGCAATTTGATTGGTGGAGTTGTACACCAGCAGGGTTTGCACTGCGGGGAGCAAAGCGCCATCTGCAGCGCCCAGTAAAAAGCGCAACACACCTAACTGCCACGGCGATTGCACTATCGACATGGGGATCAGCAGCAGAACGGAGATCACCAGCGCACAGATTAGGATCTTTTCAGGCCCGACACGATCGCCCAGTTTACCCAGTCGCGGGGCGCTGATCAGCGCTGCGACGCCAGGAACAGAAGCAATAAGCCCGCTGATAAACGCAATATTGCTCACGTTCCCCGCCAGGTCACGAACATACAGCGTAAGAATGGGGGCAATCGAACCGGTCGCCACCTGGATAATCATCGTGGTGACGAACAGGCTGAGCACCAGCTTAGGATTCTTTAACGAAGCCAGCACATCCCGCGCGTGAAGCATCTCTTTTTTGGCGACGGGTGTGAAGTTCTCACGAATGCAGATGAGCGTCACGATAAAACAAAGGAACAGCACGCTGGCGGTAATGAAGAAAACCGGACGCAGGCCGTAATTATCCGCCAGCAAACCGCCTGCCAGGGGGCCGAGAAGCGCGCCGCTGACTGCGCCTGTTGAGAGTGTTCCCAGAGCCCAGCCGCTTTTTTGTCGGGGAATTTGTGTGGCAATGAGCGCGTTAGCGTTAGGAACAAAGCCGCCCAGCAGGCCGAGCAACGCGCGCAGGATCAGGAACTGCCAGACATTCTGTGCCAGCCCCATCAACACCATAATGATGGACATTCCAAGCGCTGAACGCAGCAACATGATCTTTCGTCCTTTGCGGTCAGCAAGGCCTCCCCAGAACGGCGAAGCAATGGCAGAGAACAGAAAGGTAATACTGAAAACCAGCCCGGACCACATATTGAGTTCGCTGTGGCCGGTAACGCCCAGTTGTTCAACGTAGAGGGGAAGGAAGGGCATCACCAGGCTAAAGGCGGCACCGGTAAGAAAACAGCCGAGCCAGGCAATAGTAAGATTACGTTTCCAGTTTATGGGGGCATCTGAGGGTGACATAACAATCCGCATAACGAGGTGCAGGGCACCGGGCGTGTGAGGTACTAAGCCTGCTAATTATGCGCCTGGGTTATGATTGCTGCAATGTCAGAGAGCTTTTAAAGCTAAAACAGATGCGGCCGGAGTGGCCGCATGGGGATCAATAGCGCGAAGGCACACCCTTCGGACGGGTTTTGAAGCGGCGATGTAACCACATATACTGCTCCGGGGCGAGCATGATGCATTTCTCAACAATGCCGTTCATCCAGCGTGCTGTAGTCTCTGCATCGTCCAGCGGTGGGCTCATTTCCGGCTCCAGCATGATCAGCTGATAGCCTGAGCCATCCGGCTTGCGACGTGGCACAAACGGAACGATAGCGGCTTTGGACATGCGCGCCAGCATCCAGGTGCCGGTGGTGGTGGCAGCCTCTTCAACGGCAAAGAAGGGGACAAACACACTCGCCTGCGGGCCGTAATCGTGGTCCGGGGCATACCAGATCACTTCACCGGATTTCAGTGCCCGAATCATGCCCTTCAGATCTTTACGGTCAATCATGCTTTTATTGGAGCGCATGCGGCCCCAGGTCTGCAGCAAATCAATCACCGGGTTGTCGTTAGGCCGGTAAACGCCAATACCCGGTGCCTGCATACCAAACATACGTGCGCCAATTTCGAGCGTCAGGAAATGGACGCCAATCAGCAGCACGCCCGTCTGATTAGCCTGAAGGGTGTGCACCGGTTCCATGCCCGTTCCGGCAACTTCCGTCCAGCGGGCCATACGTTTGTTGGACCAGAACCACGCCATACCGGTCTCCATCAGCCCCATGCCGACGGATTCGAAATTTTTTACCACCATCTCGTGGCGTTCCGATTCGCTCATCTGCGGAAAGCAGAGTTCAAGGTTGCGATACGCGATCCTGGCGCGGCGTTTCATGAACTGCTGAGCAATACGACCCATCCCTTTGCCCAGGCGGAAAATAACGGGATAAGGGAGCTGTACGAGAAGCCACAAAAAACCAATGCCTGTCCAGGTTAACCAATAGCGAGGATGCAAAAGAGCGGCAGTAAATTTTGGTAACTGGGTCATGTCTGTCCTGTGTTCTAACGTCCTGAATGGCTATTGTCTCATTTTTTGAGTCATAGCCAAAATGTCTGTCGTCGAAACGTGCACGAATGCAGCAAATGTTAATCCTGATTAATCAGGCTGAGTGAAATGTAGCGTAAATTGTGTGGATGTAAATTGTCATTGTTTGCTATATCATGCCGACCGATTTTATTTCTCTCTGACGATTGCAGGACTTGTACACCATGCCAGTGTTACACAACCGCGTGTCGAATGAGATGTTGAAAGCGCGTATGTTGGCGGAAACCGAACCACGCACGACCATCTCATTCTATAAATACTTTACCATTAACGATCCGCAGGCGACCCGCGATGTGCTTTATCAGGCATTCACGACGCTAAATGTATTTGGGCGCGTCTATCTGGCGCGTGAAGGTATCAATGCGCAAATCAGCGTGCCGGAAAGCAAAGTCAGCGCCTTCCGCGATTACCTTTACGGGTTCGATCCGGCTCTCAATGGTCTGCGGCTGAATATTGCCCTGGATGATGACGGGAAATCGTTCTGGGTGCTGCGCATGAAAGTGCGGGAACGTATCGTGGCCGATGGGATCGACGATCCTGATTTCAATGCCGGTGATGTGGGGGAATACCTCAAAGCTGCCGAAGTGAATGCGATGCTGGACGATCCGGATGCGGTGTTTATTGATATGCGCAACCACTACGAATATGAAGTGGGGCATTTCGAGAATGCGATGGAAATTCCGGCAGATACCTTCCGTGAACAGCTGCCGAAAGCCGTTGAAATGATGCAGGAACATAAAGATAAAAAAATCGTTATGTACTGCACGGGCGGTATTCGCTGCGAAAAAGCCAGCGCGTGGATGAAACACAACGGCTTTACTAAGGTCTGGCACATTGAAGGCGGTATTATTGAGTATGCCCGACGTGCGCGTGAACAGGGCTTGCCGGTTCGCTTTATCGGTAAAAACTTCGTCTTTGACGAGCGAATGGGCGAGCGTATTTCAGACGATGTAATCGCACATTGCCATCAGTGCGGTACGCCGTGTGATACGCACACGAACTGTAAAAACGATGGCTGCCATTTACTGTTCATTCAGTGTCCGGCGTGTGCAGAGAAGTTTAACGGCTGCTGTAGCGAGCTGTGCAGTGAAGAGAGCGTGCTGCCGGAGGAAGAACAGCGTCGCCGTCGCGCAGGGCGCGAGAACGGGAATAAGATTTTTAATAAGTCCCGTGGCCGACTGAATACCAAACTGGGTATTCCTGATCCTGAATAACGCTACACGCCCGACAGAGTAAAATCTGCCGGGCGTTTTTCATCACTTCTGCTGAACACCTTCCACAGAAATGATCAGGTCTACATCCTGCGATGCCGGACCTAAATCTGTCGTGATATTAAAATCTTTCAGTGTGATTTTACCTGTGGCTTCAAAGCCTGCGCGTTTACCACCCCACGGATCGTCTCCCTGACCTATTAATTTTGCATCAAGGGTTACCGGTTTAGTCACACCATTAAGCGTCAGGTTCCCGGTAATATCCAGGTTCTCACCGTCCTTTTTTACCTCTGTTGAGGTAAAGGTGGCTTGCGGGAATTTTGCGACATTCAGAAACTCCGCGCTGCGTAAATGTTTATCACGCTCGGCGTGGTTGGTATCCACACTGTTGGTATTAATGGTGACACTCACTTTATCTGACGCCGGGTTTTTCTCGTCAAAGCTAAATGTTCCGTCGAAATCTTTAAACGTGCCATACAGCCAGCTATAGCCAAGATGCTGAATACGGAAATTGACGAAGGCATGCTGACCCTCTTTGTCAATTTTATAATCAGCGGCGACAGCAGAGCCGGTGGTAAATAACAACGAACCTAAGGCGATACCCAGCAGGCGTTTTTTCATTTTATGCTCCAGAGTCAACTGACGAACGGCCAAGCATGCGCTTCAGCGTATCGTCTTTATCGATAAAGTGATGTTTAAGGGCTGCAAGCCCATGCAGGACGGAGAGGATGACCACGCTCCACGCAAGCCACAGATGGATAACACCGGCGGTGTCAGCCTGTGAACCGGCATCGGAGAGCGTGGCGGGGACCTCGAAAAGCCCAAAGACGCCGATCGGTTTTCCGTCTGCCGTGGAGATGAGGTAGCCGCTGATCAGAATGGCGAACAGCAAGACATAGAGAGCGATATGCGCCCCGGCAGCGCTGAGGCGGGTGAGTTTGCTGTAGCTTTTTAGCGCGGGCGGCGGCGGGGAAATATGTCGCCAGATCACGCGAATAACCAGCCCCATCATCAGCAGAACGCCAATGCTTTTATGCAACTCCGGGGCCTGGTGATACCAGCCATCATAATAACTCAACGTCACCATCCAGAGCCCAAGCCCGAACATGGCGTAAACCGCGAGAGCAAATATCCAGTGTAATAATATGGATATTATTCCGTAACGACGGGAAGAGTTACGCAGTTGCATAGAGAGTACCATTCTCAATAATCAGAACAATAAAAATGAACGGGAAGAAAAGATATTGCAACTGAAATAACTGAATAACGATTTTTATTTAATTTATTTCAGCAGATTTGAAAGTGTTTCGGGAAAGTATTTCAATTGCTTCGTACAATAAAAAAGTAATGATGTACTGAAAAATACGAAGAGTTCAGTTTATATAAAGTAGTGTCAATAAACGTCAAAGTATCTTTTCATAAAAATACAATATAAATTACATCAATGATCGCCAGTAGTGACCACAACAGAATATAGAGCATAAAATGCTCACGTATATTATTGATGAGAAAACCAAACAGTCTGCGCATAATTCCCCATGTTACCACGCTGGCTCCGGACCCTCCGGAGCCAGCGGTATATTATCGGTCAAAACGCGAGAGTGAGAAGGGCGTTAGATCAAACTGTGGCGCAATGCCCTGAGCAAACCCGGCGGCGATTTCACCCAGTACGGAGGCAAATTTGAAACCGTGACCGCTGAGCCCGGTAATGAGCAGCGTGTTGGCATGGCCCGGCAGCGTATCGATAATAAAATCTTCATCCGGCGTGTTGTCATAAGTACACGCGGCACCATAGAGCAATCCACCCACGCCCGGCAATATGTTGCGCAGGAACATAAAGGCTTCTGAGCCATCTTGTGGGTATGCCCCAAAGGGCTTGCGCTCTTCTGGAGAGGAGATGCGTTGCCCGCCGTTATGTTTACCGATTTTGAGGGCGTCTTTTTCCGACGGGAAGCCGTAGAACTGGTCACCGTCAGGCAGTTCACCCGTGAAGGCGGGGAATTTATTCTGGCTGCTGTAACGCCCGTCAGACTGGAACCAGGAAAAGACCTTCCGCACCGGTTGAATGGGCAGCGCTGGCAACAGTTTTGTGACCCATGTTCCTGCGCTAATCAGCAGGCGTGACGCGGCATATTCCCCCTCCGGCGTAGTAACGGTAGCGCCGTCAGCGTGGTGGGTTATGGCTGTGACCGGGCAGTTGAACAGCTGAGCGCAGCCCGCTTTGGCAGAGAGATCGATCCAGGTTTTGATCGCCGTTTCACAGTGCAATACACCGGAGTTCGCTTCGAACAGCCCAATATAATCGTCCGGGACGGCGATCTCCGGCCAGCGCGTCATGATGCCTTCAGCATCCAGACGCTCAACCTCAAGGTTAAATTGTTTCGCGCTGTGTTCGACAGTGGCGAGAAATGCGGAGCTGGCCGGGCCAAGATTGAGAATGCCCGTGCGGTCAAAGATGCGTTCTTCGGTGAGGGTCGCCAGTTCGTCCCACAGCGTCTGGGCACGCAGAACCAGCGGGACATACCGTTCACCTTCACCATAGGCGTGACGAATGAGGCGGGTATCACCGTGGTGGCTGGCGTCTGAATGCGGAGGGTGGTGAGCGTCGATCATCAGGACCTTAAGACCTGCCTGAGTCGCATAATAACCTGCGGCAGAACCCACGGAGCCGCTCCCGATAATGATTAAGTCGTATTTCATAGGTATCTCTTAACGCACGCTTTGTTAGCAGAGTAATTAACTATGTGGGCAGATACAAGGGAGAAATAAATAAGGCACCGCAAGGGTGCCTGTTGAGTGACGAGTGGGCATGTGGTTAATGCCGTTTATACTCATTTTCCTGATAATCGCCAGATTCTATTTTTGCAATGCCAGCTTCTAAAATAGAAATAAACTGACGGGCGACGTCTGTCGTAAGCCACAACGTCTGTCCAACTTCCGCTTCTTCACGGTTTAGCTGATTCGGGGTCTGGTAGTGCAAACGCAGCATCAGCGCATCGTAGCTGTCTACGGTACTGATATCCCAGCCAACAAGCGGGTGGGTCTGGATGACTTCACTATTCTTTTCCATTATAACCCCCTTAATACGTGCTAGAAGACAACGACTTTGAGGTTCAATGCATGTTTTTCTGAAGCAATTTCAGTATATCAATAAATAAGGGTTCCGAAGGGAAAAATAAACAGCTGGCAACACATTTTTCTGCTTTTTAGGATTGTTCGAGCAATAAAACACCATCTTGTTCACGATTTTCTAAGAAGATGCTGAAATAATTTGAACTTTCGACGTGACGAATCAAAAAAAAGCCGGGGCGACCCGGCAAAAAAACACAATGAGGGAGCAAAATTTACCCGGTGATGAACCAGTCGTCGGCGCTTTCCCACGTTTCCTGCAAAATTTCGCTGATACGATCTTTATCTTCTTTCGCGCCGCCGATAACCGACAGGTTGTTCGCTGCCGCATAACGTACCGTGACGTTGCCGGTGTTTTCAGGAAAAGTGCTGTTAATACGGCGGGATAACTCACCCGCCAGCGCATCGAGCGCGCCAGCAGGCAGAACGGTTGTTTTGGCTATGGTGACTTCAATACGCATAAATGCCCCCTGTGTAATATACTGTTTATTTATACAGTTATATTATCGATTTGACAACAAGGGGGCAGGAAATTTTTAGCGTTTTACCGTCCAGTGCACGGTTTCGCCCGCCAGGAACGGGATCAGCGTGTCATCCGTCAGCGGAATAGATTCATCAACCTGGCTCTCTTTACGCTCCAGTTCAATGAAGGTGTCATTCACCGGCAGGCCATAGAAACGCGGGCCATTGAGGGAGCAGAACGCCTCGAAATGCTCAAGCGCGTTCATCTCATCGAATACGCTCGCATAGCTCGCGAGGGCGGTTGGGGCGTTAAAGCAGCCCGCGCAGCCGCAGCTGGCTTCTTTACGATGACGAGCATGAGGTGCAGAGTCAGTGCCCAGGAACGCGCGGGAGAAGCCGCTGGCGACCAGCTCACGCAGTGCCTGCTGGTGGATATTGCGCTTAAGGATCGGCAGGCAATAGAGGTGAGGGCGGACACCGCCAACCAGCATATGATTGCGGTTAAACATCAGGTGCTGTGGCGTGATGGTGGCGGCGATCAGCTCGTTACCGTCGCGGACATACTCGGCGGCATCTTTGGTGGTGATATGTTCAAATACCACTTTCAGCGCTGGAAGACGCTGGCGCAGCGGCTCCATTACCGTTTCGATAAACCGGGCTTCGCGGTCGAAGATATCAATTTCCGCGTGCGTCACTTCTCCATGCACCAGCAGTGGCATTCCCAGTTTCTGCATTCTTTCCAGCACCGGCATGATGGCGTCGATGCTGGTGACACCGTGGCTGGAGTTGGTGGTGGCATTCGCCGGGTAGAGTTTGGCGGCGGTAAACACGCCTTCGTTAAACCCGCGCTCCACCTCGTTCGGATCGAGCGAGTCCGTCAGGTAGCAGGTCATCAGCGGGGTGAAGTCGTGTCCTGCCGGTACGGCATCCAGAATACGCTGACGGTAAGCTATCGCGGCATCAACGGTGGTGACTGGCGGCACCAGGTTAGGCATAACAATCGCGCGGCCATAAATTTCGCTGGTATAGGGCACGACAGTTTTCAGCATCTCGCCATCACGCAGATGGATATGCCAGTCGTCAGGGCGGCGGATTTTAAGAACCTGGGATTGTACAGTCATGGAAGCTCCGGCTTGAAAGAGATCAGTCATAAGAGGGCTGTTTTTGCCGGACACAAATCATAAGCGGAAACGTTTTCGTTTGCACACTTTTCCGTAAAAAAAAGGGCGCTTCAGCGCCCTTCAGGTTAATCGGTGAAAGGAATGATGATTTCTCCCGGCTTCACCTCTATCCCTTTTGCATATTTTTTCGCAAGTGCTTCACCCTTGCTCTTGTCTTCACTGAGAACATAGGCCGGCTGCTGGTTAAAATAGTTGCGCAGCGACTGGTTCAGATAAGGCATCAGCGTTTGCAGCACCGGTTTCATTTTGTCCGGGGAAACCACTGCATCAACCACTTCCATCTCCTGCAGGAAGATCGCGCCTTTTTCTTTGTTGAAAACAGGCAGCGCTTTAAGTTTCAGCTTAATGTTTGCCTTCTGGTTACCGAATAACGACGTCATATCCAGATTCGCATCACCGGAGAGGGTGACTTTATTTGGTTCTTCACGCCCAATCTGGCTGACGAGATGGCTGAGGACAATATGCGCATCAGCAAGGCCCGGAACGCCAATGTCTTTTGAAAAGTTGTTATGTTTCTCCAGCGCCTGATTAATTTCCTGTTCACTGACGGTGTATTGCGTAAGCTGGTTACAACCCACCAGCAGGCCACTGAAAATTAACGCAGCGGCAATGACAATCTTCTTCATGATATTCCTCAACAAAAAATTGGCGCATCTGTCCTGAACGTCAGTATGTCAGTGTGATATGGCAGAAACCAGCAGAAAAAACTGAGAATAAAGGCGGGAAAGCCCCGCCAGACAGAGAGAAGGGTTACGCGCCGGGCTCAAGCATACCGCGCGTGCTGCGCTTCTGGCTAAACTGCCACCACAGCGCGATAAAAGTCATTAAGCCTACCATACCGAGCATCATCCAGGGGAGTTCCGGTTGTTTCAGCGCTTTTCCGGCGTCGAACAGCCAGCCGCCACCGGTATAACCGAGTGCTCCGCCAAGCGCCAGACCAAGACGGCTGAAGCCCATGTAGCTGCCACGGGCACGCGCGTTGGCAAGTGAAGCACTCAGCGTTTCGCGAGCCGGTTCGGCAATGATTGAGCCGATATAGAAGGTACAAATCAGCATAAACAACTGCTGCAGCGAGCCCACTAAACCGATGGGCATCATGCTCAGCGTCATCAACAGAAGCCCGGCCATCAGGCGGTGCTCAAGACGGAAACGACGCTCGCTCCAGCGGGCAATCGGATACAGCAGGGTCAGCGACAGGCAGGCTTCAATGGCATACATCCATTTAACGGCGGCTGGCGTACCTGCAATGTCGTTAACCATGATCGGCAGCATCAGCATGACCTGCACGGCCAGCATGTAATAACCCGTCAGGGTCAATACATAGGTGACAAAGCGTTTGTCACTTAACACGCGATCGAGCCCTTCACGTACCGGCGCTTTGACCGTCGACAGTTTCCATGCGGGCAGAAACAGGGCGTTAAAGAGCGCGCACAGAATAAAGAGAACGGCACCGGTGGCGCAGACCAGACGGAAATCGTACTGCAACAACCAGCTTCCCAGCAGAGCGCCAACAACGGCACCAGCGCTGTCCTGCATCATCAGAATCGAGAAGAAGCGTCCCCGGTGCTGCGGGCGGATCAGCTTTACCACCAGCGCGGTGCGCGGGGGATCGAAGAGGGTGCCGCCGATCCCGGAGAGGAAGCAGGAAAACCACAGCAGCCAGGGTTCATGGGCTATCGCCATCGTGGCAAACCCAGCTGCACGCAGCAGCATGCCCGTGACGATCATCGGCTTAGCGCCAAAGCGGTCGGCGATGGCTCCGCCAAACACGCCCAGCCCCTGCTGGACAAACTGACGTAAACCCAATGCGATACCGACCATTAACGCCGCCCAGCCCATTTGATCGACAAAGCGAATCGAAATAAGCGGAAAAACGACAAAAAAGCCGAGCACGACCAGCATGTTATCAACGAGCAGGAAATATTTACCCAGGCTCCTGGCCTGTGATACGCGGGACATTTTCCCTCCAGGGAAAATCAGAAGGTAAGCACGCTAATATTCTGCGGTGTCGCCGGACGTTTTCCCATCCCTGTCGGTGACAATATTTTTTTATCAAAAGGGTGCTTTGATAGAGAGTTCTCATCGAAAAATGTGAAAATGGTATGTCACTGTTTTCACAGACGGCACAGGCGCAGGTATAGTAAAGCTAAAAGGTAAGGCAGAAGCGACGGGAAGGAGTGGTATCGATGTTTGGCTATCGCAGTAATGTGCCAAAAGTGCGTCTGACAACGGACAGGCTGGTCGTTCGTCTGGTGCATGAGCGTGATGCCTGGCGTCTGGCGGATTATTACGCCGAGAATCGCCAGTTTTTAAAGCCCTGGGAACCCGTTCGGGATGAGAGCCATTGCTACCCTTCCGGCTGGCAGGCGCGCCTCAGTATGATCGCAGAATTTCATAAGCAGGGCAGTGCGTTCTATTTCGCACTACTGGACCCTGAAGAAAAAGAAATTATCGGCATTGCCAACTTTTCTAACGTGGTGCGCGGCTCGTTTCACGCCTGCTACCTTGGGTACTCCATTGGCCAGAAGTGGCAGGGACAAGGGCTAATGTATGAGGCGTTAACTGCGGCGATTCGCTATATGCAACGCACCCAGCATATCCATCGCATAATGGCAAACTACATGCCCCACAATAAACGCAGTGGCGATCTGCTGGCACGTTTAGGGTTCGAAAAAGAGGGGTATGCCAAAGATTATCTGTTGATCGACGGTGAGTGGCGTGACCATGTGCTTACCGCGTTAACCACCCAGGACTGGACCGCAGGTCGTTAAGGAGAAAAGATGAAATATCAGTTAAACGACACCGAAGCGCGCGTGGTTGGTTGCTTGCTTGAAAAGCAGGTCACCACACCGGAGCAATATCCGCTTTCGGTTAATGCTGTGATGATGGCCTGTAACCAGAAAACGAACCGCGAGCCGGTCATGAACCTTAGCGAACACGAGGTGCAGGGCATCCTGGATGAGCTGGTTAAACGTCACTATTTGCGGACCGTTAGTGGGTTCGGTAATCGCGTCACGAAATACGAGCAGCGCTTTTGTAATTCCGAATTTGGTGATTTGAAACTGAGTAGCGCAGAAGTGGCCGTGATCGCCACGCTGCTGTTGCGCGGTGCACAAACGCCGGGGGAACTGCGGACTCGCGCGTCCCGCATGCATGAGTTCCGCGATATGCAGGACGTTGAGCAGACGCTGGAGGGCCTGACCACCCGCGAAGACGGGCCCTATGTGGTCCGTCTGGCGCGTGAGCCAGGTAAGCGTGAAAGCCGCTTTATGCACCTGTTCAGTGGTGAGGTCGATGCTTCCGAACTGGCTGTTGAAACCGATTCTCTGGTAGCCAATGCCAGCCTGACGGCGCGCGTGGAGGCGCTGGAAGAGGAAGTCGCCGGGCTGAAACAGCGACTTGACGCACTGCTGGCACATTTGGGGGATTAACGGTGACAAAGTTACGTGTGGGTGTTGTGGGGCTGGGCGGAATTGCGCAAAAAGCCTGGTTACCCGTTTTAGGGGCGGCGTCGGACTGGACGCTACAGGGGGCGTGGTCGCCAACGCGTGAGAAAGCGGAGCGCATCTGTGAAACCTGGCGAATGCCATATGCAAATTCGCTGCTGGATCTGGCGCGCGACTGCGACGCGGTGTTTGTTCATACCTCAACGGCGACCCATTACCAGGTGGTGAGCGAGTTACTCAATGCGGGCGTTCATGTCTGTGTGGATAAGCCGCTGGCGGAAAATGTTCAGGATGCCGAACGCCTGATTGAACTGGCCGCGCGCAAAAAACTGACGTTGATGGTTGGCTTTAACCGCCGTTTTGCGCCGCTCTATCAGCAGTTAAAAGCGCAGTCTGGTACGCTTGCCTCCTTGCGGATGGATAAACACCGTACCGACAGCATCGGGCCAAACGATTTACGCTTTACGCTGCTCGATGACTATCTGCATGTGGTGGACACCGCGCTGTGGTTGACGAACGGTCATGCGCAGTTGCAAAGCGGAACGCTGGTGACCAACGAGCAGGGTGAGATGGTTTATGCCGAGCACCATTTTGCTGTCGAACATCTGCAGGTCACGACCAGTATGCATCGCCGTGCCGGTAGCCAGCGCGAGTGCGTTCAGGCGATAACCGACGGTGCGCTGTACGACATCACCGATATGCGTGAGTGGCGGGAAGAGAAGGGCAATGGCGTGGTGACATTACCGGTTGCAGGCTGGCAAAGCACTTTGGAACAGCGTGGATTCGTCGGCTGCGCGCGTCACTTCATGACTTGCGTGCAAAATCAGACGGTTCCTGAAACATCCGGTGAGCAGGCCATTATGGCGCAGCGCATCGTGGAGCGGCTCTGGCGCGAAGCCATGAGTGAATAACTCGCTGTAACATCTGCCAATAGTAATTCCGTTAAATCCGGGTAGACTAAGCGCTTCTTCAACGCCTGCATTGCAGGCGTTTTGCCGTATGGTTGTGGACATTCACATTAATGAACTTATTAAAATCGCTGGCAGCCGTCAGCTCGATGACCATGTTTTCCCGCGTGCTTGGCTTTGCGCGCGATGCGATTGTGGCAAGGATCTTTGGCGCAGGAATGGCGACGGACGCCTTTTTTGTGGCCTTCAAATTACCAAACCTGCTGCGACGTATTTTTGCCGAAGGGGCATTTTCGCAGGCGTTTGTGCCCATTCTCGCGGAGTATAAAAGCAAGCAGGGCGAAGACGCCACGCGCGTGTTTGTGGCTTATGTTTCCGGCCTGCTGACGCTGGCCCTGGCGGTAGTCACCGTGTTGGGGATGCTGGCCGCACCGTGGGTGATTATGGTCACGGCACCTGGCTTTGCTGATACGGCGGATAAATTTGCGCTGACCTCGCAACTGCTGCGCATAACCTTCCCCTATATTTTGCTGATCTCGCTGGCTTCGCTGGTGGGGGCGATCCTCAACACCTGGAACCGTTTCTCTGTTCCGGCGTTTGCGCCAACGTTTTTGAACGTCAGTATGATTGGCTTTGCGCTGTTTGCCGCGCCGCATTTTAACCCGCCGATCCTTGCGCTGGCCTGGGCGGTCACCGTGGGTGGCGTGCTGCAGCTTGCCTATCAACTGCCGCATCTGAAAAAAATTGGCATGCTGGTGTTACCGCGCATCAATTTCAAAGATGCCGGTGCAATGCGCGTGATTAAACAGATGGGCCCGGCGATCCTCGGCGTTTCCGTCAGCCAGATTTCGCTTATCATCAACACCATTTTTGCCTCTTTCCTGGTCTCTGGCTCGGTCTCCTGGATGTACTATGCTGACCGCCTGATGGAGTTTCCGTCCGGGGTGCTGGGCGTTGCGCTGGGGACGATCCTGTTACCGTCACTGTCGAAAAGTTTTGCCAGTGGTAATCATGACGAATACTGCCGCCTGATGGACTGGGGGCTTCGCCTCTGCTTCCTGCTGGCGCTGCCGAGCGCAGTGGCGCTGGGTATTCTGGCGAAACCGTTAACCGTTTCACTCTTCCAGTATGGCAAATTTACCGCCTTTGACGCCGCGATGACTCAGCGTGCGCTGATTGCCTACTCGGTTGGGTTGATGGGGCTGATTGTTGTTAAGGTACTGGCTCCGGGGTTCTACTCCCGTCAGGACATCAAAACACCGGTTAAAATTGCCATTGTCACGCTGATTATGACCCAGTTGATGAACCTGGCGTTTATCGGCCCACTGAAACATGCGGGTCTGTCGCTGTCGATTGGTCTGGCGGCTTGTCTGAACGCCGGGCTACTGTACTGGCAGTTACGTAAGCAGAAAATCTTTACCCCTCAGCCTGGCTGGTTCAGTTTCCTGGTGCGTCTGGTGATTGCCGTGCTGGTGATGTCTGCGGCGTTAACGGGCATGATGTATGTGATGCCTGACTGGTCGCTGGGGACGATGCCTTACCGCCTGATGCGCCTGATGGCGGTAGTGTTGGTGGGGGTTGTTGCGTACTTCGCCACGCTTGCGGTGCTCGGTTTCAAAGTCAAAGAGTTTACCCGTCGCACGGTATAAACGACAAAAGGGGAGTTCACCAGCGGTGTGCTCCCCACGTCATGACATGCCGCGACTGCGTCAAATCGAAATCTTTTTCCCGCCTGAAATACGCGAACTGGCTGTTTGACCATCCGCGCCGTAGAGCCCAGGCTCCTTATGGGGCTTTAATACCTCCAGAGCCTGCTGATTACGCATAATTTGCCCCTCTAACAGCCAGCCGTTGTGCTGGTTGAGATCGCGCAGGTGCTGGGTTTTTTCTGTAATCGTCTGCCAGCGTTCAACAATCTCATCATTGGCACTGCGCTTAGGATCTTGCTCAGCGCGCCGTTGCTGTTCGAGATAATCCAGTGTCGCCAGAAGCGAGCTTTTGTCTTCCGTAATGCGCTGCAACGCGCTGCCGTTGATTTGACCGGAAGACAGGTGCTGCTGCTCTGCATCCATTACCGTTTTCAGGTCATTCAGGACAACCGTCATCTGATCCAGTATTTCTGACAGTCGACTCATACGGTTAGTTACTCTGCAAGAAACTCTGCGCTTCATTAATCAGCGCGTCAGCGATTTTGCTGGTATCCATTTTCAGCTCGCCGTTACGAATCGCCGTTTTCAGTGCTTCAACACGTTCCATGTTGATATCGCTGCTGCCTGGCTGCATCAGTTTTGACTGAGCATCGCTCAGGGTGACGCTGGTGCTATTGGCCGTCGACGGTTTTTCCAGACGCGTTTTCTGCGGCGTAGTGTCATTCGTTTCGCGAGGTTGTACAGTGCTAACCGGCTTCAGGGCTGATGTACGATCAATGCTCATAGTGTTGTCCTCATCGAGGGTTCGCGGCGTTTGCGCCTGACATCATCATTAGTTGAATATTTATCGGCAGTCGCCGCGAAATCTTTAAAAAGATTATAGGTTAATCAGAATATTCCCATCAGTATCGACGGTTCCGCTAACCACCTGGCCTGAAGACATCCTGACTCGGGCATTTTGTGCCACGGCGGCATTGTTTAATGCCTTCCCTTCGCTGTTGATGCTAAAGCCGTCTCCGCTGGCGACGACCATCACCTGTTGCCCCGCTTTTACCCGCCATGCCTGACGCAGCATAGAGAGCTGTATCGGCTGGCCTGGTGCCACATCCCGCAGGCTAATGGCGTCCTGGGCCTGGTTAATGTCGAGCATGGTGCGAGGCGGCAACTGGTCCAGGCGGCCACGTTTTAACGTAACGCTGTTCGCCTGCAGTTGGCTTCCTCTGACGATCGGCTGGGCGGCGACAACATAATTGCCTGTCGCCTGAACGGCAACCTGCAAATAGCGTTTTTCGCCAGGACAACGCGCCAGCACATTCACATTACCCCACAGTTTAGCACTGCCGGTCACGCTGAATGAGGGCTGTTCACAGGATGGAAAAAGATTGGGGGGCGTTCGCACGGTAACGCTGACCTCATCGCTAAAGCCTGCCAACTGCTGAGCAAAAAAGGCGGTTAACTGCCCCTGTAACCCTTCAGCCTGCACCAGAGGGCTTAAAAGCAATAAGGTTGCCGCAAGGGCACTTTTTAACGTCCGCATCGCAAGTTCCACCGTTTTCAGAATTGGGACGATTCTACCCGCAGTGGTTTTGCATCAACGCAATAAATAGCGACGCATTTTGCGCTTATTCCGTCGATAAGGCTGACGGGTTGAGATTTAAGCTGTGAACTGAAATTTTCCCATTAGCGGAGGAGACATGCTCGATAAACTCGATGCCGCGTTACGTTTTCAGCAGGAAGCGCTCAATTTACGCGCCCAGCGGCAGGAGATTTTAGCCGCCAATATCGCTAACGCGGATACCCCTGGGTATCAGGCGCGCGATATTGATTTTTCCAGTGAACTTAAAAAAGTGATGGAGCGTGGACGTGCCGAAGGAACAGGTGTCGCACTTGCACTGACATCCTCACGCCACATTCCCGCTCAGGCGATGACCGCGCCGACGACCGATTTGCTTTACCGCATCCCTGACCAGCCCTCTCTTGATGGTAACACCGTCGATATGGATCGGGAACGTACACAGTTTGCCGATAACAGCCTGCAGTACCAGACGGGCCTGACGCTACTCGGTGGACAGATTAAAGGCATGATGACCGTCCTTCAGGGGGGCAACTAATCCATGGCTTTGCTGAATATTTTTGATATTGCCGGTTCAGCGTTAACCGCGCAGTCACAGCGTCTGAACGTGGCGGCCAGTAACCTCGCCAACGCCGACAGCGTGACCGGTCCAGACGGGCAGCCTTATCGTGCGAAACAGGTCGTCTTTCAGGTGAATGCTGCGCCGGGTGCGGCAACGGGCGGCGTGAAGGTCTCCGACGTGGTAGAGAGCCAGGCACCGGACAAACTGGTGTATGAGCCCGGCAACCCGCTCGCGGATGCCAGTGGTTACGTGAAAATGCCTAACGTGGATGTGGTGGGTGAAATGGTGAACTCCATGTCTGCCTCACGCAGTTACCAGGCAAACGTCGAAGTGCTTAACACCGTGAAGAGCATGATGCTCAAAACACTCACTCTCGGCCAGTAAAGGAGACACGCATGTCCATCGCCGTAAACGTGAATGATACGACCAATTCGGGCGTAACGAGTACCAGTTCAGGGAGTTCCAGCTCTCTGACGGGAAGCAGTGCCTCTGATCTGCAAAGCAGCTTTCTGACGCTGCTGGTGGCTCAGTTGAAGAACCAGGACCCGACCAACCCAATGCAAAACAACGAACTGACCACGCAGCTTGCGCAGATCAGCACCGTTAGCGGCATTGAGAAGCTCAATACCACCCTCGGCTCTGTCTCTGGCCAAATCGACAATAGCCAGTCTCTGCAGGCTGCCAACCTGATTGGTCACGGGGTGATGATCCCAGGGACCACGATCCTTGCGGGCAGCAGCACGACCGATGGCACAACCACGACGTCCACTACACCATTTGGCGTTGAGTTGCAGCAGGCGGCGGATAAGGTAACCGCGACGATCACCGATGCCTCCGGTGCGGTGGTCCGAACCATTGATATCGGCAAGCTGGACGCGGGCGTTCATACCTTTACCTGGGATGGCAGCATGACGGACGGCACCACGGCACCAAACGGTTCCTACAAAGTGGCTATCAGCGCCAGCAGTGGCACCACGCAGCTGGTGGCTCAGCCGCTCCAGTTCGCGCTGGTTCAGGGCGTGATTAAAGGTAGCGACGGCAACAAACTGGATTTGGGTACTTCTGGTACCACCACACTCGACGAAGTTCGGCAGATTATCTAAGCCTTAACACTTATCAGGAGTAAGTCATGGCCTTTTCTCAAGCGGTCAGCGGCCTGAATGCTGCAGCCACCAACCTGGATGTCATTGGCAACAACATCGCCAACTCCGCGACCTATGGTTTTAAATCCGGTACGGCGTCTTTTGCAGACATGTTTGCCGGTTCCAAAGTAGGCCTGGGCGTTAAAGTCGCAGGTATCACTCAGGATTTCACCGACGGCACCACAACTAACACCGGTCGTGGCCTGGACGTTGCCATTAGCCAGAACGGGTTCTTCCGTATGGTTGATTCCAACGGTTCCGTGTTCTACAGCCGTAACGGTCAGTTCAAGCTGGACGAGAACCGTACGCTGGTCAACATGCAGGGGATGCAGTTAACCGGTTATCCGGTGGCGGGGACACCACCTACCGTACAGACCGGTGCGAACCCTCAGGCGATCACCATCCCTAACACCCTGATGGCGGCGAAGTCGACCACCACCGCAACGCAACAGATTAACCTGAACTCCACGGATGATATCCAGACTGCGGCTTTCGATGCGACGAACCAGGATACCTACAATAAAAAAGGTACCGTAACGGTATTCGACAGCCAGGGTAACGCCCATAACATGTATGTCTACTATGTCAAAACAGCAGACAACAAATGGGATCTCTACACCCAGGACGGTAGCGTTGCGAACGGCCCGGTGACCAAAGCGGCACAGATGAGCTTTGATGAAAACGGTAACCTTGATGGTGTGTATAACTACGATGCGGCGGGTGTTGTACTGAGCGGAACCCCGAACGCTACGCCGGCTATCAACATCACCACGGAATCCGTCAGCGGTGCAACCCCTGCGACATTCTCCCTGAGCTTCCAGAACTCCATGCAGCAGAACACCGGCACGAACAGCGTGGTGAACACCACCCAGAACGGCTACAAGCCGGGCGATCTGGTGAGCTACCAGATCAACGACGACGGTACTGTTGTGGGTAACTACTCCAACGAACAGACACAGGTTCTGGGCCAAATCGTGCTGGCAAACTTCGCCAACAACGAAGGCCTGAAATCTGAAGGCGATAACGTCTGGTCTGCCACGCAGTCTTCCGGCGTTGCGCTGCTGGGTACGGCGGGGACCGGTAACTTCGGTACGCTGACCAACGGTGCGCTTGAAGCCTCTAACGTTGATCTGAGTAAAGAACTGGTGAACATGATCGTGGCGCAACGTAACTATCAGTCGAACGCGCAGACCATCAAAACTCAGGATCAGATCCTCAACACGCTGGTTAACCTGCGTTAAGCGGCTGACGGGAAAGCGCAATGGATCACGCAATATATACGGCGATGGGCGCGGCAAGCCAGACGCTCAATCAGCAGGCCGTTACCGCCAGCAACCTGGCGAACGCCTCAACGCCAGGTTTTCGTGCGCAGCTCAACGCGCTGCGTGCGGTGCCGGTGGAAGGACTTTCGCTGCCAACGCGCACGCTGGTCACCGCCTCCACGCCGGGTGCCGACATGACGCCCGGCCAGATGGATTATACCTCGCGTCCGCTGGACGTTGCCCTCCAGCAGGACGGCTGGCTGGCGGTGCAAACCGCAGACGGCCGCGAAGGGTATACCCGTAACGGTAATATCCAGGTGGATGCGAACGGTCAGTTGACGATTCAGGGGCATCCGGTGATCGGAGAAGCAGGGCCGATCACCGTACCTGAAGGATCAGAGCTGACTATCGCTGCGGACGGGACCATTTCGGCGTTGAATCCGGGCGATCCGGCCAATACCGTGGCACCTGTCGGGCGTCTGAAACTGGTCAAAGCGGAAGGCAGGGAAGTGCAGCGTGGTGATGATGGTATGTTCCGCCTGACCCAGGCCGCACAGGCGACACGTGGTGCCACGTTACAGGCCGATCCGAGCATTCGTGTGATGTCTGGCGTGCTGGAAGGCAGTAACGTCAAACCGGTTGAAGCCATGACCGACATGATCGCCAGTGCCCGCCGTTTTGAAATGCAGATGAAGGTTATCAGCAGCGTGGATGAGAACGCGAGCAAAGCTAACCAACTACTGGCTATGAGTTAACAGGACTCCTTATGATCAGTTCTTTATGGATCGCGAAAACCGGCCTGGACGCACAGCAAACCAACATGGATGTGATTGCCAACAACCTGGCGAACGTCAGCACCAATGGTTTTAAGCGTCAGCGTGCTGTTTTCGAAGATTTGCTTTATCAAACGATTCGTCAGCCGGGTGCGCAATCTTCTGAGCAAACCACGCTGCCGTCCGGTTTACAGATCGGTACGGGTGTTCGCCCGGTCGCAACCGAGCGTCTGCACAGTCAGGGCAACCTGTCTCAGACCAACAACAGTAAAGATGTTGCCATTAAAGGGCAGGGGTTCTTCCAGGTGCAACTGCCTGACGGCACCTCTGCTTATACCCGCGACGGCTCTTTCCAGGTGGATCAGAACGGCCAACTGGTGACGGCGGGCGGCTTCCAGGTTCAGCCTGCGATCACCATTCCGGCGAATGCCCTGAGCATTACCATCGGGCGTGACGGCATCGTGAGTGTGACCCAGCAAGGACAGGCTGCGCCTGTTCAGGTTGGACAGCTCAACCTGACTACCTTCATGAACGATACCGGTCTGGAAAGCATTGGTGAGAACCTCTACACCGAAACGCAGTCCTCCGGTACGCCAAATGAAAGTACGCCTGGGCTGAATGGCGCGGGTCTGCTGTACCAGGGTTATGTCGAAACCTCGAACGTTAACGTGGCGGAAGAGCTGGTGAATATGATCCAGGTTCAGCGCGCGTATGAAATTAACAGTAAAGCAGTGTCGACGACCGACCAGATGCTGCAGAAACTGACGCAACTCTAAGGTGTAGCCCGGTGCGGTCAACGCCGCACCGGCTCCCTGTTTTCGAAGATGAAGGCAATGCAAAAAAACGCGGCGTTTCGTTATCCGATACTGACTGTTCTGGCTGTGACCCTTAGCGGGTGTGCCTGGAT
This sequence comes from Enterobacter oligotrophicus, assembly GCF_009176645.1. Lineage (NCBI taxonomy): Bacteria > Pseudomonadati > Pseudomonadota > Gammaproteobacteria > Enterobacterales > Enterobacteriaceae > Enterobacter > Enterobacter oligotrophicus. The sequence goes on from NZ_AP019007.1 coordinate 4,254,384, forward strand.
ACCGTCTAAACCATTGGTCGAGGGTGCGACGACCGCCCAACCCGTTCCCGGCCCCGCGCCGGTGGTGAATGGCTCTATTTTCCAGACAGCCCAGCCGATTAACTACGGTTATCAGCCGCTGTTTGAAGACCGTCGCCCGCGTAACGTCGGCGACACGTTGACCATTGTGCTGCAGGAAAACGTCAGTGCGAGCAAAAGCTCGTCGGCGAATGCAAGCCGCGATGGCAAAACGAATTTTGGCTTCGACACCGTGCCACGTTATCTGCAGGGCCTGTTCGGCAATGCGCGTGCGGATGTGGATGCCTCTGGCGGCAATACCTTTAACGGTAAAGGTGGCGCGAATGCCAGCAATACCTTCAGCGGTACGCTGACGGTAACGGTTGACCAGGTTCTGGTTAACGGCAACTTACACGTTGTGGGTGAAAAACAGATTGCCATTAACCAGGGCACTGAGTTCATTCGCTTCTCCGGTGTGGTTAACCCTCGCACCATCAGCGGCACCAACACCGTTCCGTCTACCCAGGTGGCGGATGCGCGCATCGAGTATGTCGGCAACGGCTACATCAATGAAGCGCAAAATATGGGCTGGCTGCAGCGTTTCTTCCTTAACTTATCGCCGATGTAAGCGAGGTGACCCATGTTTAAATCGATCTTCGCCGTGGCGCTGGCGCTGGTGGCAACCTTCGCCCAGGCTGACCGTATTCGTGACCTGACAAGCGTTCAGGGTGTACGCGAAAACTCCCTGATCGGCTACGGTCTGGTGGTGGGGCTGGACGGTACGGGTGACCAGACCACCCAGACGCCCTTTACCACGCAAAGTTTAAACAACATGCTCTCCCAGCTTGGCATCACCGTGCCGGCCGGGACAAACATGCAGCTGAAAAACGTAGCTGCGGTGATGGTCACTGCCTCCTTCCCGGCGTTCGCTCGTCAGGGGCAAACCATTGATGTTGTAGTTTCGTCTATGGGTAATGCCAAAAGCCTGCGCGGCGGTACGCTGCTGATGACGCCTCTGAAGGGCGTCGACAGCCAGGTCTACGCGCTGGCGCAGGGTAACATTCTGGTGGGCGGTGCGGGTGCATCGGCGGGTGGCAGCAGTGTTCAGGTGAACCAGCTGAACGGCGGGCGTATCACAAACGGTGCGATCATCGAACGTGAACTGCCGACGCAGTTCGGCTCCGGGAATACCATCAACCTGCAGCTGAATAATGAAGACTTCACCATGGCGCAGCAAATTGCCGACACCATCAACCGCAGCCGTGGCTACGGTAGCGCCACGGCGCTGGATGCGCGTACCGTGCAGATCCGTACCTCCACGGGCAGCAGTAACCAGGTGCGTATGCTGGCGGATATCCAGAATATGGAAGTGAACGTGCCGCTTCAGGATGCCAAAGTCATTATCAACTCGCGCACCGGGTCGGTGGTGATGAACCGCGAAGTGTCGCTGGACAGCTGTGCCGTGGCACAGGGCAACCTCTCGGTGACGGTGAACCGTTCTGCTAACGTCAGCCAGCCAGACACGCCGTTTGGTGGCGGCCAGACGGTAGTGACGCCGCAAACGCAGATTGATTTGCGCCAGAGCGGCGGTTCGCTGCAGAGCGTGCGTTCCAGCGCTAACCTGAACAGCGTGGTACGCGCCCTGAACGCTCTGGGGGCAACGCCGATGGATCTAATGTCCATTCTGCAGTCAATGCAAAGTGCAGGTTGCCTGCGTGCCAAACTGGAAATCATCTGATGCTGACCGATAGCAAACTGCTGACCAGTGCCGCCTGGGATGCCCAGTCGCTTAACGAGCTGAAAACCAAAGCAGGCAAAGACCCGGCGGCGAATCTCCGCCCGGTCGCCCGCCAGGTGGAGGGGATGTTCGTGCAGATGATGCTGAAAAGCATGCGTGAAACCCTGCCGAAAGACGGGATGTTCAGCAGCGACTCGACGCGTCTCTACACCAGCATGTACGATCAGCAGATTGCGCAGCAGATGACAGCCGGTAAAGGCTTAGGTCTGGCTGACATGATTGTGAAACAGACCGCAGCCGCGCAGGGTATTCAGCCAGAGGATCAGCCACAACAGGTGCCGATGAAGTTCGACCTGGAAACGGTGACCAGTTATCAGAATCAGGCGCTGACGCAGATGGTACGCAAAGCGATACCGAAGCCGGCCGCGACCAACGATGAGCCGCTCTCCGGCGACAGCAAAGACTTCCTGGCACAGCTCTCTCTGCCTGCCCGTCTTGCCAGTGAGCAGAGCGGCGTACCGCATCACCTTATTCTGGCGCAAGCCGCGCTGGAATCTGGCTGGGGACAACGGCAAATCCGTAAAGAGAACGGTGAGCCGAGCTTTAATATCTTTGGCGTAAAAGCCACCTCCAGCTGGAAAGGGCCAACGACGGAGATCACCACCACCGAGTACGAAAACGGTGCAGCGGTGAAGGTCAAAGCGAAATTCCGCGTCTACAGCTCTTATCTTGAAGCGCTGTCGGATTATGTGGGCCTGTTGAGCCGCAATCCGCGTTATACCGCCGTCACGCAGGCGGCGACGCCAGAGCAGGGCGCTCAGGCATTGCAGAACGCAGGTTACGCCACCGATCCGAACTATGCGCGTAAGCTCACCAGCATGATTCAGCAACTGAAATCGATGAGTGAGAAAGTCAGCAAAGCCTATAGCACAGATATTGAAAATCTGTTCTGAAAGTTCTCAAGTCCCGGTAGCGGCTGCCGATAACCTTCATCAGGACTCGTGTCTGAAAGTATAAAAGGAACCCCCATGTCCAGTTTGATTAACAGCGCCATGAGTGGCCTCAGTGCTGCACAGGCGGCACTCAATACCGTCAGTAATAATATTTCAAGCTATAACGTGGCAGGTTATACCCGCCAGAACACCATCCTTGGGGCGGCTAACAGTACGCTGACAGGCGGTGGCTGGGTTGGCAACGGGGTTTATGTTTCCGGTGTACAGCGTGAGTATGATGCTTTCATTACCAATCAGCTTCGTGCTGCAGAGACGCAAAGCAGCGGCCTGACGACGCGTTATCAGCAGATGTCAAAAATTGATGACGTCCTCTCTGATACCACCAACTCGCTCTCCACCACCCTGCAGGATTTCTTTAAAAGCCTGCAAACGCTGGTCAGCAACGCGGAAGATCCGGCTGCACGTCAGACGGTGCTGGGCAAGGCCGATGGGCTGGTCAATCAGTTCAAAACGAACGATCAGTATCTTCGTGACCAGGATAAGCAGGTGAATATTTCTATCACCAGCAGCGTTGATCAGATCAACGGGTATGCGAAGCAAATTGCGAACCTGAACGATCAGATTTCTCGTCTTACCGGTGTGGGAGCGGGGGCATCACCAAACGAACTGCTCGACCAGCGCGATCAGCTGGTCAGCCAGCTTAACCAGATTGTCGGTGTGGAAGTGACCGTGCAGGACAGCGGCACCTATAACATCTCCTTCGCGAATGGTTACTCTCTGGTGCAGGGCAGTACGGCAAGCCAGTTGGCTGCAGTGCAGTCCAGCGCTGACCCGTCACGCACCACAATTGCCTATGTTGATGCCGCGTCAGGCAACACTGAAATTCCTGAAAAGCAGATCACCACCGGCTCGCTGGGCGGGCTGCTGACGTTCCGCTCTCAGGATCTTGACCAGGCGCGCAATACCCTGAATCAGATGGCACTGGCTTTTGCTGATGCCATGAATACCCAGCATGAAGCCGGTTTCGATGCGAACGGTCAGGCGGGCGGAAAACTGTTCGACTTCGGTTCACCGGCAGTACTGAGCAACAGCAAAAACACCGGTGGCGCGTCGTTGACGGCAACGGTTTCTGATAGCTCTGCCGTGCAGGCAACTAACTATAAAGTCGAATATAACGGCACCGACTGGACGGTGACGCGCCTGTCAGACAAAACCAGCTTTACGGTGACACCGGATGCCAGCGGCAATCTGGCGTTTGATGGCCTGAATGTAAATGTCAGCGGTACAGCCAATCAGAAAGACAGTTTCCTCGTAAAACCAGTCAATGACGTCATCGTTAATATGGAACTGACTATTTCCGATGAATCAAAGCTGGCGATGGCTTCCGCCGCTGACAGCGGTGAGAGTGACAACACCAACGGGCAAAAACTGCTGGATCTGCAGAATGCCAAAGTGGTGGGTAACAGCAAAACCTTTAACGATGCTTACGCTGCACTGGTCAGTACCGTGGGCAGCACCACGGCATCGCTGAAAACCAGCAGTGAAACCCAGGGCAATGTGGTAACTCAGCTCACTAAGCAGCAGCAATCTATCTCCGGGGTTAACCTGGATGAAGAGTATGGCAACCTGCAACGTTATCAGCAGTATTACCTGGCGAATGCGCAGGTTCTTCAGACTGCCAGCACGCTCTTTGATGCGTTAATCAACATTCGCTAAGGCTGAGGTTAAAAATGCGTATTAGTACACAAATGATGTATGAGCAGAGCATGCGTGGGGTGACAAACTCCCAGAGTCTCTGGCTCAGCTATGGCGAACAGATGTCTACCGGCAAGCGAGTCAATCGCCCGTCTGATGACCCGATTGCTGCCTCTCAGGCCGTGGTTTTGTCTCAGGCGCAAACGCAGAACAGCCAGTATGCACTTGCCCGTACCTTTGCCACGCAGAAAGTCTCGCTGGAAGAGGATGTCCTTAAACAGGTCACCACAGCGATCATCAGTGCTCAGGAAAAGATCGTCAACGCGGGTAATGGCACGATGAGTGATGACGACCGTGCATCGCTGGCAACCAACCTGCAGGGCATCCGCGATCAGCTGATGAACCTGGCGAACAGCACCGACGGAAATGGACGCTATATTTTTGCCGGTTATAAAACGGAAGCCGCGTCTTTTGATCAGACTACGGGTGATTATCAGGGCGGTACGACGCCGATTACCCAGCAGGTGGATTCTGCACGTTCGATGCAAATCAGCCATACAGGCAGTGAAGTTTTCGACAGCTTTACCAGCAACGCGAAACCTGAGCCGGATGGCAGTACGCCGGAAACAAACCTGTTTAAGATCCTTGATACGGCAATTGCCGCGCTGAATACGCCGATAGAAGGCGATCAGACAAAAGCGGATGAGTTTACCGCCAGCATGGATAAAGCGAACCGTGGGCTGAGTAACTCACTCAATAACGTGCTTACCGTTCGTGCGGATCTGGGGACTAAGCTGGATGAGCTGAGCAAACTTGACTCTCTGGGCGATGATCGTGCGCTGGGGCAAACTCAGCAGATGAGCAACCTCGTGGATGTGGACTGGAACTCTGTGATTTCCTCTTATTCCATGCAGCAGGCAGCGTTGCAGGCCTCTTATAAAGCGTTCAGCGATATGCAGGGTATGTCTCTGTTCCAGCTGAACAAATAATGTCTTGACCTCTTAGAACATGTCTTGAAACTGGGCATGTTTTGACTGCCCAATCCGTCTGGATTGGGCATTTTTTTTAGCTGATTTCCCCTGAACAGACGCCATAAAAAAGCCGACCCGAAGGTCGGCTTTTCGTCTTAATGAGATTTACTCAACAGACTGTGGACGGGTGGCTGGCGCAGTAGCCTGGTGCGTTGCACTGTGACCACCTGCGGCACCTTTACCGTCAAAATGGAATGCAGGACGAACCCAGTCGCTATGGCGTGGCGCTTCCGGCACATAGTCAGGTGCAGGTGCGCGCGTCATCGGCGCAGTGGCAACGTGTGGGGCAGCAGCAGTGGCAACCGGCTCCGGTTTCACTTCTGGTGCTTGTGCTTCCACTTCCACGGTTTCGCGAACAGGTTCAACGTCAATTTCTACTTCCTGAACCACGTCTTCAGCGACAGTTTCAATAACGACTTCAGCAGGTTCTTCAGCAGTTGCAGGTTCAACTTCTTCTGCAACCTCTTCAGCCACCACGGTGTCTTCTTCGGCGATAAACTGTGGTGCAGCATCAACTGGCGCAGCAATCACTTCCGGGTGGGTGGTTTCCACTTCAACCGCGTGCGGGGCTTCAGCTTCTACAGCCTGCGGTTCAACCACAGTAGCTGCTTCAGGCACGACCTCTTCAACCGCGGCCACTGGTGCAATCACCTCTTCGGTTACAGGTTGTTCTTCAACAATCTGTTCCGGGCGAGCAACCGGGTAGCGGAGCCACACTTTACCGGAGGCCATTTCTGGTGACGCGCACGCCACGGCTAACGGCATCGGAGACTGAGTCGGGTAACGCTCGTCACGGTAACGACGACGGCGCTGGCCGCTGACGCGCAGGTGACGCGGAGAACGACGGGAGCGACGCGGCATACCAGCATTATCACGGTTTTCAGCGTTATCATCCTGCTCGACGTTGCTTTCAACCACGGCTGGCAGGTCAACTTTCGCCACTTGCGTGCCCGGTGCGCTTTCGGTCGTTTCAGTCGCGACAACGGCCGTCTCTTCCGTTTGCTGTGCACCAATACGCACTTTCTGCGACAGCTGGCGCTGTTTACGGCGTGGCATCACCTGAGTACGTTCTTCCTGTTCAGCCTCTTGCTGTTCCACAGGCTCTTCGCGGTTCAGGTTTTTAACTTCCTGCTGCGCCTGGCGTTTATCGTCGTTACGGCGACGATTGCGCTCACGGCGAGGCTGCTGCTCGTCACGTTGTTTGGTTTTCTCAGGCTCGTCACCCGCTGCCTGCTGGCGAATTTCGCGGTCTTCAACGTTCTGCTGTTGTTTCTCGCGACGGTTGCGACGGTTCTCTTCACGCTGCTCGCGGCCTTCGTTGTTGTCTGAACGGTTATCGCGGCGCTCGTTACGATCGCGGCGGTTGTTCTGACGTTTACGACGATCCTGCTGGCGTTCAGGCTTCGCTTCTTTCGGTGCTTCTTTCGGTTGCTCCGGCTGAACTTCTTCGCCTGCAAACATTTTCTTCAGCGCACCGAAGAGGCGGCTCAGAAGGCCTGGTTGCTCCGGCTGTGCTTTCGCTACCGCTGGCGCAGGTTTTTGCACAGCAGGTTTCGCGGCAGGTTTTTCCAGCGCGGTTTCCGGCGGTGCTTCCGGCATAATGAAGGTGGCTAAGGCAGGCTGCTCAGGCAGTTTGCGCTCGGCAGGTTCTTCATCTGATGGCAGCGCCATCTCTTCTTCATGCAGCTTCGGCAGCAGGTAGCTGAGCGTCGAGGTCTCTTCACCCTTACGAACACGCAGAACGTGATAGTGCGGGGTTTCCATCTGATCGTTTGGCACGATGATGCAGCGAACGCCACCCTGACGTGCTTCAATGGCGCTTACCGCGGCACGTTTTTCGTTCAGCAGGTAGGAGGCAATCGGCACCGGAACAATGGCGTGAACTTCTTTGGTGTTCTCTTTCAGCGCTTCTTCTTCAATCAGACGCAGAATAGAGAGGGACAGCGATTCGTTGTCACGCACTGTACCCGTACCGGAACAGCGCGGGCAAACGTGATGGCTGGACTCACCCAGTGACGGGCTGAGACGCTGACGGGACATCTCCAGCAGGCCAAAGCGCGAGATATGGCTAATCTGGATACGCGCACGATCCTGACGCACCGCTTCACGCAGACGGTTTTCAACCGCGCGCTGGTGACGAACAGGCGTCATATCGATGAAGTCGATAACAATCAGACCACCCAGGTCGCGCAGGCGGAGCTGGCGGGCGATTTCATCAGCGGCTTCAAGGTTGGTATTGAAGGCTGTCTCTTCGATATCACCGCCGCGGGTTGCACGTGCGGAGTTGATGTCGATAGCGGTCAGCGCTTCGGTCGTATCGATAACGATAGAACCGCCGGACGGCAGACGCACTTCACGCTGGAAGGCGGACTCGATCTGGGATTCAATCTGATAGTGGCTGAACAGCGGGATTTCACCGGTGTACAGTTTGATTTTGCTGGTGAAATCCGGACGACCCAGCGCAGCGATGTGCTGGCGAGCCAGCTCAAGCACTTTCGGGTTATCAATCAGAATTTCGCCGATATCCTGACGCAGGTAGTCACGGAAGGCACGCACGATAACGTTGCTTTCCTGGTGGATCAGGAACGGAGCAGGGCGGCTTTCTGCCGCTTTCTGGATGGCTTCCCAGTGCTTCAGACGGAAGCTCAGATCCCACTGCAGCGCTTCGGCAGATTTGCCCACGCCTGCGGTACGAACGATAAGCCCCATGCCATCCGGCAGTTCAAGACTCGCCAGCGCTTCTTTCAGCTCGGTACGGTCATCACCTTCGATACGGCGAGAGATGCCACCCGCACGCGGGTTGTTTGGCATCAGAACCAGATAGCTCCCCGCCAGGCTGATAAAGGTGGTCAGTGCGGCACCTTTGTTGCCACGCTCTTCTTTATCAATCTGGACGATAACTTCCTGACCTTCACGCAGAACATCTTTAATGTTTGGGCGGCCATGGGAGTTGTAGTTTGCAGGGAAATATTCGCGGGCGATTTCTTTAAGAGGGAGGAAACCGTGACGCTCAGCACCGTAATCGACAAATGCAGCTTCAAGGCTTGGTTCAATGCGGGTGATCTTACCTTTGTAAATGTTCGCTTTTTTCTGTTCGTGTCCAGGACTTTCGATATCCAGATCGTACAGGCGCTGCCCATCCACAAGGGCGACACGCAACTCTTCTTGCTGAGTTGCGTTGATTAACATTCTTTTCATCGTAACTTACTCATTATTCTTACATTGACGACAAAGCTGCGGGCAAGGTGACGCTTTCCGGGGTATGAACCGATGGCCTCGTGTCTGTTCACGTCGCCAACCTCACGGTTGTCGCTCGCTTAAGAGGCGCAGAGTGTCGGTTGCCTGTATTTCATACGGAAACACAGCGCAATTATCAGGGGAATTGCCTGGGAAAACTCTCCAGAGAACAATCCTTATACCGGGAAGTACTGCAACCCGCAGCCCGCTAACTGCCTGAAAGATCAATACGTCTTACGCCATTGCTGCGTGGATGATCGGTCAGACAAAATTGGTCATTCCGTCGATATCCTTACAAAACCCGGATTTAACGCGGAAAACAGCCTCATTATTCCACTGCTCGCCGGGTTATAGCAAGATGACTTTTACCAATTATCACCCGGTTACTCACAGTTTCTTCACTTCAACGCGACGATTGGTTTAATAACCACCAAATCGATTGCGCAAAAGAAGGAGCAGGCCGGATAAAAGTAAATATAAGCATAGAAAAATGAGTGGCGCTAATGCCTGACGATATTTAGAATCGCCAACCATGAAAACAGAGACTCCAGCCGTAAAAATGGTTGCCATCGCGGATGATGAAGCGGGGCAACGCATCGATAACTTTTTGCGCACCCAACTGAAAGGCGTGCCAAAAAGTATGATTTATCGCATCTTGCGTAAGGGCGAGGTGCGGGTGAACAAAAAACGCGTGAAGCCCGAGTACAAGCTCGAAGCTGGTGATGAAGTGCGTATCCCGCCGGTGCGCGTGGCTGAACGTGAAGAAGAAGTGGTTTCGCCTAAGCTGCAAAAAGTGGCTGCGCTGAGTGATGTTATCCTTTATGAGGACGACCACATTCTGGTACTGAACAAACCGTCCGGCACAGCCGTACACGGCGGCAGTGGGCTGAGCTTCGGCGTGATTGAAGGACTGCGCGCGCTGCGCCCGGAAGCCCGTTTCCTGGAGCTGGTGCATCGTCTGGACCGGGACACCTCCGGCGTGCTGCTGGTGGCGAAAAAACGTTCTGCGCTGCGTTCGCTCCATGAGCAACTGCGTGAAAAAGGGATGCAGAAGGATTATCTGGCGCTGGTTCGCGGTCAGTGGCAATCCCACGTTAAGGTGGTGCAGGCACCGCTGCTGAAAAATATTTTGCAGAGCGGCGAGCGCATCGTGCGTGTGAATCAGGAAGGTAAACCGTCTGAGACGCGCTTTAAAGTAGAAGAGCGGTATGAGTTTGCTACGCTGGTGCGCTGTAGCCCGGTGACGGGCCGTACTCACCAGATCCGCGTGCATACGCAGTTTGCGGGCCATCCCATTGCGTTTGATGACCGCTACGGCGACCGCGAGTTTGATAAGCAGCTGGCGGGGACGGGGCTGTCGCGTCTGTTCCTACATGCGGCCGCGCTGAAGTTTACCCATCCTAATACCGGTGAAATCATCCGTATTGAAGCGCCGCTGGATGAACAGTTGAAACGCTGTCTTAAGGTCCTGCGCGGCTGATTTTGCCCGGCGGCGCTGCGCTTGCACGGGCCTACGGTTTTGTAGGCCGGGTCAGCGCAGCGCCACCCGGCGAAGGTCACATAGTCAGCGGATTACACTCTTCTCGCCTTAACATCTGGCACAGCGCAATCAGCGGCAATCCAACCAGCGTATTTGGGTCACGGCCGTCCAGCTTGTCGAACAACGCAATCCCCAGTCCTTCACTTTTAAAGCTCCCCGCACAGTTCAGCGGACGTTCCCGACGCACGTAGTCGGTAATCTCCTGATCGCTGAGGTGACGAAAGTGCACGTCGAAGGGTTCACATTCCGTTTGCAGATGGCCTGAGGCGGAGTTGTAGAGCGCAAGACCCGTATAAAAGGTCACGATAGTGCCACGTGCTCGCATCAACTGCTGGCAGGCGTTCTCTTCGGTATGGGGCTTGCCGGTGATTTCACCGTCCAGCACGCAAACCTGATCGGAGCCTATAATCAAATGAGCGGGATAGCGGGCGGCAAGCGCCTGTGCCTTCTCTTGTGCGAGACGGGTGACCAGATGACGAGGGGATTCGCCCGGATGCGGCGTTTCATCAATCTCTGGCGCGGCACATTCAAACGGAATCCCGAGTTTTTCCAGCAGCATTCGGCGGTAGGGTGATGTGGAAGCAAGAACGAGATTTGGCATATTTTTATCACCAGATATAGCGTATCGATGCCAGCCATTTTAAACTACAGGCCGCAATGTGTGCGAATAATTGGCAAAAGGCAGCCCAGGTTGCCTTTTTCTTTGACTCTATGACGTTACAAAGTTAATATGCGCGCCCTATGCAAAAGGTAAAATTACCCCTGACTCTTGATCCGGTTCGTACGGCTCAAAAACGCCTCGATTATGAAGGTATCTATACTTCCGATCAGGCAGAGCGTATTGCCGAATCTGTAGTCAGTGTGGACAGTGATGTCGAATGCTCCATGTCGTTCGCTATCGATAACCAGCGCCTCGCCGTTTTAACCGGTGATGCAAAGGTGACGGTAACGCTCGAGTGTCAGCGTTGCGGGAAACCGTTTGTACAGCATGTTCACACAACGTATTGTTTCAGTCCGGTTCGTTCTGACGAACAGGCTGAAGCACTCCCGGAAGCGTATGAGCCGATTGAGGTTAACGAATTCGGTGAAATCGATCTGCTGGCGCTGGTTGAAGATGAAATCATCCTCACCTTGCCAGTGGTTCCGGTGCATGATTCTGAACACTGTGAAGTGTCCGAGGCGGACATGGTCTTTGGGGAACTGCCTGATGAAGCGCAAAAACCAAACCCATTTGCCGTATTAGCCAGCTTAAAGCGTAAGTAATTGAGGAGTAAGGTCCATGGCCGTACAACAGAATAAACCAACCCGTTCCAAACGTGGCATGCGTCGTTCCCATGACGCGCTGACTGCAGTTACCAGCCTGTCTGTAGACAAGACTTCTGGTGAGAAACACCTGCGTCACCACATCACTGCTGACGGTTTCTACCGCGGCCGCAAGGTTATCACTAAGTAATCACGCGTCAGCGTGATTAGGCTTAGTGAGGAACTCCCCGTGCAAACGGGGAATTTACCGAACCAGGCTGCGACGATACCTTGACACGTCTAACCCTGGCGTTAGATGTCATGGGGGGAGATTTTGGCCCTTCCGTGACAGTGCCTGCAGCATTGCAGGCACTGGATTCTAATTCGCAACTCACACTTCTTTTAGTCGGCAATCCCGACACAATCACGCCATTACTTGCAAAAGCTGACTTCGAACAACGTTCACGTCTGCAGATTATTCCTGCGCAGTCAGTTATTGCCAGTGATGCGCGCCCCTCGCAGGCTATTCGCAATAGCCGCGGCAGCTCTATGCGCATCGCGCTGGAGCTGGTGAAAGAAGGGCGAGCGCAGGCTTGCGTCAGTGCGGGGAATACCGGCGCGCTGATGGGGCTGTCGAAATTACTGCTCAGGCCCATTGAGGGTATTGAGCGTCCGGCGCTGGTGACGGTATTACCGCATCAACAAAAGGGCAAAACGGTGGTGCTCGATTTGGGTGCTAACGTTGATTGTGATAGTACAATGCTGGCTCAGTTTGCCGTTATGGGGTCGGTGCTGGCAGAAGAAGTGGTCGGGATCAACTCCCCCCGCGTTGCATTACTGAATATTGGTGAAGAAGAGACGAAAGGCCTGGACAGTATTCGCGATGCTGCGGAAATACTCAAACAGGTGCCCTCCATCAACTATATTGGTTATCTCGAAGCTAATGAGTTGCTGACGGGCAAAACGGATGTCCTGGTCTGCGATGGCTTCACCGGAAACGTAACGTTGAAGACCATGGAAGGGGTGGTGAGAATGTTTCTTTCTCTGCTGAAATCGCAGGGAGAGGGGAAAAAAAGGTCCTGGTGGCTGATTTTATTAAAGCGTTGGTTACAAAAAAGCCTGACGCGGCGATTCAGTCACCTCAACCCCGACCAGTATAATGGCGCCTGTCTGTTAGGATTGCGCGGCATTGTGATTAAGAGTCACGGTGCTGCCAATCAGCGAGCATTTTCCGTCGCGATTGAACAGGCAGTGCAGGCGGTGCAGCGACAAGTCCCTCAGCGGATTGCCGCTCGCCTGGAATCTGTATTAGCTAAAAGTGACTGAGCGTACATGTATACGAAGATTATTGGTACCGGCAGCTATCTGCCAAAACAGGTGCGAACCAACGCCGATCTGGAAAAAATGGTAGATACGTCTGACGAGTGGATTGTCACGCGCACAGGTATCCGTGAACGTCGTATCGCCGCGCCAGACGAAACGGTTTCCACCATGGGTTACGAAGCCGCACAGCGCGCGCTTGAGATGGCTGGGATCGATAAAGAAGAGATTGGTTTGATCGTGGTCGCCACGACGTCTGCCACGCATGCGTTTCCAAGCGCGGCGTGCCAGGTGCAAAACATGCTGGGTATTAAAGGCTGCCCGGCGTTTGACGTTGCCGCTGCCTGCGCAGGTTTTACCTACGCGCTGAGCATTGCCGATCAGTATGTTAAATCCGGTTCCGTGAAGTATGCACTGGTCATTGGTGCCGACGTGCTGGCACGTACCTGTGATCCAACCGATCGCGGTACGATCATTATTTTTGGTGATGGCGCGGGTGCGGTACTGCTGGGGCAGTCCGAAGAGCCGGGTATCATCTCCACGCATCTGCATGCTGACGGTCGCTATGGCGAACTGTTAACGCTGCCGAACGCCGATCGCGTTAATCCGGACAGCTCAATTTACCTGACAATGGCAGGTAACGAAGTGTTCAAAGTGGCCGTGACCGAGCTGGCGCACATCGTTGACGAAACGCTGGAAGCGAATAACCTTGAACGCACCGCGCTCGACTGGCTGGTGCCGCATCAGGCGAACCTGCGCATCATCAGCGCGACGGCTAAAAAACTGGGCATGTCAATGGACAACGTTGTTGTGACCCTCGATCGTCACGGCAACACCTCTGCGGCGTCTGTACCGTGCGCATTTGATGAAGCGGTACGCGATGGACGAATCAAACGGGGCCAACTGGTCTTGCTTGAAGCCTTCGGTGGTGGTTTCACCTGGGGTTCCGCGCTGGTTCGTTTCTAGTATAAGGACTAAAAGATGACGCAATTTGCTTTTGTGTTTCCCGGTCAGGGATCTCAAACCGTTGGGATGTTGTCTGAAATGGCAGCAAATTATCCGGTAATCGAAGAGACTTTCCGTGAAGCGTCCGACGCGCTGGGTTATGATCTGTGGGCGTTGGCTCAGCAGGGCCCGGCCGAAGAGCTGAACAAAACCTGGCAGACTCAGCCAGCGTTGCTGACCGCCTCCGTTGCGCTGTGGCGTGTCTGGCAGCAGCAGGGCGGCAAAGCGCCAGCGTTGCTCGCGGGCCATAGTCTGGGTGAATACTCTGCGCTGGTATGTGCAGGCGTGATCGCGTTTGCGGACGCGGTACGTCTGGTTGAGCTGCGCGGTAAATTCATGCAGGAAGCGGTGCCGGAAGGAACGGGTGGTATGTCTGCCATTATCGGCCTTGATGATGCCGCTATTGCAAAAGCGTGTGAAGAATCCGCCGAAGGTCAGGTCGTCTCTCCGGTGAACTTCAACTCGCCAGGCCAGGTGGTTATCGCCGGTCACAAAGAAGCGGTTGAACGTGCGGGGGCTGCCTGTAAAGCCGCGGGTGCGAAACGTGCTCTGCCGCTGCCAGTGAGCGTACCTTCGCACTGTGCGCTGATGAAGCCCGCTGCTGATAAACTGGCGGTTGAACTGGAAAAAATCACCTTCAACGCACCGACGATTTCCGTTGTGAATAACGTCGATGTGAAATGCGAAACTGCGCCAGAGGCTATCCGTAATGCACTGGTTCGCCAGCTCTACAGCCCGGTACAGTGGACCAAAACCGTTGAGTTTATGGCCTCACAGGGCGTTGAGCATCTGTATGAAGTCGGCCCTGGTAAGGTCCTCACCGGTCTGACAAAACGTATTGTTGACACCCTGACGGCTTCGGCAATTAACGAGCCGGAAGCACTGTCAGCGGCACTCTCGCAATAAAAGAGGAATACCATGAGTTTTGAAGGAAAAATCGCACTGGTCACCGGCGCAAGCCGTGGTATCGGGCGTGCAATTGCTGAAACACTGGTTGCGCGCGGCGCGAAAGTGATCGGTACTGCAACCAGCGAGAAGGGCGCTCAGGCCATCAGCGAGTATCTGGGTGCGAACGGCAAAGGTCTGGTACTGAATGTGACCGAACCTGCATCTATCGAATCTGTTCTGGAAAATATTCGCGCAGAGTTTGGCGAAGTGGATATTCTGGTCAATAATGCCGGGATCACTCGCGACAACCTGCTGATGCGAATGAAAGATGATGAGTGGAACGATATTATCGAAACCAACCTGTCATCTGTATTCCGTCTGTCAAAAGCGGTAATGCGCGCTATGATGAAGAAGCGTCATGGTCGCATTATCACTGTTGGTTCTGTGGTTGGTACCATGGGAAATGCTGGTCAGGCTAACTACGCTGCGGCGAAAGCAGGTCTGATTGGTTTCAGTAAATCGCTGGCGCGTGAAGTCGCGTCCCGCGGGATTACTGTAAACGTTGTTGCTCCGGGCTTTATTGAAACGGACATGACGCGTGCGCTGACTGAAGATCAGCGTGCGGGTACGCTGGCGGCAGTTCCGGCGGGTCGTCTTGGTGACCCTAAAGAAATCGCCAGCGCGGTTGCATTTTTAGCCTCTGACGAAGCGGGTTACATCACTGGTGAGACCCTCCACGTCAACGGCGGGATGTACATGGTTTAACCACGATGAAAAATATTTGCGTTATTGTAGGGGTTGGCCTCAAAATAACGTAAAATCGTGGTAAGACCTGCCGGGATTTAGTTGCAAATTTTTCAACATTTTATACACTACGAAAACCATCGCGAAAGCGAGTTTTGATAGGAAATTTAAGAGTATGAGCACTATCGAAGAACGCGTTAAGAAAATTATCGGCGAACAGCTGGGCGTTAAGCAGGAAGAAGTTGTGAACTCCGCTTCCTTCGTTGAAGACCTGGGCGCAGATTCTCTTGACACCGTTGAGCTGGTAATGGCTCTGGAAGAAGAGTTTGATACTGAGATTCCGGACGAAGAAGCTGAGAAAATCACCACCGTTCAGGCTGCCATTGATTACATCAACGGTCACCAGGCGTAAGTGAACATCTCCAGGCGGTCATTCGACCGCCTGAGTTTTATCTTTTTTAGTCCCACGAATATCTTTTTTTATCCCTCCCTGGAGGACAAACGTGTCTAAGCGTCGTGTAGTTGTGACCGGACTTGGCATGTTGTCTCCTGTCGGCAATACCGTAGAGTCCACCTGGAAAGCTCTCCTTGCCGGTCAGAGCGGCATCAGCCTAATCGACCATTTCGATACTAGCGCCTATGCAACGAAATTTGCTGGCTTAGTAAAGGATTTTAACTGTGAAGAGATCATCTCGCGCAAAGAACAGCGCAAGATGGATGCCTTCATTCAATATGGAATTGTCGCTGGCGTTCAGGCCATGCAGGATTCTGGCCTTGAAATTACGGAAGAGAACGCAACCCGTATCGGCGCTGCTATCGGCTCCGGGATTGGCGGTCTTGGTCTGATCGAGGAAAACCATACATCGCTGATGAATGGCGGCCCGCGTAAGATCAGCCCGTTCTTTGTTCCGTCCACGATTGTTAACATGGTGGCGGGTCACCTGACCATCATGTATGGCCTGCGTGGTCCAAGCATTTCCATCGCAACAGCCTGTACGTCTGGCGTACATAACATCGGCCAGGCCGCGCGTATGATCGCATACGGCGATGCAGATGCTATGGTGGCGGGCGGTGCCGAAAAAGCCAGTACCCCACTGGGTGTCGGTGGCTTCGGTGCAGCGCGTGCGCTCTCTACCCGCAACGATAACCCTCAGGCGGCGAGCCGTCCGTGGGATAAAGACCGTGATGGTTTTGTGCTGGGCGATGGTGCGGGCATGATCGTACTGGAAGAGTACGAACACGCTAAAAAACGCGGTGCGAAAATTTATGCTGAAATCGTTGGTTTCGGTATGAGTAGCGATGCTTACCACATGACGTCACCACCGGAAAACGGTGCGGGTGCTGCGCTGGCAATGGCGAATGCCATTCGCGATGCGGGTATCACACCCGCTCAGATTGGCTACGTCAATGCGCACGGTACGTCTACTCCGGCAGGCGATAAAGCAGAAGCGCAGGCTGTTAAGTCTATCTTCGGTGAATCTGCCAGCCGCGTAATGGTGAGCTCGACGAAATCCATGACCGGTCACCTGTTGGGTGCGGCGGGTGCGGTAGAGTCTATCTACTCCATCCTTGCGCTGCGCGATCAGGCTGTTCCGCCAACCATCAACCTGGATAACCCGGATGAAGGTTGCGATCTGGACTTCGTTCCACACGAAGCACGCCAGGTTAGCGGTATGGAGTACACCCTGTGTAACTCCTTCGGCTTCGGTGGCACGAACGGCTCTCTGATCTTCAAAAAGGTCTGAGCCTGACTGCACGATAGCGATTAAAAAAGGTCCGCATGTCGGGCCTTTTTTATTAAGCGTAATCCCCTTGTCCGGTCAAAGACATCCTGCCAGACTGAACCCCCACGCATCGGGAGACATCATGTTTTTAATCAATGGCCTTGAGCACGATTTTCTGCCTGCAAGCGACAGGGCGATTCAGTTTGGCGATGGCTGCTTCACAACGGCCCGCATCCTCAACGGAGAGGTATGCCTGCCAGATGCCCATATCCTGCGTCTGCAACATACCTGCGAAAAATTGCTGATCCCCTTCATTCAGTGGGAGACGCTTCAGCGTGAAATGCGCCAGCTTGCGTCAACTAAAGTCAGCGGTGTGTTAAAAGTGATTATCAGTCGCGGGAGCGGTGGCCGGGGCTACAGCAGTGCCAGTTGCCAACATCCGACGAGAATTCTCTCTGTTTCTGATTACCCGGCCCACTATGCCCGCTGGCGACATGATGGCATTACGCTGGCGTTAAGCCCGGTACGCCTGGGAAGAAATCCGATGCTTGCAGGATTAAAACACCTCAACCGGCTTGAACAGGTGCTTATTCGTACTCATCTTGAGCAGACGGACGCTGACGAGGCACTGGTCCTTGACAGCGAAGGGTTCATTACGGAATGCTGTGCGGCTAATTTACTCTGGCGTAAAGGACATGATGTCTTCACGCCTTCGCTGAAACAGGCCGGTGTAAACGGCATTATGCGTCAATTTTGTTTGCAACAGCTGGCACACTCTGGCTT
The DNA here is from genome assembly GCF_009176645.1 of Enterobacter oligotrophicus. Taxonomy (NCBI): domain Bacteria; kingdom Pseudomonadati; phylum Pseudomonadota; class Gammaproteobacteria; order Enterobacterales; family Enterobacteriaceae; genus Enterobacter; species Enterobacter oligotrophicus. Next base: position 4,272,281 of record NZ_AP019007.1, read on the forward strand.
TCACGTTGTCGAAGTGAGCGCAAGGGAAGAGGCGCTCCTGTCAGCGGATGAAGTTGTTATTTGCAATGCGCTGATGCCCGTGGTGCCCGTTCGCGCTTATGATCGCCTGTGCTGGTCATCCCGCGAACTGTTTCAGTTTTTAGCCCCGTTATGTGAGCAAACCAGATAGTCATGAAGAAAATGTTGCGCTTTGTCCTCCTCCTTATTGTTGTGCTGGGTATCGCTGGCGGAGCGGGAGTGTGGAAGGTTCGCCAACTGGCGGACAGTAAGATCCTGATTAAAGACGAGACGATTTTTACCCTTAAAGCAGGCACCGGGCGTCAGGCGCTTGGCGAACAGCTTTATGGTGACAAGATTATTAACCGCCCGCGGGTATTCCAATGGTTGCTGCGTATTGAGCCTGATTTGTCGCACTTTAAGGCCGGAACCTATCGCTTTACGCCTGGCATGACCGTCAGAGAAATGCTGCAACTGCTGGAGAGCGGTAAAGAGGCTCAGTTCCCGCTGCGTTTTGTTGAAGGTATGCGCCTGAGCGATTACCTCAAACAGTTGCGTGATGCGCCTTATATCAAACACACGCTAAAAGATGATCGCTACGAGACGGTGGCCGAGGTACTGAAATTTGAACATCCTGAGTGGGTGGAGGGCTGGTTCTGGCCTGATACCTGGATGTACACGGCAGGCACCACGGATGTGGCGATTCTCAAGCGTGCGCATAAAAAAATGGTCGCAGCGGTAGCGTCAGCGTGGGAAGGTCGGGCAGATGGCTTGCCGTATAAAGATCAAAACCAGTTTGTCACGATGGCCTCCATCATCGAAAAAGAGACGGCGGTTGCCGCCGAGCGTGACCAGGTTGCCTCCGTGTTTATCAACCGCCTGCGCATTGGCATGCGTCTGCAAACCGACCCAACGGTGATCTACGGGATGGGCGAGCGTTATAGCGGCAAAATTTCCAGAAAAGATCTGGAGACGCCAACGGCGTATAATACCTACGTGATTAACGGCCTGCCGCCAGGTCCGATTGCGACGCCAGGTGAAGCCTCATTGCGAGCCGCTGCACACCCGGCAAAAACACCGTATCTCTATTTTGTGGCTGACGGAAAAGGGGGGCATACCTTTAACACCAACCTTGCCAGCCATAATCGTTCTGTTCAGGACTATCTGAAGGCACTTAAGGAAAAAAATGCGCAGTAAATACATTGTCATTGAGGGACTCGAAGGGGCGGGTAAAACCACGGCCCGCAATGTGGTGGTTGATACGCTGAAATCGCTGGGTGTCGCGGAGATGGTTTTCACCCGAGAGCCGGGTGGCACGCAGCTGGCTGAAAAACTGCGCAGCCTGGTGCTGGATATCAAATCCGTTGGCGACGAGGTGATTACTGACAAAGCCGAGGTGCTGATGTTCTACGCGGCGCGTGTACAACTGGTGGAGACGGTCATCAAGCCTGCGCTGGCGGAAGGCAAATGGGTGATTGGCGACCGTCACGACCTGTCGACGCAGGCGTATCAGGGCGGTGGTCGTGGTATTGACCAGACGATGCTCGCGACATTGCGCGACGCAGTGCTGGGCGATTTCCGTCCAGACCTGACGCTTTATCTCGACGTGACGCCGGAAGTGGGGTTGAAGCGCGCCCGCGCGCGCGGAGAGCTGGACCGCATCGAGCAGGAATCCTTCGATTTCTTTAATCGCACCCGCGCGCGCTATCTTGAACTGGCGGGACAGGATCGTTCGATTCGCACCATTGATGCGACGCAATCTCTGGACGATGTTACGCGTGACATTCAGGCAACGGTCACACAGTGGTTACAGGAGCAGCAGGCATGAAATGGTATCCATGGTTGCGCCCGCACTTTGAACAGCTGATCAACAGCTATCAGGCGGGGCGGGGGCATCATGCGTTACTGATTCAGGCATTGCCGGGAATGGGCGATGAGGCGTTGATCTACGCCATCACCCGTTTTTTGATGTGCCAGCAGCCGGAAGGGCACAAAAGCTGTGGCAAATGCCGCGGCTGCCAGCTGATGCAGGCGGGCACGCATCCGGACTATTACACGCTGGAGCCTGAGAAAGGCAAAAGTACGCTCGGCATTGATGCGGTGCGTGAGGTCAGTGAAAAACTGTACGAGCACGCGCGTCTGGGCGGCGCAAAAGTGGTCTGGCTGAAAGATGCCGCACTGCTGACAGAAGCAGCAGCTAATGCACTGTTGAAAACGCTTGAAGAACCGCCGGAAAAAACCTGGTTCTTCCTGTCATGCCGCGAACCGGGAAGATTACTGGCTACATTGCGCAGCCGTTGCCGGCTTCACCACCTTGCTGTACCCCAGGAAGCATGGGCGCTGGCCTGGCTTGAACGAGAAGTGACAATGTCACAAGATGCGGTGTTGACCGCTCTGCGCTTGTGCAGCGGCGCACCTGCAGCAGCGCTGGCATTGCTGCAACCTGACATCTGGGCACAGCGCGAGACGATCTGTCGCGCGGTTGAATCGGCCCTGGACAGCCGTGACTGGCTGAGTTTACTGCCTGCGCTGAACAGCGATCAGGCGGCCGAACGCTTACACTGGCTGGCGGCCTTACTTCTGGATGCGCTTAAACTCCAGCAAGGAGCGACGCTACTGACAAACCTCGACGTCTGGCCTTTGCTGAATACCCTGGCAAATCGCCTGTCGGGAACGGCTTTGCGCGCTATCCTTCATGATGTCTGCCACAGTCGCGAACAACTTTTGACAGTGGTCGGTCTTAATCGCGAGCTTTTACTGACCGATCGGTTACTGCGTATTGAACATTACCTGCAACCAGGCGTGATACCGCCTGTTTCCCATCTCTGAGAGAGACATTATGTTTTTAGTCGACTCACACTGCCATCTTGATGGCCTGGATTATCAATCCCTGCATAAAAACGTCGATGACGTGCTGGCAAAAGCTGCCGCCCGCGATGTGAAATTTTGCCTTGCCGTTGCTACCACGCTGCCCGGATATCGTTCCATGCGTGAGCTGGTAGGCGTGCGTGATAACGTCGTCTTCTCCTGTGGCGTGCATCCGCTGAATCAGGATGAAGAGTACAACGTAGACGATTTACGTCGCCTGGCGGCAGAAGAGGGCGTGGTCGCGATGGGTGAAACCGGGCTGGACTATTTTTACACGCCGGAAACTAAACCGCGTCAGCAGGAATCCTTCCGCAACCATATCCGCATTGGCCGCGAGCTGAACAAACCTGTCATCGTGCATACCCGTGATGCGCGTGCCGACACCCTTGATATCCTCCGGGAAGAAAAGGTGACGGATTGCGGGGGCGTACTACACTGTTTCACAGAAGACAGAGAAACGGCGGGTAAGCTGCTTGATTTAGGGTTTTATATCTCGTTTTCGGGGATCGTGACATTCCGTAACGCTGAACAACTGCGTGATGCTGCACGTTATGTCCCGCTCGATCGCATTCTGGTGGAAACAGACTCTCCGTATCTGGCTCCGGTGCCGCACCGCGGTAAAGAAAATCAGCCAGCCATGACGAGAGATGTGGCTGAATATATGGCTGTCCTGAAGGGCGTTAGCATTGATGAGCTTGCCCGCGCCACGACGGAAAACTTCGCCAGCCTGTTTCACATTGACCCCGCCCGCCTGCAATCTGTCTGATACACCTGTTTTTTTTAGGCTCGTAATTAATAAACAAAGCGAGTAAAGTTCACCGCCTCATTTGGGGCGGTGATGGTGTTTTTAGACACATCCAGACATGATTTTTGTAAATAACTGAAAGTTTTTTGGCCGTCTTAAGCTGAAACGTGATAGCCGTCAAACAAACTCAGAGGGATTTATTTTACTCTGTGTAATAAATAAAGGGCGCTTAGATGTCCTGTCCACGGCACGGTACTCCCCCCGTGCCAATGCGTGAAAAGCGTAAAAAAAAGCACAAATACTCAGGAGCACTCTCAATTATGTTTAAGAATGCATTTGCTAACCTGCAAAAGGTCGGTAAATCGCTGATGCTGCCAGTATCCGTACTGCCTATCGCAGGTATCCTGCTGGGTGTCGGTTCTGCTAACTTCAGCTGGCTGCCAGCCGTAGTTTCCCATGTGATGGCCGAAGCAGGCGGTTCTGTTTTTGCTAACATGCCGCTGATCTTCGCGATCGGTGTTGCTCTGGGCTTTACCAATAACGACGGTGTATCCGCTCTGGCCGCCGTTGTCGCTTACGGCATCATGGTGAAAACCATGGCTGTGGTTGCGCCGCTGGTTCTGCATTTACCTGCTGAAGAGATCGCAGCGAAACACCTGGCTGATACCGGTGTTCTCGGCGGTATCATCTCCGGTGCGATTGCAGCGTATATGTTCAACCGCTTCTATCGCATCAAGCTGCCTGAGTATCTGGGCTTCTTCGCGGGCAAGCGTTTCGTTCCGATCATCTCTGGTCTGGCCGCGATTTTCACTGGCGTGATCCTGTCCTTCATCTGGCCACCAATCGGTTCCGCTATCCAGACCTTCTCTCAGTGGGCTGCTTACCAGAACCCGGTTGTGGCGTTTGGTATCTACGGCTTCATCGAGCGTTGCCTGGTGCCATTTGGTCTGCACCACATCTGGAACGTTCCATTCCAGATGCAGATTGGTGAATTCACCAACGCAGCAGGTCAGGTATTCCACGGTGATATCCCACGTTACATGGCGGGCGACCCAACTGCAGGTAAACTGTCTGGTGGCTTCCTGTTCAAAATGTACGGCCTGCCAGCCGCGGCAATTGCAATCTGGCACTCTGCTAAACCAGAGAACCGTGCAAAAGTGGGCGGTATCATGATCTCCGCAGCGTTGACCTCGTTCCTGACCGGTATCACCGAGCCGATCGAGTTCTCCTTCATGTTCGTTGCGCCGATTCTGTACATCATTCACGCGATTCTGGCGGGTCTGGCGTTCCCAATCTGTATCCTGCTGGGTATGCGTGACGGTACGTCCTTCTCTCACGGTCTGATCGACTTTATCGTTCTGTCCGGTAACAGCAGCAAACTGTGGCTGTTCCCAATCGTGGGTGCGTGCTACGCCGTTGTGTACTACACCATCTTCCGCGTGCTGATTAAAGCACTGGACCTGAAAACCCCAGGCCGTGAAGATGCGTCTGAAGACACTAAAGCTGGCGCGACCAGCGAAATGGCTCCGGCTCTGGTTGCAGCGTTCGGCGGTAAAGAAAACATCACTAACCTGGACGCGTGTATCACTCGTCTGCGTGTGAGCGTTGCTGACGTGGCAAAAGTTGACCAGCCTGGCCTGAAAAAACTGGGTGCAGCGGGCGTTGTTGTTGCAGGTTCTGGTGTTCAGGCTATCTTCGGTACGAAATCCGATAACCTGAAAACAGAAATGGATGAGTACATCCGCAACAACTAAGTTGTGACCTGGGGAGACTAAGGCAGCCGAATGGCTGCCTTTTTTACGGGTGTTAATCTTCATATAAAAAAGGGAGCCTGCAGGCTCCCTTTGTCGTTGCTGATAACTTAGAAACTGTAGCTTCCGCTTACGGAGAAGTTACGCGGTGCCCCATAGACGCCGTAGGTTCCCAGATAGTCATAATATTCTTTGTCGAAGACGTTGTTCAGGTTGCCCTGTATCGCAAAGTTTTTGGTGACCTGGTAGCGGGTAAACAGATCCACGACGGTATAACCATCCTGAGTGATCTTCTTAACGCCATTGGGACCCGGCGTTTCGAAGTCATACCAGGTTTTATTCTGCCAGCGGGCACCACCGCCAACCGTCAGCTCAGGCAGCATTGGAAGCTGGTAACGGGTGAACAGCTTAAGCGTCGTGCGAGGCTGCTGCGGGTTAACCGCATTGCCGTCTTCATCTTCCGCAATGTAGCGGCTGCCGCCGAAGGTCAACTGCCAGTTGTCGGTCAATGCGCCGTTCAGCTCAAACTCTACGCCTTTGCTCACCGTACCATCTATCGATTTATATGCGCTTTGTCCGCCGGAGCCAGGGATGGTGACGCCGGTATTCACCGCAACATTGTCCTGTTCGATGCGGAAGACGGAGAGGGAGGCGGTCAGTCGGGTGTTGAACCAGTCACCTTTCACGCCAGCTTCATAGCTTTTCCCGGTCGTTGGATCGATAAACTTGCTGTTGATATCGCGCTGGCCGGAAGGCTGGAAGATAGAGGTATAGCTCGTGTAGACCGACCACGTATCGTCAATATCGTAAATCAGCCCGGCGTAAGGGGTAACGTCATCAAACTTCGCGTTGCGGATCTCGTCCGGCTTACGCTCCAGATTGTACTTGGCGCTCCACTCGGTATAACGTGCGCCCAGGATCAGGTGAAGCGGGTCGGCCAGGGAAAGGCGCGTGGCGGCATACACTGATTTCTGACGAATCACGTCACGCTGGTAAAGCGCAAAATCAGACCAGGCGGGATCGGCCAGTTTACCGTTATAATCGTAGATGCTGCCCACATCCATCAGACCGTAATTGTCATTGACCGGATAAGAGTTGTCATAGTTATTACGCTGACGACTATAGCTACCGCCCAGCATCAGCTCATGCTGACGCCCCAGCAGATCGTATCCACCACGAACGAATGCATCCACCGAGTCCTGTTTACGCTCACCGCGGTTCCAGCCGCCCCATGCGCCCTGATAGAGGGAGGCATCGTACAAGCCGGTCGTTTTGTCCGGGTAACCATCAATGTACATCAGCTTGCTGTCGAAGTTCGTTTCAGCATGCATGGCGTTAATCTTCGCTTCCCAGCCGTTATCAAAACGTTGAGTCAGGTTGGCAAAGACTTTCGTTGAGTCCTTATTGGAATACGTCCAGTCGGCTGCGGTGTTAAAGCCGCGACGGAAATGTGTCTTGCTGCCATCGCTAAACAGGGAAGGGAAGCCGCCCCAGGTTGGGCTATCTTCTTCACTTTCCTGGTAGTCATAACCCACGGAGAGCGTAGTCGAGTCAGTCAGGTCGGCATCAACCACACCATAAATAAACTTCTTGCGATAGTGGTTACGCTCAACCCAGGAATCATTATCCTGATAACCCGTGATGACGCGGCCACGCACATTGCCTGATTCAGTCAGCGGAGCCTGCAGATCCAGCACGTAGCGCTGTTTGTCCCAGCTACCATAGGTGGCGGATACCGATCCCTTAAACGCTTTACTGTCGGCATGTTTACGCACCATGTTGACATAAGCGGAAGGGTTACCTGTACCGCTCATCAATCCCGCTGCGCCACGTACTACTTCGATTTTATCGTAGATTGCCGTATCACCCGCGGTATCGCCAAAGTTCCAGCGGTTATCGAGGAATGTTGGCATATCTTCATAGGCAAAGTTGCTTATGAAGAAACCACGTGCGTAAAAGTTAGTACGGCTGGTATCAATGCGGGAGGCGCTGACGCCAGTTGTGTTATCCAGAACCTGCCCGATGGTGTTCAGCTCCTGGTCCTGCATACGCTGTTGGCTAATCACGCTGACGGACTGCGGAATATCGCGCGGTACGAGCAGCAATTTGGTGCCGGTGGTGGTGGTTTTGACGCTGTAGTCCTGATCCTGGCTGGTTGTTGGGTCCTGCGCGTTATCAAAACCGCCATCAACAACGACAGTATCTTCTGTCTCAGAAGCGGCAAAACTTATAGTAGGCGTCAATGCCATAGCAATGCAGGCTGCCAGCAACGAAGGTGTTGCGACAGGCTGACGTTGCCCATCCCTGGTATGATTAATGAAAGACATCATCAAACCCTTAATGAATGGTGAAAGTTGTGTGCGTCAGTCCCGCTAGCACGGGCTGAGGTCGTTTTCTATGTTAAAAATGCGCATGTAAATGCAAATGCGAAATATACGCATTGTGATTAGCGCTGTAAACAGATGTTTCAGACGGTTTTGAAATAAGGTTTCAGTGTGTAAGCATGTGTCGGTGGTTACTCTCCAGCCAGCCGGTGTACAAACAGGAAAGAAATCGCGGGAGAAGGTTGAAAGGACAGGAGAAAGTCGCTCATACTCTTGAATTGCGTCACACAGCAATACAGACGATGTGTGCTAGTCGCGAACGCACCACGCCAGATTAAACATAAAAGGAAAAGGCCATGGCTGAAGAAACCATTTTCAGTAAAATTATCCGCCGCGAAATTCCGTCGGATATCGTCTATCAGGATGAGCTGGTGACGGCTTTCCGGGACATTTCACCGCAGGCACCGACGCACATCCTTATCATTCCCAATATTCTGATTCCTACCGTAAATGATGTGAAAACCGAGCATGAAGTGGCATTAGGCCGTATGCTTACGGTGGCAGCGAAAATCGCTGAGCAGGAAGGCATTGCTGAAGACGGTTATCGTCTGATCATGAACTGCAACCGTCATGGCGGTCAGGAAGTTTACCATATTCATATGCATCTGCTGGGCGGGCGTCCGCTGGGACCGATGCTTGCACATAAAGGTCTTTGACATGTTAAGAGGGCGTATTGCGGCGTTGATGATGACGCTGGTGATGGTGGGGTGCAGTACGCGTCCTGCGATCCCGGTCAGCGATGAACAGACGCTGGTGATGGAGTCCTCCGTGCTTGCGGCTGGCATCACGGCAGAGCAACCTTCGCTGACGATCGGCGAAATCCAGCCTTCTGCCTCCTCTACGCTCTATAACGAAAGACATGAGCCCGTTACGCTACATTACCGTTTCTACTGGTACGACGTAAGAGGTCTTGAAATGCACCCGCTTGAAGCGCCGCGCAGCGTAACGATACCGGCAAGATCGTCGGTCACGCTCTATGGCAGTGCCAACTTCCTGGGTGCTCATAAGGTAAGACTTTATCTTTATCTGTAAGGAGTGAATCTTGATTAAAAATATGAGCCGTTATGCGCTCCTGAGTGCGTTTGCACTCTTCCTTGCAGGGTGTGTGACGCGAACGGAACAGCCTGCTCCGGTGGAAGAGGCGAAACCGGGGACGGAACAACCGACACAGCCGACACAACCTGTGCCAACGGTGCCCTCTGTTCCAGCCATTCCGGCGCAGCCTGGTCCGATTGAGCATCAGGATGAAACGGCGCAACCCACGCCGCGCGTGCGCCACTATGACTGGAACGGCGCAATGCAACCGATGGTGGGTAAAATGCTACAGGCACAAGGTGTTACGCCGGGCAGCGTGTTGCTGGTGGATAGCGTAAATAACCGCACAAACGGTTCGCTGAATGCGGGTGAAGCAACGGAAACCCTGCGTAATGCGCTGGCAAATAACGGTAAATTTACGCTGGTTTCTGCGCAGCAGCTGGCGGTGGCTAAACAACAGCTGGGCTTGTCGCCACAGGATAGCCTCGGCTCTCGCAGCAAAGCGATCGGTATTGCCCGTAACGTTGGCGCGCAGTATGTGCTTTACTCTAACGCCACCGGCAATGTGAATACCCCGGCGCTGCAGATGCAGTTGATGCTGGTTCAGACAGGCGAGATTATCTGGTCAGGTAAAGGTGCCGTTACGCAACAATAATCACACGCGTGACGATGTCCTGACGCGTTATTTTCCTCAGTACCGTCTTGTCGCGCCGCAGGCCCATTCCGGGCTTGGCGGCGCGAGTTGCATTATTGAGCGGGGCGGGCATCGTCTGGTGTTACGCCAGCATCACGATGCCACGGCACCCGCTTCCTATTTTCGCCGCCAGTTCCGTGCGCTGAGGCGTCTTCCGGCGGATCTCGTGCCACAGCCCTGTTTTTTTATACGGGACTGGATGGCCGTGGAGTATCTTGCGGGCGAGATCAAAAGCGTGTTACCGGATACCCCAACGCTTGCTGCCATGCTGTATCATCTGCATCGTCAACGGCGTCTGGGCTGGCGCATTGTGCTGCTGCCTTTACTGGAACAGTACTGGCAGCAATCATCACCTCGCAGACGAACGCCTTACTGGCTGGCGCAACTGAAGCAGTTACGCAAAGCCGGTGAGCCGCAGCCGTTGCGGTTAGCACCGCTGCATATGGACGTTCATGCCGGCAATGTCGTTCACACCCCGACGGGCGAGAAACTCATTGACTGGGAATATGCCGGAGACGGGGATGTGGCGCTTGAGCTGGCGGCGGTGTGGATGCCCGATGACACCTCGCGCGCGCGCCTGATCAGGGATTACGCCCGCCGTGCGCAAATGGATGCGTTAACGCTTTCGCGCCAGGTCCGGCGCTGGCGTCCGTGGGTACTAATGCTGATGGCGGGCTGGTTTGAAATGCGCTTTCAACAGTCAAAAGACAAACAATTTATCGCGCTGGCAGATGACGTCTGGCGTCAGTTACAAACGAAAGGATAAGAGAGGTTCGTGTGGGTCCAGTTATGTTGGATGTGGAAGGGTATGAGCTGGATGCGGAAGAGCGTGAGATTCTGGCGCACCCGCTGGTTGGTGGTCTGATTCTGTTTACCCGCAACTATCACGATCCGGAGCAACTGCGTGAACTGGTTCGCCAGATCCGCGCGGCTTCACGCAACCACCTGGTGGTGGCGGTTGACCAGGAAGGCGGACGCGTCCAGCGTTTCCGCGACGGTTTTACCCGCTTACCCGCAGCCCAATCTTTTGCAGCACTGCTGGGCACCGAAGAGGGCGGCAGACTGGCGCAGGATGCGGGCTGGCTGATGGCAAGCGAGATGATTGCGATGGATATCGACATCAGCTTCGCGCCGGTACTGGATGTCGGTCATATCAGTGCCGCGATTGGTGAACGCTCATACCATGAAGATCCGCAAATTGCGCTGGCGATGGCGACACGCTTCATTGACGGTATGCACGATGCAGGAATGAAAACTACCGGAAAACACTTTCCGGGACACGGTGCAGTGACCGCAGATTCCCACAAAGAGACACCGCGCGATCCGCGCCCTGAGGCAGAGATCCGCGCTAAAGATATGTCGGTGTTCCGTTCCCTCATCACGGATAACAAGCTGGACGCCATTATGCCCGCGCACGTGATCTACAGCGATGTCGATCCGCGTCCGGCCAGCGGTTCCCCGCATTGGCTGAAAACCGTGCTTCGTCAGGAATTGGGTTTTAACGGCGTCATTTTTTCTGATGATTTGTCGATGGAAGGGGCGGCGATTATGGGCAGCTATGCGGAGCGTGGTCAGGCGTCGCTGGATGCAGGTTGCGATATGATCCTGGTCTGTAATAATCGTAAGGGAGCGGTCAGCGTGCTGGATAACCTGTCGCCGATCAATGCTGAGCGTGTTACACAATTGTATCATAAAGGTTCATTTAGCCGTCAGGAGCTGATCGGCTCGGCGCGGTGGAAAACGATCAATGCCCAGCTGGAGGCGCTAAACGAGCGCTGGCAGGCACATAAAGCCAGCCTGTGATCCCTCCCGGAAGGCGTAGCGTGGTGAGAAGACAATGATCATCTATTTACACGGTTTTGATTCAAACAGTCCTGGTAATCATGAGAAGGTGCTGCAGCTGCAGTTTATCGATCCGGATGTTCGGCTGATCAGCTACAGCACGCGCCATCCGAAACATGATATGCAGCATTTGCTGAAAGAAGTGGACAAAATGCTGCAGCTTAACGTCGACGATCGCCCGCTAATTTGCGGCGTGGGGCTGGGGGGATACTGGGCTGAGCGCATCGGGTTCCTGTGCGATATTCGTCAGGTGATTTTCAACCCGAACCTGTTCCCGAATGAGAACATGGAAGGCAAGATTGACCGCCCGGAGGAGTATGCCGACATCGCGACAAAATGCGTCAGTAACTTCCGTGAAAAAAATCGCGATCGCTGTCTGGTGATCCTCTCCCGTAACGACGAAGCGCTCAGCAGCACGCGTGCGGCGGATTTGCTGCACCATTTTTATGAAATTGTCTGGGATGAAGAGCAGACCCACAAATTCAAGAATATCTCTCCGCACCTGCAGCGCATCAAAGCCTTTAAAACGCTGGGCTAACAAACGTCTCACCTTTCCTCAGGCCCGGCCGCGAACGCGTGCCGGGCTTTCTTTTTCGTCAGATTTGTCTACTTTTAAGCCATCAAAACTTGATGCATATCAATTTTGGTATGACCAATGCGCCTGACGTGTTATTCTCAATGCACCTGAATGGTTTCAGTGCTGTAACCTGTTGTTAATTAAGGGTTATTTTTATAACTTTTAATTAACAATTGGTTAATAATTTGAGGGGGTCACGTTGACTACGCCATTGAAAAAGATAGTGATTGTAGGCGGTGGTGCTGGCGGGCTGGAGCTGGCGACACAGCTGGGTAAAAAGCTGGGTCGCGGCAAGAAGGCCAAAATTACGCTGGTGGATCGCAACCATAGTCACCTGTGGAAACCGTTACTGCATGAAGTGGCGACGGGGTCGCTGGATGAAGGTGTGGACGCGTTGAGCTATCTGGCGCATGCACGCAATCACCATTTCCAGTTCCAGCTGGGTTCAGTGGTGGACATCAATCGCGAAAGCAAAACCATTACGCTTGCTGAGCTGCGTGACGACAAAGGCGAACTGCTGGTGCCTGAGCGTAAACTGCCGTACGACACGCTGGTGATGGCGCTGGGCAGCACCTCAAACGATTTCAATACGCCGGGCGTGAAAGAGCACTGCATCTTCCTCGATAATCCGCATCAGGCGCGTCGTTTCCATCAGGAAATGCTAAACCTGTTCCTGAAATACACCAGTAATATGGGTGCGAACGGCAAAGTAAACATCGCCATTGTGGGCGGTGGTGCGACGGGCGTTGAGCTGTCTGCTGAGCTGCATAACGCAGTGAAACAACTGCACAGCTACGGTTACAAAGGGCTGACGAACGACGCGCTGAACGTCACGCTGGTAGAAGCGGGCGAACGTATTCTGCCTGCGCTTCCTCCGCGTATTTCTGGTGCAGCGCACAGCGAGCTGACCAAACTGGGTGTACGCGTGTTGACGCAAACCATGGTGACCAGCGCGGACGAAGGCGGCCTGCACACCAAAGATGGCGAGTACATTGAAGCGGACCTGATGGTCTGGGCGGCGGGAATCAAAGCCCCTGATTTCATGAAAGACATCGGCGGGCTGGAAACCAACCGCATTAACCAGCTGGTGACCGAGCCGACGCTGCAAACCACGCGTGATCCGGAAATTTACGCAATCGGCGACTGTGCATCCTGTGCCCGTCCGGAAGGCGGATTTGTCCCGCCACGTGCTCAGGCCGCTCACCAGATGGCAAGCCTTGTACTGCATAACATTCTGGCGCAGATCAAAGGCAAGCCGATGAAAGCGTATGTCTATAAAGACCATGGTTCACTGGTCTCGCTCTCTAACTTCTCCACCGTGGGCAGCCTGATGGGTAACCTGATGCGCGGCTCCATGATGGTAGAAGGGCGCATCGCGCGCTTTGTGTACATCTCGCTGTACCGTATGCACCAGATTGCGCTGCACGGATACTTTAAAACCGGCCTGATGATGCTGGTTGGCAGAATCAACCGCGTGATCCGTCCGCGCCTCAAACTGCACTAATCTTTGACTCCCTCCGGGCCCTCCGGAGGGTTTTTTTAGCATATCGTGCTGCTCATCTTCGATTGGGTGCTTAAGAGTTCTCTTAAATACGATATATCCCCCCTTGTACGCCCTTTTTTTGATCCTTTATCTGATTGGCGACGACTCTCCTTCATTGCAAAATTGTTACCAATAGCAACAAAGGAGGAAGTCCCGTGAATAAATCAATGTTGGCGGGTATAGGGATTGGCGTAGCTGCTGCGTTAGGTGTGGCTGCGGTTGCCAGTCTCAATGTGCTTGATCGCGGCCCGCAGTACGCACAGGTTGTTTCTGCCACACCAATTAAAGAGACGGTAAAAACGCCTCGCCAGGAGTGCCGTAATGTTTCTGTCACTCATCGTCGTCCGGTACAGGATGAAAACCGCATCGCCGGGTCTGTTCTGGGGGCGGTAGCAGGTGGCGTAATCGGTCACCAGTTTGGCGGTGGCCGTGGTAAAGATGTGGCGACCGTGGTTGGCGCACTGGGTGGTGGTTATGCCGGTAACCAGGTGCAGGGCGCAATGCAGAATAACGACACTTACACGACGACTCAGCAGCGCTGTAAAACGGTCTATGACAAGTCGGAAAAAATGCTGGGTTACGATGTCACATACAAAATTGGTGACCAGCAGGGAAAAATTCGTATGGATAAGGACCCTGGCACACAGATCCCGCTGGACGGCAATGGCCAGCTGGTACTGAATAACAACGTGTAAAAAAAGCGGTTCTCTGAACTTAGCTCCTCAGACGCTCAGGCTGAGGAGCTTTTTTTTGCTCAGAAAGTCAGCGCGTAGTTGAGACCAAAGGTACGCCCGCGTCCTTTATACTCATATAACGCGGCGTTGCCATAGGTTGGGCTATAGAGTAGTGGCGCGCGCTGGCCCCAGACGGTGGTGTACTGTTTATCCAGCAGATTTTCGATGCTAAACGACAATTTGCCCACCGGAAGCTGGTAGCTGCTCAGGAAATCAACCGTGTTGTAGCCATCGATTTTATTCCCGGCTGCATCGGTAAGATCAAAGGTTTGTTGTGTCTGAAGGCGCAGCGACCATGGCTCCGGTGCCCAGCCAACGTAGGCTGTGGCTTTCGACGGTGACGCCTGAGTGACATCCCATTTTTCCCACGATCCGTCAGTTTTGATTTCTGATTTCACCACGTTGATGTTACCCCCTACGCTCCAGGTGCTGTCAGGGATAAAGTAATCCACTGCGCCTTCCACGCCATAGATACGGCGCTTCAGTGAATTCACGTCAATGGTCATGTCGCTGCGATTGATGTCGATAGATTTGTCAGACAGAGAGTAATAAGCCGCGATCTGGGTACGCAGGTTATTGCCGGTGTAGCGCCAGCCCAGCTCATAAGAATCGACCTTGATGCCTTCGAGTTTGGCATCATTCGGGTTCACGCTTTTCAGCAGCGCGAGATGGCCCTGGGCATCGGCTTTTGCATAAGAACCGTTACCGTAGTATTTGCCCGGATCGGGCAGTTCCACGCCCTGGGAGAAGTTAAACCAGACCTGCTGACGCTCCGTAAGATGCGCAAGAAGCCCGGCGTTAAACAGCACATTGTCGTAATCGGTTTTACCGCCAGGGATCGCGTCAGCCGATGTCGCGTTGCCATTGGCAATCGCCTGTTGCTGTGAATAGCCGATAAAGTCGTCTACGCGGTTTTCAGTCCACTGATAACGAACGCCGCCGCTCAGGGTGAAGATATCGTTAATGTCGTAGCTGTTTTGCAGGAACGGCGCAACGTTTGTGATGCTATATCCCGGATAGCGGCCGGTCGTGTAAACAGATGTGTTGTTCATCCCACCGGACGGAACCGAGTTTGCCAGATCAAAGAACATCTGGTTGGAATCAAAGGCTTCGTGATCCGCATCAATACCCCAAGTGATCTGCCAGCCATCAAGCGGCGTGCTGTTCAACGTCAGTTTTGCGCCGTACTGATCGGTGTTCTGCTCTGAGGCCGCGAAACTGGTGACGTTCTTGTCCTTATCCAGGGTAGGGAAGGGATAGAAACGCAGGGATTCGTCGCGATAGTAAATTTGCCCGACCAGCTCCTGCCCCCAGAAATCGGCATCCGAGTATTGCAGGCTGATCAGGTGACGCTCTGTCCCCGGAATGCGGTCGGAGCTAAAACCACTGCGGGTGCGGGCTGTTCCATTCCCGGTGACGGCGCTCATGTTTTTATCGAGATATAGCCCGTAATCATCGTCACCCTGGCTTTTATAGTACTGGGTCACCACCTGCAACTGCCGCGTCTCGTTAATCTCAATGGTGCCGGTTCCCATCACGTCGAGACGGTCAGAGTGCTGTAACCCTGTCTGAGTGTTATCAAAGGTAAGGGCATCGCCGTTCCCGTCATACCAGCCGCCAAAACGCTGATATGCAATGGAAAGACGACCGGATGCGTGGTCGTTCCCTCCGCTGACGGCGGTCGCCACACGTTCGTCGTGGTCGTTGCTATTGTTGAACCCCGTTTTGCTGCCCAGTTCCAGATCGACTTCCGTCTCCGGTTGACCTTTTTTAGTCACGATATTGATCAGGCCACCCGTACTGCCACCACCATAAAGTGCAGTTGAGCCGGAGATGACTTCGATGTGATCGACGTTAAAGGGGTCAATAGAATCGAGCTGACGGCTGTCGGTGCGCGACGAGTTCAGGCGTACACCATCCACCAGCACCACGATGGCGCGACCGCGCATATTCATCCCGTAATTGGTACGCCCCTGGCTGCTGACATCCATCCCTGGGATCAACTGCCCGAGAATATCCTTAAACTCTTTGCCGCCCTGAACCTGCTGTTCAATCTCCTGGCCTTCTATTATCCAGGTGGTCTGTGCCATTTCGGCCACCGTGCGGTGGCTACGGTTGGCGCTGACGACCAGGCTCTCTTCATTGGTTTGTTCGGCATACAGCGGCATTGCGATAGACAGCAATATTGGGTTGAGCACCCAGAGGTTTTTCTTCATCATCATTCCTTATTGAGCATTCGCTCTTTTATTGGCAGGTCATTGTCTAACAAATAAAAAAATGCAAATGCGAATACTGCCGATAATAAAAATCATTATCAACCTGAGAAAATAAAAGGGTAATGATGAAAAGAGAGGTGGGGGAGCAGTGAGGAAGGGCGGCGAACCGCCCGGACGATCAGAATTTAAGCAGTTCGGGCCACAGACGCAGGGTCGTCTGCGTAATACCCTGCAGTTTCTCCAGGCTCGCTCCTTCACGGGCGCTGATCGACATGCCCTGTAAAATACAGCTCAGGTATTGCGCCAGCTCCTGTGGACGACACTGCGCCGGTATTTCACCACGCTGCTGGCGCTGGGCCAGAAACGTGCTCAGCGTCTCCTCCTGCATAGCGTGACGCGATTTCACCGTATTAGCGATCTCTTTAGACGAGGCCGCGAGGGTGGCGGAGGTGTTGATCATAAAGCAGCCCGCCGGTGTGTCTTTGCTGGTAAAACAGGTTGCGACAGCCGTGAAGTAGTCCCGTAGCGCCTGTTCAACCGTTTTCTCTTCACAGAACAGCTGGGCTTCGTGTTTGGCCGCGAAACGGGTGATGTATCTGTCCAGCACGGCTCTGAAAAGCCCTTCTTTATTGGTGAATTCCGCGTACAGCGTCGGTGCTTTGGCACCGGTAGCCTCCACCAGATCGGAAAGTGAAGTCGCTTCATACCCATGTTGCCAGAAGAGTGTCATGGCCTTATCGAGCGCCGCATCCCTGTCGAACACTTTTGGTCGGCCACGGCTTTTCTTCGCGCAACTCGTGACATCGGTTGTCATTTGCCGTTGGTCCTCTGTTGGTTTGTTGAATGATCATTATAAAAATAATCCACAGCCGCGACCAGCGCTCATTGCTTAAAAATAAATTAATCATATGGGTATGAAAATAAACGAAATTAAAATTAATTTAACGGTCGTTATAAAAAGATATTGACGTGTGATGCAGATCACATCTATCATTTACCTATCGATCGTTAAGTAAATAACTAGCGACCTAAAATTCATCTGCCTAAAGGTAAAAATCATGAAAAACGTAAAAACCCTGATCGCTGCCGCTGTACTGAGTTCACTCTCTTTCGCAAGTTTTGCTGCTGTTGAAGTGCAATCAACTCCGGCTGACCAGCATAAAGTCGGCACCATCTCCGCAAGCGCGGGGACTAACCTGGGTTCTCTGGAAGATCAACTGGCACAAAAAGCTGACGCGATGGGTGCAAAATCCTTCCGTATCACCTCTGTGACCGGTCCGAACACTCTGCACGGTACTGCAGTTATCTACAAATAAGCCGGCATAAACCCTCATTTTTGCCACTGCTAAAAAAACGCCCTGCATGAGCAGGGCGTTTTTCGTTGTGTCTTACATCGACTGTTGCGTCACGTCATGATGCCGCGTGACATCGGTCGGTATCCCGGAGCGCACTTCCATCGCACGCGCCATAACCAGTCCGTCAGTATTGATGTTCGTTTTGAAGCTCGCCATAGCCGCATTCAGGTTAATCGGCAGGGTTTGCGGATCATCATCAATATTTTTCGATAATGGTTGGTGGACTTCGACCAGTCTCACTCCTCCGGGCTCTTCAGAGACTTTAATCGGCGTATTGATAATGTTCACTTTGGTGCCAGGCGTAATCACCTTGTAAAGGGTCTTGATATCATCATCCCGCAGGCGAATACAGCCAGAGCTGACGCGCATCCCGATACCGAAATCCGCATTCGTTCCGTGCAGCAGATAAACACCGCCATACGCCGCCAGGCGAATCGCATGATGCCCCATCGGGTTATCTGGCCCGGCCGGTACAACCGCGGGCAGTTCTATTCCCTGTGCTTTATAACGTGCACGAATGTTAGCCGTTGGCGTCCAGGTTGGGTTGGCACGTTTATCCGACACGGTGGTCACCATCGTCGGCGTGAGCGTATCACCCCCCAACTGGCCGATGCCGATAGGGTAGACGGTCACTTCATTTTTACCCGGTGGATAATAGTAAAGGCGAAGTTCGGCGAGGTTAATCACAATCCCCTCGCGCGGCGCGTCCGGCAAAATAGTCTGCAGCGGAATGGTCAGCACACTGCCTGCTCGCGGTACGTAAGGATCAACGCCTGGGTTAGCCTGCAGCAGTGCCAGGAACCCAACGTTATATTTTTTGGCAATGGCTTCCAGCGAACCACCATTGTTTTCAACGACATGAAAGCGGTTTTCTCCCACGACACGACTGCCAGCAGGCGGGAGAGGCCAGGTGTTTGCGCGGGCAGGAAGCGTAACCGCCACCGTCGCAGCCAGCGCAAATAACGTTAACCAGCGAGTAAAACGCGAAGAGGTCATCATCACTATAATCCATATAAATGATAAGGTTATTGTTTTATAAGGCGTTAAGGATAATTATGGCGAATGAGTGTGTTGGG
This sequence comes from Enterobacter oligotrophicus, assembly GCF_009176645.1. Taxonomy (NCBI): domain Bacteria; kingdom Pseudomonadati; phylum Pseudomonadota; class Gammaproteobacteria; order Enterobacterales; family Enterobacteriaceae; genus Enterobacter; species Enterobacter oligotrophicus. The sequence goes on from NZ_AP019007.1 coordinate 4,291,098, forward strand.
AAGTGCAGGCAAAGTGCAAAGAGTTTGTAAATGTCCCCCGTTAACGTGGTGCTAACGGGGGGGAAGGGTTATGCAATGGCGTTCTCTTCAAGCTGACGCATAAAGTTACGCACCCAGTCCATACGGGTTTTTCGCTCGGCCAGTTCCTGCGTGAAACGCAGACGCGTCGGGCCATCCAGACGGAAATGCTGCGGCTGTTTTTGCAGTAAACCGATCAGCCACATCGGGTCGACATGGTTTTTCTCTGCAAACTCAATCACGCCGCCTTTTTCATTCCCTTCCAGCTTGCGAATGCCCAGTTTCTGCGCCTGCTGACGCAGTCGGGCGATATCCAGCAGGTTTCGGGCAGCATCCGGCAGAAGTCCGAAGCGGTCAATCAACTCGACTTTGATCTCTTCGAGATCGCTCTCATTTTTCGCGCTGGCAATGCGTTTATAGAACGACAGGCGGGTGTTCACATCCGGAATAAAATCATCCGGCAGCAGGGAAGGCATGCGAAGTTCCACCTCGGTCTGCTGGCTGGTCAGATCTTCCAGTGACGGTTCACGTCCGGCTTTCAGCGCGTCGACGGCATTTTCCAGCAGTTCCATATACAACGAGAAGCCGATGGTTTCCATGGAGCCGCTCTGGTCTTCGCCCAGCAGTTCACCGGCACCGCGGATCTCAAGATCGTGCGTGGCCAGCGCAAAGCCCGCGCCCAGGTCTTCCAGCGAGGCAATGGCTTCCAGACGCTTTTGCGCATCGGTGGTCATCGCTTTCGGGTGCGGCGTCAGCAGCCAGGCGTAAGCCTGATGGTGTGAACGCCCGACGCGGCCACGCAGCTGGTGAAGCTGAGCCAGACCAAAGTGATCTGCACGTTCAATGATAATGGTATTCGCCGTTGGAATATCGATACCGGTCTCAATGATGGTGGTACACACCAGCACGTTAAAGCGCTGGTGGTGGAAATCGTTCATCACCCGTTCCAGCTCGCGCTCGCGCATCTGCCCGTGACCAATGGCGATGCGTGCTTCCGGCACCAGTTCTGCCAGCCTGTCGGCGGCTTTCTGGATATTTTCCACGTCGTTGTAAAGGTAATACACCTGGCCGCCGCGCAGCACTTCACGCAGAATCGCTTCGCGTACCACCAGGTTATCGTATTCACGTACAAAGGTTTTCACTGCCAGACGACGCGCCGGTGGCGTGGCGATAATTGACAGGTCGCGCATCCCGCTCATCGCCATATTCAGCGTGCGCGGAATTGGCGTCGCGGTGAGGGTAAGAATATCAACATCCGCCCGCATCGCTTTAATACGCTCCTTATGGCGTACCCCGAAGCGGTGCTCCTCATCGACAATCAACAGCCCCAGATCTTTCCACTTCACGTCGCTTTGCAGCAGCTTGTGGGTACCGATCAGAATGTCGATCTTGCCTTCGCTTGCCTGCTCAAGAATTTGCGTCTGCTCTTTGGCACTGCGAAAACGTGACAACATCTCGATGCGTACCGGCCAGTTGGCGAAGCGGTCGCGGAAGTTATCGAAATGCTGCTGGGCGAGAAGGGTGGTTGGCACCAGCACTGCGACCTGCTTGTTGTTCTCCACGGCCAGGAAGGCGGCGCGCATCGCCACTTCGGTTTTCCCGAAGCCCACGTCGCCGCACACCAGACGGTCCATTGCCAGTGGTTGGCACATGTCGCTCAGCACGGCGTTGATGGCCTGCGCCTGGTCCGGCGTGGTTTCAAACGGGAAACTGTCGCAGAACAGCTGATACTGCTCTTTATCGTGCTTAAAGGCGTAACCTTCTTTGGCTGCACGCTGGGCGTAGATATCCAGTAGCTCAGCCGCCACGTCTCGGACTTTTTCCGCCGCTTTTTGACGCGCCCGCGCCCAGGCGTCGCCGCCCAGTTTATGCAGCGGCGCATTGTCTTCGGCACCACCGGCGTAGCGGCTAATCAGATGCAGAGATGAGACCGGCACATACAGTTTGGCGTCGTTGGCGTAGGTCAGCATCAGGTACTCACCTTTAATACCGCCAGCTTCAAGAGTCGTCATCCCCTGATACCGCCCGACGCCGTGTTCCAGGTGAACAATCGGCTGGCCCGGATGCAGCTCGGCCAGGTTGCGGATCAGCGTGTCCGGGTTGATGGTGCGACGACTGTCCTGACGGCGGCGCGCCACGCGTTCGCCCAACAGGTCGCTTTCACAAACAAGGGCGAGGTTATTGAGCGTATCAATAAACCCATGTTCGGCGGCACCAATCATCAGATAGCGTCCCGTTCCGGTGGCGTCGTCCAGGCGCAGGATACGTTTGGGCGCAATCTTAATGCGGCCAAGCAGTTCGCCTAATGCCTCACGGCGGCCCTCGCTTTCAACGGAGAAAACAACCGGTCCGGTAAAGGATTCAAGGAATTTACGCAGGTTATCCAGCGGTGATTTTTGCTGCGCCTGGACGGACAGGTCCGGCAGCTTCTGGTATGCCAGGTTAGTATTGGCCGCTTTGCTCGCCAGCGTTTCGGTTTTAAGCTGCATGCGCGGCCAGCGCTTAAGCTCAGCGTTCAGCTCATCGGTACGCAGCCACAGCGTTTCCGGTGGCAGCAGGGGACGCATCGGGTCCACGCCACGATTCTCGAAGCGAGCGCGGGTTTCACTTTCGAAACGACTGGCGCTGGCGTCGATATCACCGGTATTCACAATCAGCGTATTCGCCGGGAAGTAGCTGAATAGCGCAGGCAGCGGCTCGTTAAAGAACAGCGGTTGCCAGTATTCGATCCCCGCAGGCAGCGTGCCTTTGCTCACCTGCTGATAAATGTGTTCCGCATCGCGCTTCACGTCGAACTTATCTCGCCACTGGCTGCGGAACAGTTCGATCGCGGTTTTGTCCGTCGGAAATTCGTGCGCAGGCAGTAAATTAATGGATTCCACTTCTTCCAGCGTGCGCTGCGTGTCGGCGTCGAACACGCGCAGGCTGTCGATTTCATCATCGAAGAAATCCAGACGATAAGGCCGATCGCTGCCCATCGGGTAAAGGTCGAGCAGCGCGCCGCGCGTGGCATATTCCCCGTGCTCCATCACCTGATCGACGTGGCGATAACCGGCGCTGTCGAGCTGTGAACGCAGGGCGTCGCGGGAGAGACGCTGGCCTTTTTTCATCACCAGCGCATGGCCGTGCAGGTAGCTATGCGGGCAGACGCGCTGCATCAGGGTGTTCACCGGTACAATCAGCACGCCGCGCTGCATGGTTGGCAGTTGGTATAGCGTCGACAGACGTGAGGAGATGATCTCCTGGTGCGGGGAGAAACTGTCATACGGCAGCGTTTCCCAGTCGGCCAGGCTGAACACCAGACTATCGGTAAACTGACGAATTTCGTCGTGCAGGCGCAGGGCGTTTTGCATGTCCGGGGCAACCAGCACCACCGGGCCAGGGTGGCGCTCCGTAATCTCAGCCACCAGCGTGGCGCATGCCGCGCCCGTGAGTTCGCCCAGCTGGCGTTGGTCGCCCGCTTTGACAGGCAAGGAATAACGATCGTGTTCAGGCATGGCTATGTCAGAGTCTCTTATGGATATACCAACAGTATTGGGGCATATCACTGATACGCAATGTCTTTATTATCCTCGATCGTTTTACATTAGCAAATCGTAAGCGCACAGCAGGAAAACTCGCCCCCAAAAAGGAGGCGAGAGGCCGTTAGCGGGTGGCAGGGGCCGGAGACAGGCGAGCTGGAGGGGAGAAGAAAAGATCGCCAAACAGTGCAGTGGAGAGTTTGCGGGCACCAAGACCGAAAAGCGTACAGATCAGCAGGCTGGCAAACGGATAGACGAGGATGAGCGTTAGCTCCGCCCATACGGGCCAGTACGCAGCGTTCATTTCACCAATCAGAATCAGGCTAAAGGCTTCTATTAAGATGCGATGAGTGGTGTAAATCGCGATGGTGTTTGAACCCACTACATTGAGAAGATTGCTGGGATGAACGGCATAACGTTGTTCAAGGCTGTAGAAGAGCTTCATGATCAATACTATCGACAGCAGGGAGAGCGGTAACGGGACGTTTGCAAACCACAACACGACGGAGACCATGCCGAACGCGACCACCGCCAGCCAGACGCGACGCATTTGCAGCCCTTTCATCCACGTCATCAGCTGTGCGCCGTACCATGCACCCAGGCTGTAGTAGATCATGTTGCGCACCACGCTGTTCATCCCCCACCACGGCAGTGGCAGGAAGTTAATCGCGATGCTCGCCAGCGCCAGCAGACCCAGCACCGGTAACTTCCAACGGCTGAGCAGTTTACACAGCGTGAAATAGACCACCAGGGCATACAGATACCACAGGCTGGTGCTGGCGGTGAGCATGCCGCGAATAAAGCCTGTGAATGAATCGGCATACGCGGCGTTCGAGGAGGTGGCTAATTCACGCTCTGGTGCCAGCCAGGCATTCAAGTGGCTTAGCGCCTGCCATTGTAAAAGACCCCACAGCGCCAGTACCCAGACAATACTCCAGATGCGCTTATCGAGGCTGGTGCGCCAGTCCACTTCATCAATGTAACGACGAATCAGATAACCGGAAATAAAGAAAAATACCGGCATGCGGAAGGGGGCGAGGTAAAGGTTAAAATAGACCCAGCATTTGGCGAGGAGGCCAGAAAGCGGGTGTTGAAGCCCACTCAGATGGGGATAAAAGGTGATCACCGAGTGGTAAATTACCACCAGGCAGATGCAAAGCCCTTTTATCTGGTTAATCCATAATGCTTTTTGTTTCATTGTCCGCGACACCCTTTTTGCCATAAACGAACGGATCATTGTTCTAAAACGAGGCAGGGATGTAACGGGTAACAGTCTGTATCAGGACGATTTTCGGAAAAGGTGGAGGCTAAGAGGCGGTCGTTACGTCAGTAGCATGATGATTTATCTGAATTTTTCGGAAAAAAGATTACCAACGCTTACGGTTTCAGTCATTTACGCTTAGCGGATTCGCTTATATACTCGTGGGTCTGCTATCAGCAAACAGACGGATTTCATGTATCAACCTGTCGCACTCTTCATAGGCTTACGTTACATGCGTGGGCGCGCCGCGGACCGCTTCGGTCGCTTTGTCTCCTGGCTTTCGACTATTGGCATTACGCTTGGCGTGATGGCTCTGGTGACGGTGCTTTCCGTCATGAATGGCTTCGAGCGCGAGCTGCAAAACAACATTCTGGGGCTGATGCCGCAGGCCGTTCTCTCTTCAACCAACGGTTCCGTCAACCCGCAACAACTGCCGGAAAGCGCGGTGAAGTTACAGGGTGTCACGCGTGTTGCGCCGTTAACCACCGGTGACGTGGTGCTGCAAAGCGCACGCAGCGTGGCGGTGGGCGTCATGCTGGGGATTGATCCGACACAAAACGATCCGCTGACGCCGTATCTGGTCAATGTCAAACAGACCGATCTGCAAGCGGGTAAATACAACGTCATCCTCGGTGAACAGCTTGCCGGGCAGCTTGGCGTTAACCGTGGTGACCAACTGCGCGTCATGGTGCCGTCTGCCAGCCAGTTTACGCCGATGGGGCGTTTGCCCAGCCAGCGTCTGTTTAACGTCGTCGGTACCTTTGCCGCCAACAGCGAAGTCGACGGCTATCAGATGCTGGTCAACATTCAGGACGCTTCGCGCCTGATGCGCTATCCGGCAGGGAATATCACTGGCTGGCGCTTGTGGCTCGATCAGCCGCTTAAGGTGGACACCCTCAGCCAGCAAACCCTGCCGGAAGGCACCAAATGGCAGGACTGGCGCGACCGTAAAGGCGAGCTGTTCCAGGCCGTGCGCATGGAAAAAAACATGATGGGGCTGCTGCTGAGCCTGATCGTGGCCGTCGCCGCGTTTAACATTATCACCTCGCTGGGCCTGATGGTGATGGAAAAGCAGGGCGAAGTCGCCATTCTGCAAACCCAGGGGCTGACGCCGCGCCAGATTATGGCCGTGTTTATGGTACAAGGCGCGAGCGCCGGGATAATCGGCGCATTGCTTGGTGCTGTGCTTGGCGCACTGCTTGCCAGTCAGTTGAATAATCTCATGCCGATCATCGGTGCACTGCTGGATGGCGCGGCGCTGCCGGTCGCCATCGAACCGCTGCAGGTGGTCGGAATTGCGCTGGCCGCGATGGCCATTGCGCTGCTTTCTACGCTTTATCCTTCCTGGCGCGCTGCCGCCACTCAACCCGCTGAGGCTTTACGTTATGAATAAGATCCTGTTGCAATGCGACAACCTGTCCAAACGCTATCAGGAAGGCAATGTGCAGACTGACGTGCTGCACAATGTGAGCTTTAGCGTGGGCGAGGGCGAGATGATGGCGATTGTCGGCAGCTCAGGCTCCGGCAAAAGTACCTTGCTGCACCTGCTGGGCGGGCTGGATACGCCAACTGAAGGTGACGTGATCTTCTCTGGTCAACCAATGAGCAAGATGTCCTCTGCGGCGAAAGCGGAATTGCGTAACCGCGAACTGGGCTTTATCTATCAGTTCCACCACCTGCTGCCGGACTTCACGGCGCTGGAAAACGTGGCGATGCCGCTGCTGATTGGCAAAAAGAAACCGGCAGAAATTAACGCCCGCGCCAGCGACATGCTGAAGGCGGTAGGGCTTGGGCACCGTGGGAACCACCGTCCGTCTGAACTTTCCGGCGGCGAGCGTCAGCGCGTGGCGATTGCCCGCGCGCTGGTCAATAACCCACGTCTGGTGCTGGCAGATGAACCGACCGGTAACCTGGATGCGCGCAATGCCGACAGTATCTTCCAGCTTCTGGGTGAACTGAATGCTTCGCAGGGCACCGCGTTTCTGGTGGTGACTCACGATCTGCAGCTGGCAAAACGCATGGGACGCCAGCTTGAGATGCGCGACGGTCATCTGAATGCCGAACTGACCCTGATGGGAGTGGAGTAATGGATTCACCGTTATCGTTACTCATCGGGTTACGCTTTAGCCGCGGCCGTCGTCGCAGCGGCATGGTATCGCTGATCTCGGTCATCTCCACCATCGGTATTGCGCTGGGCGTGGCGGTGCTGATCGTCGGCTTAAGCGCCATGAACGGTTTCGAGCGTGAGCTGAACAACCGCATTCTGGCGGTGGTGCCGCACGGTGAAATCGAGCCGGTCAACCAACCGTGGGCCGACTGGCGCGATGCGCTCACTAAAGTGGAAAAAGTGCCGGGCATTGCCGCCGCCGCCCCTTACATCAACTTTACCGGGCTGGTGGAAAGCGGCGTTAACCTGCGCGCCATTCAGGTGAAAGGGGTGAATCCTGCCCAGGAAGAACGCCTCAGCGCGTTGCCACACTATGTACAGAACAATGCATGGGCCAACTTTAAGGCCGGTGAGCAGCAGATCATCATGGGCAAAGGCGTGGCCGATGCACTCAAGGTGAAGCAGGGCGACTGGGTGTCGATCATGATCCCGAACGCCAGCTCAGACCATAAACTGCAACAACCTAAGCGCGTGCGCCTGCACGTCACCGGTATTCTTCAGTTGAGCGGCCAGCTCGATCACAGCTTCGCGATGGTGCCGCTGGAAGATGCGCGCCAGTATCTGGACATGGGCGACAGCGTGACGGGCATCGCCATCAAAGTTAACGATGTTTTCAACGCCAATAAACTGGTGCGAGATGCAGGCGGTGTGACCAATAACTATGTCTACATCAAAAGCTGGATCGGCACTTACGGGTATATGTACCGTGATATCCAGATGATCCGCGCCATTATGTATCTGGCGATGGTGCTGGTGATCGGTGTGGCGTGCTTTAATATCGTTTCGACGCTGGTGATGGCGGTGAAAGACAAGAGCGGCGACATCGCTGTGCTGCGTACTTTAGGGGCAAAAGACGGTCTTATTCGCGCCATCTTCGTCTGGTACGGTTTGCTGGCAGGGCTGTTCGGCAGTCTTTGCGGCGTGGCGATCGGCGTGGTCGTTTCCCTGCAGCTGACGCCGATCATTAACGGCATTGAAAAGCTGATCGGCCATCAGTTCCTGTCGGGCGATATCTATTTTATTGACTTCCTGCCGTCTGAATTGCACTGGCTGGACGTTATTTATGTGCTGGTTACAGCACTTTTACTGAGTCTGCTGGCAAGCTGGTATCCGGCGCGTCGCGCAAGCCGAATTGATCCGGCGAGGGTACTAAGTGGCCAGTAATTACGTCATGGTTTAGCGGTCTTTTGGCCGCTGGATCAAAGAGAGGAATGCACTATGTATTACGGATTTGATATTGGCGGTACCAAAATTGCGCTCGGCGTGTTTGATGAAAATCTCAAACTCCAGTGGGAAACCCGTGTTCCCACGCCACGCGAAAGCTATGATGACTTTTTAACCGCCATTGCCGCGCTGGTGGCGCAAGCGGATGAACGCTTTGGCGCAAAAGGCAGCGTCGGCATTGGTATTCCGGGCATGCCCGAAACCGACGACGGCACGCTGTATGCCGCTAATGTCCCTGCCGCCAGCGGTAAACCGCTTCGCGCCGATCTCTCCGCCCTCCTTGAACGCGACGTGCGTTTAGATAACGATGCCAACTGTTTTGCTCTCTCGGAAGCCTGGGACGATGAATTCCGCGATTACCCGCTGGTCATGGGGCTGATCCTCGGTACAGGTGTGGGGGGCGGTATCATTACTCACGGTAAACCCATTACCGGACGCAGTTATATCACCGGCGAATTTGGCCATATTCGTCTGCCGGTAGATGCCCTTGAGGTTGTAGGGCGTGATTTCCCGCTCACACGCTGCGGCTGCGGCCAGCATGGCTGTATTGAGAACTATCTCTCAGGTCGTGGGTTTGCATGGCTATATGAACACTTCTATCATCAGAAACTTGAGGCCCCCCAAATCATTACCTTGTGGGAGCAAGGGGATGCACAGGCGCGTGAGCACGTTGAGCGCTACCTCGATCTGCTGGCGGTGTGTCTGGGGAATATCCTGACTATCGTCGATCCGGATCTGCTGGTGATTGGCGGCGGGCTGTCAAACTTTACTGCGATCACGGAACAGTTGTCCGGGCGTTTGCCCCGACATTTATTGCCGGTCGCCCGCGTGCCACGCATTGAGCGTGCGCGGCACGGGGACGCAGGAGGTATGCGCGGAGCCGCATTCCTTCATCTCACCGATTAGTTTATGAGGTTACTATGCTGTCGCGTCGCTTAGGTCGACTCAGCCGTTTTCGCAAAAATAAACGCCGCTTACGTGAGCGCTTGCGCCAGCGGATCTTTTTCAGAGACAGGATGATGCCAGAAGCGATGGATAAACCCAGAGTCGTCGTGCTGACCGGGGCGGGGATTTCCGCCGAGTCCGGGATTCGTACCTTCCGTGCTGCGGACGGTTTATGGGAAGAACACCATGTGGAAGATGTGGCGACGCCGGAAGGCTTCGCCCGTGACCCGGATCTGGTGCAGGCGTTTTATAACGCCCGCCGTCGTCAGCTTCAGCAGCCGGAGATTGCGCCAAATGCGGCGCATCTGGCGCTGGCGAAGCTGGAAGAGGCGCTTGGCGACCGGTTTCTGCTGGTCACGCAGAATATCGATAATCTGCATGAGAGGGCCGGTAATAAGAACATCATCCACATGCACGGTGAACTGCTGAAGGTACGCTGTGACTGGAGTGGTCAGGTGCTGGACTGGAAGGATGACGTGCTGCCGGAAGATAAGTGTCACTGCTGTCAGTTCCCGTCACGGCTGCGCCCGCATGTGGTATGGTTCGGTGAAATGCCGCTGGGCATGGATGAGATATACAGCGCACTGGCGATGGCAGATGTGTTTATCGCCATCGGTACGTCGGGGCATGTCTATCCGGCGGCGGGATTTGTTCACGAAGCACGACTGCATGGCGCGCACACGGTAGAGTTAAATCTGGAACCGAGCCAGGTCGGAAGTGAGTTTGAAGAGAAACATTACGGCTTAGCCAGTGAAGTGGTGCCAGCATTTGTGGATAAGCTGCTGAAGGGATTGTAATAATACCGGGCGGTGTGGTGCCGCCCGGTATTGTAAACTTAACGGCCTGCTTTTAATTTCTGGTAATACTCTTCGTAGAGACGACTCGCGTCACCAACGTCATTCTGCCATTCACCCTTGCTTATGGTTTCGGCATCCGGGTAGAGCGACTTGTCGTTCGCGACTTCCGGGCTTAGCAGCTTACGCGCCGCCAGGTTGGGCGTCGGGTAGCCGATGGTTTCCGCAACCTGTTTTGCGATATCCGGGCGCAGCAGGAAGTTAATCAGCTTTAGCGCACCGTCTACGTTTTTCGCATTTGCTGGAATAGAGAGGCTGTCCATCCAGAAAATCCCGCCTTCTTTCGGCCAGACCACCTCCAGTGGTGTCCCGGCCTGACGCGCAACAAACGCCGAGCCGTTCCACACCATCCCGAGATTCACTTCGCCTTCCATATACGGATTCGCAGGGTTATCAGAGTTGAATGCCGCCACGTTTGGCATCAGTTTTTTCAGCTCGTTATACGCCGCTTCAATCTCTTTCGGATCGGTCGTATTGCCGGAATAGCCCAGTTTGCGCAGCGCGATCTGGAACACTTCACGCGCGTCGTCGGTTAACAGCAGGCTGCTTTTGTATTCCGGTTTCCACAGATCGGCCCAACTGGTCACGCTTTTTGGATCGATGGCATCGCTGTTAACCCCAATAGCCGTCGCGCCCCAGATGTAAGGAATCGAATAGTCGTTATTCGGGTCGAACGGCTTGTTAAGCATCTCCGGGTCGAGGTTTGAAAAATTGGTTAGCTTTGTTTTGTCGATCTTCTGGATCATGCCCTCTTTGCGCATCTTATCGACGAAATAGGTCGAGGGAACAACCAGATCGTAAGCGCCGTCTTTGTACGTTTTGAGCTTGGCATACATGGTTTCATTCGACTCATAGGTGGAATAGATAACCTTGATGCCCGTCTCTTTAGTGAACTGCTCCAGCAGGCCTGGCGGCACATACTCTGTCCAGTTATAGAAATAGAGCGTTTTGCTGTCATCAGCGTGCGCGGCGCTCATTCCGAACACCAGTGCCGCAGCGGCAAGCATTTTTTTCATTTCATTGTCCCCTGAGATTTTGTTTTATCACGAGCAATAACCTGGCTGGCAATTACCAGAACCAGCGACAGCACCAACAGAATGGTCGCCAGCGCGTTCACCTCTGGTGAAACGCCAACTTTTACCATCGAATAGATCTTCAACGGCAGAATTTCATAACTCGGCCCGGTCACGAAGGAGGAAACCACCACGTCATCCATCGACAGGGTGAAGCTGAGCAGCCAGCCTGCCGCGACCGCAGGCATCGCCAGCGGCAGGATGATTTTGCGCAGGATCGTCATCTCGCTGGCACCCAGGTCTTTCGCCGCCTCCAGCATGCGTACATCGAACCCTTTCAGGCGTGCATACACAGTGACCACCACAAACGGCAGGCAGAAGGTGATATGGGAAAAAAGCAGCGACCAGAAGCCAAGCTGGATGCCCAGCAGCATAAACAGCACCAGCAGCGAAATGGCCATGACGATATCCGGCGACATCATCACCACAAACAGCATCCCGCTGACGAACGGTTTACCGCGAAAACGATAGCGGTAGAGCGCCACGGCGGTCAGCGAGCCGATCAGCGTGGCGAAGGTGGCAGAGAAAATCGCCATCGTCAACGAGTGCTGCGCGGCCTGCAGCAGGCTGTCATTGTTCATCAGCAGGCTATACCAGTTGGTCGTAAAGCCTTGCCAGTTAATCCCGAAGCGGGAGCTGTTAAACGAGTTCACGATCAAAATGATGATCGGAATATAAAGATAAGCATAAATGGCGGTCATAAAACCGCCGCGAAGCAGTCGACCGATCATTCGAGTTCCACCGTCTTATTCAGCAGGCGCGAAGCACGCCAGTAAACCAGCAGCATTAGCCCCATCACTACGGTCAGCGTGATGCTGGTGGCCGCGCCAAACGGCCAGTCGCGAATGTTCAGGAACTGGCTCTTAATCACGTTTCCGATCAGCAGATTTTTCGCACCACCCATCAGATCGGAGACGTAAAACAGCCCCATCGCGGGCAGCATCACCAGCAAACAGCCCGCGATAATGCCGGGCATGGTCAGCGGAATGATAATGCGGACAAAGGTTTGCAGCTTACTGGCACCCAGATCTTTCGCCGCTTCCAGCAGCGGTTTATCGAGCTTTTCAATGCTGGAGTAGAGCGGCATGACCATAAACGGCAACAGGATATAAACCAGACCGATGATCACCGCGCCCGGCGTGAACATGATGCGTACTGGCGTATCAATCACACCCAGCCAGAGCAAAAACTCGTTGAGATAGCCCTTTGTGCTGAGGAAGATTTTCAGCCCGTAGATGCGGATTAAAGAGTTGGTCCAGAACGGCACAATCAGTAAAAACAGCAGCAGCGGGCGCACCTTCTGCGGCAGGCGGGCAAGGAACCACGCGAAAGGATACCCCAGCACCAGGCAGGCGATAGTTGCGATCAGCGCCATATTGAGCGAGTGCAGCAGCACGTCAAAATAGAGCGGATCGAGCAGGCGCGAGTAGTTGTCCAGTGTAAAGACCAGCTTGACGAAGTTTGCGTCGTCGCGGGTCAGGAAGCTGGTGGCAATGATCATCAGGTTGGGTAAAAAGACAAACAACACAAGCCAACCGACGATCGTGGTAATCACCACATTCTGGAATTTACTTGTGTTCTTCATCAGCCAGCACAACCTCCCAGCTTTCTACCCAGTTGATAACCATTTTCTGATCCAGCGAGTGGTCGAAATCAGGATCGTCTTCGTTAAAGAACTCACTGACCATCACCATCTTGCCGTTTTCGAGTTCAACGACGGATTCAAGCGTCATCCCTTTGTAGTTGCGCTCGCGGATATAGCCAATCAGCCCTTCGGCTTCGCGACTGTCGTGGATCTCATCGACCCGGAGATCTTCCGGACGCAGCAGGACGTTGAGCTTTTGTCCTCTCTCGACGGCAAAATTGACGTAAATATTGCATTCGCGTCCTTCAACATTAGCGCGAACCCGCTGTTCGTCCAGGCGTTCGATCACCGTGGCGTTGAAGATATTGATTTCGCCAATGAAGCTGGCGACAAACAGGTTTTTCGGCTCTTCGTAGATTTCACGCGGGGTGCCATCCTGCTCGATTTTGCCGTCGCGCATGACCACAATGCGATCGGACATGGTCAGGGCTTCTTCCTGGTCGTGGGTCACAAAAACAAAGGTAATGCCGAGCTTGCGCTGCAGTGCTTTCAGCTCGTTCTGCATCTGCTTGCGCAGTTTGTAATCCAGCGCGGAGAGGGATTCATCCAGCAGAAGCAGACGCGGTTTATTGACCACCGCACGCGCGATGGCAACACGCTGCTGCTGACCGCCGGAAAGCTGGTGAGGTTTTCGCTGGGCAAATTCTTCCAGTTGCACCATTCTCAGGGCTTCGGTGACGCGCGGCGGGATCTCATTTGCCGGCGTTTTTTGCATCCGCAGGCCAAACGCCACGTTCTCAAATACCGTCATGTGCGGGAACAGGGCATAGCTCTGAAAGACGGTATTGACGTGGCGATCTTCGGCAGGAACCTGGGTAATGTCCTGGTTCTCAAGATGGATGTGGCCGTTATCGACGCTTTCCAGCCCGGCGATAAGGCGCAGTACGGTTGTTTTGCCGCAGCCAGAAGGGCCAAGCAGCGTGAGAAACTCACCGTCGTTGATGGTCAGATTCAGGTCGGAAATGACATCTTTGCCATCAAAACTTTTACGAATTCGTTCCAGTTGCACCAGCGGTGAAAGGGAACGGGATTGTGTATTCAATTTTTGCACTGTCCCATATAGACGCTTCAGGCCGCAGACCGAAGCGGGGTTTGTGTGTAACCACCTTGGTGACTCGTAATGAGGGCGGACATTCTACGGCAAACCCGTTGAATCGCCAATCCTTGTCACTGATTCATAAGCTACATTTATTAACGCATAACGACATAAACGGAAAATATTCTCGTTTGCGGGATAAAAGTGACCTGACGCAATATTTGCGTTTTGATGCTTACTAATAATGTTGTCACAAAAAGTGAGGGTGACTGCATGGATAAATTACTTGAGCGTTTTTTACAGTACGTTTCGCTGGATACCCAATCTAAACCGGGTGTCCGACAGGTGCCGAGCACCGAAGGCCAGTGGAAATTATTAAACCTGCTGAAAGAGCAGCTTGAAGCCCTGGGGCTGGTCAATGTCACGTTAAGCGATAAAGGCACTGTGATGGGAACGCTGCCTGCGAATGTCGACGGAGATATTCCGGCGATTGGCTTTATCTCCCATGTTGATACCTCACCGGATTTCAGCGGTAAGCATGTGAATCCGCAGATTGTTGAAAACTACCGCGGCGGCGATATTGCGCTGGGCATTGGCGACGAAGTGCTGTCTCCGGTGATGTTCCCGGTGCTGCATCAACTGCTGGGACAGACGCTGATCACCACCGACGGTAAAACGCTGCTGGGGGCCGATGATAAAGCGGGCATCGCGGAAATCATGACGGCGCTGGCGGTACTGAAAGGTAAAAATATTCCGCATGGCGATATTCGTGTGGCCTTTACGCCAGATGAAGAGGTGGGCAAAGGCGCGAAACACTTCGACGTCGACGCCTTTAATGCGCAGTGGGCTTATACCGTTGACGGCGGTGGCGTGGGCGAGCTGGAGTATGAAAACTTCAATGCGGCGTCAATTACCATCAAAATCGTGGGTAACAACGTCCATCCTGGCTCTGCTAAAGGCGTGATGGTGAACGCGCTGTCGCTGGCATCCCGCATTCATGCCGAAGTGCCGGCTGAAGAGAGCCCGGAGATGACGGAAGGGTACGAAGGTTTTTATCACCTCACCAGCATCAAAGGCACCGTGGACAGTGCGCAAATGCACTACATTGTCCGCGATTTCGACCGTAAAGCCTTTGAAGCGCGCAAGCGTAAGATGATGGAAATTGCGAAGAAGGTCGGCAAGGGGCTGCATCCGGATTGCTATATTGAGCTGATCATTGAGGACAGCTATTACAATATGCGTGAAAAGGTCATGGCGCATCCGCACATTCTGGATATTGCTCAACAGGCGATGCGTGATTGCGATATTGAACCGCAGTTAAAGCCGATTCGCGGCGGCACTGACGGCTCGCAGCTTTCCTTCATGGGACTACCGTGTCCGAACCTGTTTACCGGTGGCTACAACTACCACGGAAAACATGAGTTCGTGACGCTGGAAGGGATGGAGAAAGCGGTTAAGGTGATTGTGCGGATTGCGGAGTTGACGGCGAAACGTTAGCCGCTTTAAGCCGGGTGGCGGCTACGCCTTACCCGGCCTACAAAACCCATGATCGTAGGCCCGGTAAGCGAAGCGCCACCGGGCAACCGGCAAGGAGTGCCAATGTCAAATTACCGCCGCCATTACGTCCCCGGTGGGACCTGGTTCTTCACCGTCAACCTGCAAAATCGTCAGAGCGATTTGCTTACCCGCCATATCGACAGCCTGCGTGCTGCCACCGCAACCGTAAAACGTTCAAAGCCCTTCATCATTAATGCCTGGGTTATTTTACCCGAACATATGCACTGTATCTGGACGTTACCGGAAGGCGACAGTGACTTCTCCGCCCGCTGGCGGGGTATCAAAAAAACGTTCAGCCGCAATATTGAGATGCGCCATGTCTGGCAGCCGCGTTTCTGGGAGCACACTATTCGTCATGAAGAGGATTACCGGCGGCACATGGATTACATCTACATTAATCCGGTAAAGCACGGCTATGTCAGTCAGATCATCGACTGGCCGTTTTCAACGTTTCATCGGGACGTGCGTGAAGGGTTGTATCCGGCGGATTGGGCGGGGGAGATCGAGGATTTTGTGTCGGGGGAGCGGAAGTAAAAAGCCGGGTGGCGACTACGCCTTACCCGGCCTACATTCGTGGGTTTTGTAGGCCCGGTAAGCGAAGCGCCACCGGGCATTAAAGCGACTCAGTCCTCAAAGAACCAATACCCGCTGTTCACCAGCGCGGCAAGCATAGCGAGGAAGGACGGATCTTCCAGCGCGTCACCAAAGGTATCTGCCGTCAGCACCAGATGGCTGGCGATGGCTTCCAGAGCCGGGCGGTGTGGGGAATCCAGCTTCTCGCCGTTAACGAAAACATCTTCACCAATGCGCAGTACGCGTAACCCGCCGAGACGAGCCAGCTTGTCACCCTGCTGTAGTGCATCATAAATTTCGTCAGCCTGATAAGGTGGCTCCGGCGGCGCAACGTCCAGCTCGTGACGCGACTGGCTGATAAACTCGCCAAACCAGTGTCTGAAATGCTCAGGCTCGTTGATCAGCTCAAGCATCATGCCGCGCAGTTTATCCAGCTCCTCCGGCAGAATGTCGGCAGGATGTTCACGTGCAGGGACATCCGGGTCGCTGTAGCGGTAGCTTCCCAGTTCACGCTGCAGAACGTAATCAGCAAAACCGCTGATCATCTCGCGACCGCTGGGTGCGCGGAAACCGACTGAATAGTTCAGTGAATTTTCCAGCGAATAACCTTCATGCGGGAATCCTGGCGGGATATAAAGAATATCTCCCGGTTCCAGCTCCTCATCAATGATCCCTTCAAACGGATCGACCTGGAGCAGATCAGGGTGTGGGCAGTGCTGTTTCATCGGCACTTTCTCGCCCACACGCCAGCGACGACGGCCGGTGCCCTGAATGATAAACACGTCGTATTGATCCAGATGTGGGCCAACGCCACCACCCGGCACGGAGAAGGAGATCATCAGATCGTCCATCCGCCAGTCGGGCAAGGCGCGGAACGGACGCATTAAAGCTGCGGTAGGCTCGTGCCAGTGGTTAACCGCCTGAACCAGTAAAGACCAGTTGTTTTCACCCAGGTGATCGTAGCTTTCGAAAGGACCGTGGCTGACCTGCCACTTCCCGTCCTGGTGGCTCACCAGGCGGCTGTCCACTTCATTTTCCATCGCCAGACCGGCCAGCTCGTCAGGGGAGATAGGGTCGACAAAATTGCTGATCCCGCGTTTCAGAACGACCGGGCGTTTTTGCCAGTAGCGTTCAATAAAATCGGGCCAGTTAAGCGTTAAGTGATAATCCATATTTTTTTATTCCGCAGGCTCTTACTGAGACGGATTATAACGGAAGCTCAGGAGCCTGGGGGCGAGAACCTCGCATTTTTCGCATAACGGCTTAACTATCGCTCGATGTGGGCTGCTGACGGCCAAAAATAACTTCCATTCTGGCTCCGCCGAGTAAACTCTCGCCGGTTTCAATTTTGCCATCGTACTGATCGACAATCTCACGTGCCACGGATAATCCCACGCCCTGGCCCGGACGTAGCGTATCGGCGCGTTGGCCCCGGTCGAAAACAAGGTCGCGTTTATTGCGCGGAATGCCGGGGCCATCATCCTCAACGATAATATGCAGTTCGTTATCCGTCTGGCGCGCTGACACTTCCACAAATTCCAGACAATATTTACAAGCGTTGTCGAGCAGATTACCCATCACTTCCATAAAGTCATTTTTCTCACCGACAAAGCTGATTTCCGGTGAGATATCAAGACTGATATTCACGCCTTTGCGCTGGTAAACCTTATTCAGCGCGGAGGTCAGGTTATCCAGCAACGGTGCAACCGGGTGCAATTCCCGGCTTAATAACGCACTACCGGAACGCATACTGGCTCGGTGCAGGTAGTAGCCGATTTGCTGCGAAATACGGCTGATTTGTTCCAGCATAACCGGCTCGGCATCGTCGACGCTCAGTTTTGAGCTGCGCATTGAACGCAGCGTACTTTGCATTACCGCCAGCGGCGTCTTCAGGCTGTGTGTAAGATCGGTGAGCGTGGTGCGGTATTTGTCGTAACGTTCACGCTCGCTTTTCAGTAGACGGTTAAGATTTCGCACCAGGCTGGTCAGTTCGCGCGTGGTTTCCGGGTTGAGCTTCTCACGATGGTGCTCTTCCAGTTCGCGTACCTCTTTGGCAAGCGATTCGATCGGACGCAGGCTCCACCAGGCTGCAACCCACAGCAGCGGAATAACCAGCAACAGGTTAGCGGCCAGAACGTACACGAACCAGCTCCAGACCATATAGGAGCGTTTAAGCTCAACCGGAATTGTGTCGATCACCACAATAGTCAACTGCGGCATAGTCATCGTGGCAGGATAGAGATTAATGGCGACGGAGTGGGTCATTTCCGTGTCATCATCTTCCTCGCGGATCTCATTCAGCTTTTGCTGAAGAGAACGATCGTCACGCAGTAATGCGCTGGTTGAGTTGAGATCGGCCTCTATCTCATGGAAACCATTGGTTTTGAGCCATTCCGGGCGGATGCGTTTTACCAGCCACGGCACGTCACGCTGTGCCCACAGCAACTGACCTTTCTCGTTGTAAATCAGCGCCAGAGTCGGGCTTTGCTGGTTCAGGTTTTCTGGCATTTCCACGCTGATGCGATTATCTTCCCACTTCGCCAGGGTATAAAACAGGTTACTTTCGCCGCGTAACAGGCGGAAGGTGGTTTTATCAAAGCTCACGCTATACCCGACCAGTGCTACCATCCCGTAGGAGAGCGACAGCACCAGCACCACGGCAGCGGTTGCCAGCAGGAAGCGGACCCGTAACGAGAGCGGCAGAATGTGGCGCAAAATCCGTTTCATCTAGCGTAATTCAAACAGGTAGCCCTGGCCACGCACGGTCGTGATCACGTCCTGCGGATACTGCGCCTGGATTTTTTTGCGCAGGCGTCCCATCAACACATCAATGGTGTGACTTTCGCGCAGCTCAGCATCCGGATAAAGCTGGAGCATAAGGGAATCTTTACTGACGACTTTACCGCTGTTGCGGATCAGCGTTTCCATAATGGTATATTCGAACGCGGTCAGCTTGATCACTTCATCGTTAATGGAAAATTCACGACGCGAGAGATCTACCTGGAAAGGCGGAATGGAGATGACCTGTGAGGCCAGCCCGCTGTTACGGCGCAGTAGCGCCTGCATACGGGCGGCGACCTCTTCAATATGAAACGGCTTGGTGACATAGTCATCTGCACCTGCGCTCAGCACTTCAACTTTGTCCTGCCAGCCTTCGCGGGCGGTGAGGACCAGAACGGGCAGGGAAACGTCATGACTGCGCCAGCGACGGATCAGCGACAACCCGTCTTCATCCGGCAATCCTAAATCGACGATGGCGATATCCGGTAAGTGTTCATTGAGATAATAATCGGCTTCTTTTGCATCTTCGGCATCGTCCACCTGATGTCCCATCTCCTGAAGCTGCACCTTCAGGTGATGGCGTAGCAATGCGTTATCCTCAACAACCAATACGCGCATCATCTCTTCTCCCTAAATAAATGGTATGAATAGTTTAACGCTGATTATGTTGTTGTGGGTATAAACATTGAGTAAACCGGGGGAAAGCAACCCCTTTCCGGGCGGAAAGGGGGAGAGGGCGATTACTTCAGCTCGTCAACCATAGTGATGGCGCGGCCAATGTAGTTTGCCGGGGTCATCGCTTTCAGGCGCGTTTTCTCTTCTTCTGGCAGTGCCAGACCGTCGATAAACTGTTTCATACCTTCGGCGTCAACGCGTTTGCCGCGGGTCAGCTCTTTCAGTTTTTCGTACGGCTTTTCGATGCCGTAGCGACGCATTACGGTCTGGATCGGCTCTGCCAGCACTTCCCAGTTGTGATCCAGCTCGTCCAGCAGACGGTCGCGGTTCACTTCCAGCTTGCTCACGCCTTTCAGGGTGGACTGATAGGCGATCAGCGCGTAGCCAATGCCCACGCCCAGGTTACGCAGAACGGTGGAGTCGGTCAGATCGCGCTGCCAGCGGGAAACCGGCAGTTTGCTCGCCATATGCTGCAGTACGGCGTTTGCCAGGCCCAGGTTGCCTTCGGAGTTTTCGAAGTCGATCGGGTTCACTTTATGCGGCATGGTGGAAGAACCGATTTCACCGGCGATGGTTTTCTGTTTGAAGTGGTTCAGGGCGATATAGCCCCACACGTCACGGTCGAAGTCGATCAGAATGGTGTTGAAGCGCGCGATGCAGTCAAACAGCTCGGCAATATAGTCGTGCGGCTCAATCTGGGTGGTGTACGGGTTCCACTGAATGCCCAGCGAGGTCACAAACTCTTCGCTGAACTGGTGCCAGTCCACTTCCGGGTAAGCGGCGATGTGGGCGTTGTAGTTACCGACTGCACCGTTGATTTTGCCGAGGATCTCAACCTGCTCCAGTTGACGATACTGACGCTCCATGCGGTACGCCACATTCGCCATCTCTTTACCCATCGTGGATGGCGTAGCAGGCTGGCCGTGAGTACGGGAAAGCAGCGGAATGTCGCGGTATTCCACAGACAGGGCTTTAACCGCATCGATAATTTTACGCCAGTAAGGCAGCACCACTTCTTTACGCGCGGTGGAGAGCATCAGCGCGTGAGACAGGTTGTTAATGTCTTCAGAGGTACAGGCGAAGTGAATAAATTCAGAGACCGCGTGCAGGGCAGGGACGCTTTCGACTTTCTCTTTCAGGAAATACTCAACCGCTTTCACGTCGTGGTTAGTGGTGCGTTCGATGGTCTTAATGCGCGCTGCATCGTCTTCGCTAAACTCAGCAACGATTTTATCAAGGTAATCGTTTGCCTTTTCGTCAAAAGCAGGAACTTCCTTGATTGCTGCCTGGGCGGCCAGCTTTTGCAGCCAGCGTACTTCAACCTGAACACGGAACTTCAGCAAACCATATTCGCTGAAGATCCCGCGCAGCGCGCTGACTTTATCGCCGTAGCGTCCATCGACAGGGGATACGGCGGTCAGTGAGGATAATTCCATAATTCGCAACTCCGGGAGGTTAACAATGAGCAAGAATTTGTTTTGCCTGAGTCGTCAGGCGATTACGAGAAAACATTAACTGCAGGCGGCCACCGCCAACCTGGTGCCACAGCACGGCGGCGCGAATGCCTGCCAGCAGCGAGGCGCGAACCTTCGCCTGAACCTGTGGACTTTGCAGCACGGCAGGGGAGCCGGTGACCTGGATACGCGGACCCAGCGGGCTTATCACGTCGACATAAATACCGGCCATCGCACTCAGCAGCGTTTCGGACTGCAGGTCAAAATGGTCAAGCTGACGCTGAAGGCCGGCGATGCGATCGCCAAGAGTATCCAGCGCACCTTTCGCTGCGCTCAGCTTACGCTCCAGCACCATCAGGCTTAACGTGTAGCGGGTCAGTTCCGCGTTTAATCCCTGACGGTTGCTGGCGTTGAGCACGCCGAGCAACGTTTCAAGACCGAGACGAAGATTGGTTTCACTGCCACCGAACACACCCAGCGTGGAGCCGGGGTTAAGATCGATAACGCTGTTGAGTGAAACGTGCAGGGCGTCAGCGTCGCAATGACCCTGATGCGCCAGCTGTTGCACCAGACGGGCAGACTGGCAAATTCCCGCCAGCGCCAGGGTGATGTCGTAATAGTTCTTCGCCACACGCTCTCCTTTATGTGTGCAATCGTGTTAAACAGCAGGCAGCGGCAGGCGCTGTTCAATGATCCCACCGCCCAGGCAAATTTCGCCGCTGTAGAAGACGGCAGACTGACCAGGGGTAACGGCGGAAACCGGTTCGTCGAAACGGACTTCAATACGATCGTCGTCCAGCGCGGTAACGGTGCATGGAATATCGGTCTGACGGTAGCGCGTTTTCACCGTGCAGCGCAGTGTGCCTTTAAACGGCTCGCGATCAACCCAGTGCAATTGCTGCGCAATCAGGCCAACGGACATCAGACGCGGATGGTCATGGCCCTGGGCCACAATCAGAATATTGTTTTCGACATCTTTGTCGACCACATACCACGGATCTTCGCTACCGTCTTTGGTGCCGCCGATGCCCAGCCCTTTACGCTGGCCAAGCGTGTGATACATCAGCCCCTGATGCTGGCCAATTTCATCGCCATCAACGGTGATAATTTTGCCCGGCTGTGCTGGCAGGTAACGGCCGAGGAATTCGCGGAATTTACGCTCGCCGATAAAGCAGATACCGGTGGAGTCTTTTTTCTTCGCGGTGATCAGGTCCAGCGCTTCCGCGATTTTACGTACCTGCGGCTTTTCCAGCTCGCCGACCGGGAACAGGCTTTGGGCAATCTGTTCGTGGCTCAGCGTATAGAGGAAATAGCTCTGATCTTTATTGCCGTCCAGACCGCGCAGCAGTTGGCTTTTGCCATTCACGTCTGCGCGACGCACGTAGTGACCGGTCGCAATGTAGTCTGCGCCCAGATCTTCTGCGGCGAACTCCAGGAAGGCTTTAAATTTGATCTCTTTGTTGCACAGAATGTCCGGGTTCGGGGTACGGCCCGCTTTGTACTCTTCAAGGAAGAGTTCGAAGACGTTGTCCCAGTATTCTGCGGCAAAGTTAACGGTGTGCAGTTCAATGCCGAGCTTGTCGCACACGGCCTGCGCATCGGCGAGATCCGCAGCGGCAGTGCAGTATTCCTCGCCATCGTCTTCCTCCCAGTTCTTCATGAACAGGCCCTCCACCTTATAGCCCTGTTGTTGCAACAGGTAGGCGGAAACGGAGGAATCGACACCGCCGGACATGCCGACGATCACTTTTTTCTGGCTGTTATCTGACATGGAATACTCACGACATTGAACTTCAAGGCGGCGTATTCTATCACGCCCCCCCACCATTGACACCCTCTGTAAACGGCCAGTTAAATTCTCCGATGACATCCAGCGGCAAGCGTGCACCTGACTGCCAGCAGCGGATGCTTTCGGCAACCAGCGGCGAGCGCAGGTTTGGCGCGCTCAGGATCTCGTCTGCGGTTACCCACAGACAGCGATCGATATCGTCATCGTGCGGTTCAGTGGCGCACGTTTCGCTAAGCTCAATGGCGAATAAAAAGCGCAGGAAAGGCGTATGGTCAGGCGCGATCCACTGATGCATGCGAATAAAATACTGAGGTTCGGCGCGGATACCGGTCTCTTCCCACAGCTCGCGCCTGGCGGCCTGCAATAGCGTTTCGTTCGCTTCGAGATGTCCGGCAGGCTGGTTCCACAGTGCTTTACCGTTGATGCTCTCTTCCACGACCAAAAATTTCCCCTGCGCGTGAACGACACAGGCAACGGTGACATGCGGTTTGAACATAGTGTCTCCTTAAGGGGCAACGTCGCGCCATTCACCGTTTGCAAGTGTTTCCAGCGTGTAATTGCCCATGGCGTAGCGAATCAGGCGCAGGGTAGGGAAACCGACATGCGCAGTCATCCGACGCACCTGACGGTTGCGGCCTTCATACAGGGTAATTTTGAGCCAGCTTGTCGGAATGGATTTGCGCTCGCGAATGGGGGGATTACGCGGCCACAGCCATTCAGGTTCGCTAACCCGCTCAATGCCTGCAGGCAAGGTCGGGCCATCGTTCAACGTGACGCCGCTGCGTAATTTTTCCAGCGCTGCTTCATCCGGCTCGCCTTCGACCTGGACGAAGTAAATTTTCCCGGTGCGTTTACCCGGCTGGGTGAGTTTCGCCTGCAGAGCGCCGTCGTTGGTTAAAACCAGAAGGCCTTCGCTGTCCCGGTCCAGACGCCCGGCGGCGTAGACACCCTGAACGGGAATGTAATCCTTCAGCGTGCTGCGCCCGGCCTCGTCGGTAAACTGCGGCAATACATCGTAGGGTTTATTGAACAATATGACCCGCTTTGGCTGGGTTTCTTGCGGTTTTCTGGCGGCTTGTCGCGAGCTGAATCGCTCAACCCGGTGATTTCTAAAAGAAGTTTTCTTCATGGTATTTTCAGACTTTATCAATTGCCGCATTATAGCCCAATAACGAAGACCTTTCATGGTGCCGGACAATCAGGTACTATCGGGAGGCTCATTACAATTTATTAACATAAGATCAGTAACAACCAGAAGCGCTCGAAGGAGAGGTTAATGGAAAGCAAAGTAGTTGTTCCGGCGGAAGGTAAAAAGATCACCCTGCAAAACGGCAAGATTAACGTTCCTCACAACCCGATTATTCCGTTCATCGAAGGCGACGGTATCGGTGTAGACGTTACCCCGGCAATGCTGAAAGTGGTTGATGCCGCTGTTGAGAAAGCCTACAAAGGCGAGCGTAAAATTTCCTGGATGGAAATTTACACCGGTGAAAAATCTACGCAAGTTTATGGCCAGGACGTCTGGCTGCCAGCTGAAACGCTGGACCTGATCCGCGACTACCGCGTTGCTATTAAAGGCCCACTGACGACGCCAGTTGGCGGCGGTATTCGTTCCCTGAACGTGGCACTGCGTCAGGAGCTGGACCTGTACGTGTGTCTGCGTCCGGTTCGTTACTACCAGGGCACCCCAAGCCCGGTTAAGCACCCTGAACTGACTGACATGGTTATCTTCCGCGAAAACTCAGAAGACATCTATGCAGGTATCGAATGGAAAGCGGACTCTGCTGACGCAGAAAAAGTGATTAAATTCCTGCGCGAAGAGATGGGCGTGAAGAAAATTCGCTTCCCGGAACATTGCGGTATCGGCATTAAGCCATGCTCCGAAGAAGGGACCAAGCGTCTGGTGCGTGCGGCCATCGAATACGCGATCACCAACGACCGTGACTCTGTGACCCTGGTTCACAAAGGCAACATCATGAAGTTCACCGAAGGCGCGTTCAAAGACTGGGGCTACCAGCTGGCGGCGGAAGAGTTCGGTGGTGAGCTGATCGACGGTGGCCCATGGCAGAAGATTAAGAACCCGAACACCGGTAAAGAGATCATCATTAAAGATGTGATCGCCGATGCGTTCCTGCAGCAGATCCTGCTGCGTCCTGCTGAATACGACGTCATTGCCTGTATGAACCTGAACGGTGACTACATTTCTGATGCCCTGGCAGCACAGGTTGGTGGTATTGGTATCGCCCCTGGCGCGAACATCGGTGATGAGTGCGCGCTGTTCGAAGCGACCCACGGTACTGCACCGAAATACGCAGGTCAGGACAAAGTGAACCCTGGCTCTATCATCCTCTCCGCAGAGATGATGCTCCGTCATATGGAATGGTTCGAAGCCGCAGACCTGATCGTGAAAGGGATGGAAGGCGCGATCAACAACAAGACCGTGACCTATGACTTTGAACGTCTGATGGAAGGCGCTAAGCTGCTGAAATGCTCAGAGTTTGGCGACGCGATTATCGCGAACATGTAATCCGGATTACGGGTTAAGTGACAACGGGAGCCTGAAGGCTCCCGTTTTTTATGAGATGAACCGGGGAAACGTGATGATACTAACGGGAGTCAATGCACTAAACCCGCAAGCATTTTAGCGAGGTCGCTGCGGCTCAGTGATTTTGAGAAATACCAACCCTGAATCAGGGCGTCAGGATATCTTTCGGCGATAAAGTTATACTGCGTTTCATTCTCGACACCCTCAAAAACAAGCGTTTTGTTCATCTTCGCCAGGGCATCACAAAAGATGACAAAGATATCCTGTTTATAGTGCTCGCTGATGCCATCAACCAGAGATTTGTCTATTTTAATTTCATCGTATTCGAGGTTGGTTAGCCTCGCCAGGTTTGAATTTTGTACACCAAAATCATCTATCGACACCTTAACGCCAATGAGCGTTAACTCCTGACAAAACTCTTCGAGGATACCTGCGCTGGCGACAGCGTTTTCAGATAATTCAATTTTTATCAGTGACAGAGGAATATTGTTCAGTAAACATTCCCGGCGTAAAAGATTGATAAATTGCCCGTCCTCAATCTCTGTTCTGCCAACATTTAACGACACCATCAATTGATGCTTAATTGTCAGCGGGGCTATTTCAGCAAGGGATTTTTTAATGACGTTAACGTAATATGTTTTATAGAGCCCAATTTTCTTAATGAGAGGGATGAAAAGTTCAGGTGAGACATTCATATGGTTCGCGTCACGCCATCTCGACAGGACTTCAACACCGACAATTTTTTTATCAGCAATGCGAATAACGGGCTGATAATTTATGCCGATCGTATTGCTTTTGACCGCCCTGACCAACGTTCGCTCCAGCGAAAAACGGTCTTCGTAGAGTCTGATGGAAAAAAGCGCGAGCGCTGTTCCGATGAGAGCCAGAATGGCTGACAGCACAATAAAGACCACAGAGGATAAGGATGCGAGACCCGCGCCATAGTGTTTCACTATAACGCATAGATCCCATCTTGAGCTGCACTGCGTGATAGTTAACGTAAATAAGGTTGAATGCCGCCAGTTATGTTTATCCGGAGCAGGGGAAACAGAAAAAAACGTTCTGCCATGATCTTTCGTCGTTGAACTGAGTGAGTAGTTTTCCGTGACCGGTGTAAATTTGTCATATGCATAGCGGGACGTGAAGATTATGACATTATTATATATGGCCGCATTGCCGGTGAAAAAACCGTATGGGGGGAACTGCGCTAAAATAAATCCCTGTGGCGTTTTATGTAATTCAGAGGGAAGGGCGACGGGTGTTGCCAGTTTGCCCCAAAAGGCTGTACAGACTATTTTCCCGTTTTCAATGAAGCCGATGTCATCAAAATAGAGATTGTCGCGCTTTAACGTTCTGTAGTGATTCAGGCTGGTGTTACCACATCCCTGAGCAGTCATCTCTTTGAGGGCTGTCGCCAAACTGAGCGATAAGTTTTCAGAATAATGCAAAAGTGTGGTGGATATCTCAAGCTGCTTATTCTTTTGTTGCTCAATAATGATGGCATTAACCGCATAAAGAGAAAGGATAACAAGGAAGGATGAAATAACTGCAACAGCAACATTCTTTTTCATTTCCTGGTTCCTGTCTGCTCCTTGAACCTCACGGATCTTACCACAGGCTGTTGAAGGTACAACCCTGACCATAATGGGGGAGTAACCTCCAAAAAAAAGCCCACTAAAAAGTGGGCAAGAAATACTGGAAGCAATGTGAGCAATGTCGTACTGAATACCTGAGTGTTTTGCTCAACTATTCAGTATTGAGAAAGATAATCTTTCTCAACAAAAGATGCAACCCTACATTTATTGTGGAACGTGATTTTTTTTGGTTTAAAAGTGAGCAAGTCAGTGACGTGATCTTCATCACGAATTTCCTTTCTGTGATCCTGTGCTATCCTTTTCTGTGTCGTTGATTTAATGACAAAAACCATACGGAGAGGAAAGCTATGGGAATTTTATCCTGGATTATCTTTGGGCTGATTGCGGGGATTCTGGCGAAGTGGATTATGCCAGGTAAAGACGGTGGCGGATTTATCGTAACCATCATTCTGGGGATTGTCGGTGCCGTTGTCGGCGGTTGGATCAGTACCTTGTTCGGATTTGGCAAAGTCGATGGCTTCAACTTTGGCAGCTTTGCTGTCGCAGTGATCGGTGCCCTGGTCGTTCTGTTTATCTACAGAAAAATCAAAAGCTAAACCTGATATGCATTGAAAAAGGCTGCCTGAAGGCAGCCTTTTTACATTGGGGTATTACCACCAGCCAAGCTGTGTACCGGCAACAGCCACGATAGCCACTATCAACATAATGAGGGTTGTTTTTCTCATTTATGCCCCTGGCGCGGCGTAACCGCCAATAAAAAACCATGCCAAAAAAACCAGTGCCGTTATAAAAATAACGACCGGGAAGAGGATTCCTGTTCTCATGCCATCACCTGTTTCGGTTTACGTAATGTCGTAAAGTGTACGGGGTTAATCCGCCGTGAGAAAGCGTGTTTTGATTTTTCCTTTTTTGCCCGCTATATAGCGCTGCCTGCAGGGGGCTGGCAGAGAAGCAAAAAAAAGCCCCGTTGTTGAGACGGGGCAAAAACATCTTGATTACGGAATGATGTTCTCTGGTCAAATCGAGAACAAGCACACTATAGTGTTGAAAAGTGCAGGATTAATGGAGAAAACATGGAGAAAGCACTGATGAGCCGTTACCCTAAGGGTTACAGGATTTTTAAAGGAGCAACGCAATGAGATATCTGTTACTCGTGCTGGCACTACCGCTTGCTGCATGCACAACAACGAAAACACCACCCGATGCGCCAGCGCCCCCACAGCTCGGTATGGCAAACCCTGCATCGGTCTATTGCCTTGAGAAAGGGGGAGAGCAAATCCCCATTCAAAGCCCGCAGGGTGTTCGTACTGAGTGCAAATTGCCCGGTGGTGAAGTGATTGATGAATGGGATCTCTATCGCCGCGATCATCCACAACCTGCCAGGTGACAGCGATACAGAGACTGCGATACACTTCTCTTTAGGATTATTCTTAGCCAGTTTCTGGCGTTACTTACCGCGAGAGAAGTATGTTTCAGTTAAAACCGGGCAGCCTGGCAATGATCATTGGTGCCCGCACGACGGCAGGCCGTCGTAACATCGGTAAATCTGTAGAGTTGTTTGGTCTTTGCCAGCCTGGCCTGCGTTTTGTTAACCCGGTGAATGGCGTAATGACTCAGTTGCCCGTCACGGCAGATCGTGCGCTGTGGCTGGTAACAGGGGACGTTTACGCGTTTGATAATCAGCATGGTTTTGCCTTTGTTCGCCCGGAACATTTGATGCCGATTTCACCGGACGAGGCGTCACAAACGCTCGACGAAATGATGTTGTCTTGATTACAAATGGCGCAACCAGTCAGCGAGTACCCGTGCGTGGTTCTGCTGCGTGTCTTTCGCGCCATAAAGTAGCGTTACGGTCTGCTTTTTAGCGCGTTCCGCAAGACGTCTCCCTTCCTCCTGCTGCTGCGCCAGCTCGTCCCGGTACGCCTTGCTGAAGGTCGTAAAATCGATCGTCTCGCTATGCAAGGCTTTGCGCAGTTCGCTGGACGGCGTCAGCACTTTGCACCACTCATCGAAGATGAGATCGGTTTTTTTCATCCCTCGCGGCCATAGCCTGTCCACCAGGACACGGTATCCGTCATCAGGACTTGCCTGTTCATATACGCGTTTGCATTGAATCATTTTCCCTCCTTAGCCTGGTTACTATAGCACTTCGTTTTTACCCACCCAATTTAAGGTATTGTGATAATTGCAGAAGATCGGTAGTCTGAGGTTCCTTATGTTGTCTGATAATATTCTGGCATAAGGAACCTTTCATGGAATTCTCCCCGGTTAAAACGACGCTGCGCATTGCGCTGGTGGGTGATTACAATCCCGATGTAGTTGCGCACAAGGCGATCCCGCTGGCCATTGACGACGCCGCTGCTGTACTGGATCTCACTGCTGATTATGACTGGCTTGCCACGACCGAGCTAACCAGTCCCGAAGATCTGGTGGGTTACGATGCCATCTGGCTGGTTCCTGCAAGCCCCTATAAAAACGCCGCGGCGGCCTTTATTGCCGCACGCTATGCCCGTGAAAACGGTATTCCTTTCCTGGGGACCTGCGGTGGATTCCAGCATGCGCTGATTGAGTACGCGCGCAATGTGCTGGGCTGGCATGATGCAGGGCATGCTGAAACCGACACTGAAGGCACCCTGGTTATTACACCACTGGCCTGCTCGCTGGTGGAAAAAACCGACGTCATTGAGTTGCGTAACAATACGCTGATCGCCAGAGCTTACGGCAAACCCGAAATTGAAGAGGGATATCACTGCAATTACGGCGTATCACCGGCGTTTGCGCAGGCGCTTGAAAGTGGCGATATGCGAGTGACGGGCTGGGACGAGCAGGGCGAGATTCGTGCCGCGGAGCTGGTTACCCATCCGTTCTTCGTTATTACCCTGTTCCAGCATGAACGTGCGGCGCTGGAAGGCAGGCCGGTTGTGCTGGTGCAGGCGATGCTACGCGCGGCGCGCGAATAAAAAAGGGCAGACTTTAACGTCAGCCATCGTCTTTAATGGAGCGTGATCTCCCGTTCACGCCCGGCAAGCATCCCGCAAACGGCCATTACCACGGCGGCTAGCCCGCAGACGATGAGCGGAATACGCCAGTCGCCTGCGGTATCGTGTATTTTCCCCATTAACGGCGGCCCGCAGGCGGCCAGCAGATAGCCAATTGATTGCGCCATTCCCGACAGAGCCGCAGCCTGATGCGCAGAGCTGGCGCGCAGGCCGATGAATGTCAGGCCGAGGATCATCGTGGCTCCGGAGCCAAAGCCAAACACCAGCGACCATATGACGGCCAGGCCAGGGGCAAACCACAATCCGGCGGTGCTGACGGCACACATCAGGGCAACGAGCCCGGCGATCCCGCGCTGATCTTTAAGCCGATGAAGGATCAACGGAACGGCCAGGCCGGGTACAGCGGTAGACAGCTGCAGAAGGCCATGCATGGAGCCTGCCTGCGTTTCGCTGTAGCCCTGGCTGAGCAAAATTGCCGGTAGCCAGCCGATAATGATGTAGTAAATCAGCGAGTTAATGCCCAGAAAGAGGGTTACCTGCCAGGCGAGGGCGGAGCGCCAGATTGCGCGGTTGTGCAACGTTCCCGCGCCCGTCACCGTCGCGGCAGGCGTTTGACGCCATTGCGGCAGCCAGAGCAGCAGTGCCACTATCGGGAAGACCATCAACATGAGCAGCGCGCCGTGCCAGCCTGCGTCACCCTGAGCCAGCGGTACAATGAGCGCTGAACCTAATGCTGCCGCTGCTCCCATCGTCAGGGAGTAGGCTCCCGTGAGTTTAGCCACCTGGCCCGGAAAGTCTCGTTTGATTAAACCGGGTAACAGTACATTTCCCAGAGCGATACCGCAGCCAATGACCGCCGTACCGGTAAACAGCATCGCGGCGGACGGCATAGAGCGAATGCCAATCCCGGCGCAAATCAGCAGCAGGGAGACAAAAAGGCTTCGCTCTATACCCATGCGGCGGGCAACGCCTGCGGCAAGCGGGGAGATGAATGCAAAGGCCAGCAGCGGCAGTGTTGTCAGCATGCCAGTTTGCGCGGTGCTTAAGCCATAGTCATGGCGAATGGTGTCGAGGAGTGGGGCGGCACCGGTAAAGGTGACGCGAAGCGTTGTGGCAATCATCAGGATGCCTGCAATCAGCAGCGCGCCTTGTTTTCCTGAAGGTCGAATAGCAGTAGTCATTGTTATCTCTTACGTTCAAGCGAGCGCACACAATACCGATTTTCCTGGCGGTTGAAATCAGGCTAAAATGACAGTTTATCGCTAATATCGGACAAATTAATGATCGGTCTGGGACTGGATGGCTATGAACCCGATAGTCAACATGATGCAGCGGTGGCGTTTCGTATTCGCGTTGTCGCAGAGGAGCAATACATCCCCTTGCATCAGCACCGAAAAGGCCAGCTGATTCTGGCTCTGGCGGGCGCGATTACCTGCGAAGTGGAAAACGCCATGCTGATGGTGCCCCCGCAGTATGCGGTGTGGATACCCGGCCAGCTACCGCACAGCAATAAGGCCACGCCGAGCGCGCAACTCTGCTTTTTGTTTATTGAACCCGGTGCTGTCGCTCTGCCGGATCGGTGCTGTACGCTAAAAATCTCGCCGCTTGTACGGGAGTTGATTCTCTCGCTGGCGGGAAAATCGCCTGAGCAGTTGCACCAGCCCGCGGTATCGCGTCTGGTCGATGTCCTGTTTGATGAGCTGCCGCTTCAGCCCCAGGAACATTTACAGTTGCCGGTTTCTCCCCATCCCAGAATCCGTCTGATGAGCGAGAAAATGGCTGAGGAACCCGCCGCCTGGCAGACGCTGGCGCAATGGGCGAGCCACTTTGCCATGAGCGAGCGCAACCTGGCACGGCTGGTGGTAAAAGAGACGGGGTTAAATTTTCGTCGCTGGCGACATCAGCTGCAACTGATTGTGGCGCTGCAGCTATTGATTGGTGGCAAGTCAGTCCAGCAGGTAGCGCAAGCACTGGGGTATGATTCAACCACCGCGTTTATCACCATGTTCAAAAAGGGGTTAGGGCAAACCCCTGCTCGCTATGTCGCCAGTTTGTCTACGACTTCCCAATAAAGAGTGAAACCAGACCAGCAGCAATCAGCGGGCCAACCGGCACACCCCGGAAGAGGGCCACGCCCAGTACGGTTCCCACCAGCAATCCGGCGACCAGCGACGGCTGGGAACTCATTAATGTGACACCTCGCCCGCCGAGCCAGGAGACAAATATACCTACCGCGATAGCGACCAGCGATTTCCAGTTGACGAACGAGTGCAGCAGCGTTGAGGCAGGTAATGTGCCGCTGGCAATGGGGGCCATCACGCCGATTGTCAGAATGATAATCCCGACCGTCAGGCCCTGCTTTTCAATCCAGGGGAAAAAGGTGTTCAGCGGTGTCACGCGCACGATAATCAGGACCAGTATGGATACGGCAACGGTGGTGTTATGGCTGATAAAGCCCAGCGCCGCGAGTCCCATAAGTATTAAGAGGGTTGGATCAAACATGAGTCATCCTTGCCAGAAAAAAGTCAGCCTGCTTACTTTACGTGTAAAACCGGATGCTGGCAGCTGTTAAAAAAGGATCTTATCTCTGTCATGTCGTTGTCATTTGCGAGAGATAAAACAGCACCAGACACAGCAAAAGGGTATGCATGATGAACGATCAAATGTTTCTTGAAACGCTGATTATCTCTTCATCGTTTTTTACCATTGCCATTATTCTGGTCGCGTCGGTGCTGTTCCTGGAAAAAAACGGCTGACAAATTTGCCAGCCTTGCGATTTAATTTTTCCGGAATGACACCAGCTCAGGGCGGGCAATACGCAGGTAATCCTGCGTGTCCATAATGACGGATTTTTCCAGCAGACCGGCGTTAAACGCGATTTCATCAAAACGTGCAAACAGCAGCGGATCGGCGACCAGCGTGAGATCGGGATGGAAGCTAAAAGGCGGAATAGCGCCAAACACGCAGGCGGTCAGGGAATCGACCTCCGCCGGGCTGGCAAGAGAGGCTTTGAGTCCGCCAAAATGACTGGCAAGCTGGCTTAAATCGGCCTGCTGATCGGCGGCCAGGATCGCCAGAACGTGTTTTTTTACACCGTTTCCCTTCACTTTACAGACCAGCGCTTTTGCGCCCTGTCCCAGCGCTGTACCGCGAATTTTACTCACCGCTTCACATTTCCCAACCGGTTCGTGGTCCACAACGCGGTATTTCGCCCCCTGGTCAGACAATAGCGAAATTAACTGCCGATGGGTGGCGGTGCCTTTTACCTCTTCAGACATGCGAGTATTACCTGTAGCAGATGATATCGGGCTTTTACAGTAGCACATTTCATTTCGACTGCGGGGCATTCACCCTCAAGGTTATATACGCCTTATTGACAAATATAAAGATACCCCTTGTTATTATCATTGCTGGTGACAAATTCAATAACAGGAGTGCTTGTGAACAGGAAGTTCAGAGATATTGACGAAACCCTGAACGGTTTAAATCATTCAACGGATGCGCATTTTAAATGGCTGGTCACTGTATTACGGTATGTGACTAACCGGGACGTTGAATTACCCGAAATCACGCATGATGACGCGCATCATCGCTGTGAATTTGGGCAATGGCTGAATATTCAGTTACAGGAGGAGAGGGATGACCGTCATTTTTTGGTCGATATTTCAGCCCGCCACCAGCGCGTTCATCAGGCCTGTCGTGACATCATGGACTCCATAGACCGGCGGGAAGTTGCTTCGCCATCTTATGATGCGTTTGAAGCTGCGTTGCTGGCATTTACCGAATCGTTGTCGCGCTTTAAAGTGCATTTGCTCCAGCTGAGAACCAGTTACGATGCGCTGACGGGTTTACCCTTGCGCAGAATTCTCGATGAATCCTTCGACTCCCTGAACATGGGGCAGAATGATGCCGGGTTATACCTGCTGCTGCTTGATATCGACCATTTCAAAAAGGTGAATGACAATTACGGCCATCTGACGGGGGATGCGGTACTGCGTTCGCTTGCGCTGCACCTTGAGGACAACGTCCGCCGTTCGGAGTCGGTGTATCGCTATGGCGGGGAGGAATTTATCATTCTTCTGCAGGCAAAAAACGATCGCGAAGCCAGCGCGGTAGCCGAACGTTTACGGCGGACCATTGCCGGGACAGAGACCGTGTCCGGCGAACATACTTTGCGCATTACCTTTACGTCAGGTTTAACGCGGGTTCATCAGGGGGAATCGCTGCGCGAAGTGCTGGAAAGGGCCGATATAGCGTTGTACAGAGGCAAACACGGCGGGCGAAACTGCACCATGCTCATTACTAAAAACCTCGACTGTATTAACGTCAGCAATTAAAAAAACAGCCAGCGGGATCGCTGGCTGCTCAGTCATGCATTGCTGGTGGACGATTGCTTGTGGAACAGCTCTCTGAACACCGGGTAGATGTCGTCCTGGTCGCGAATGTGCTGCATCGCAAAGTTATCAAACATCGATTGCAGATGCTCATATTCGCGCCATAGCGTCTGGTGCGCACGACGCGTGATTTCGATATAGCTGTAATAACGCACCACCGGCAAAATTTTCTTCGCCAGGATCTCATGACATAGCGGCGAGTCGTCCGCCCAGTTATCACCGTCCGATGCCTGCGCAGCGTAAATGTTCCACTGTGCCGGATCGTAACGCGCCTTCACCACCTCATCCATTAATTTCAGCGCGCTTGACACGATGGTCCCACCGGTCTCCTGCGAGTAGAAGAACTCATGTTCATCCACCTCTTTGGCCTGAGTATGGTGACGAATATAGACCACTTCCACGTTCTTATACGTTCTGCTCAGGAACAGATAGAGCAGAATGTAAAAACGCTTCGCCATATCTTTAGTGGCCTGGTCCATCGAACCCGAAACGTCCATCAGGCAGAACATCACGGCCTGGCTGGAAGGCTCAGGACGTTTTTCGTAGTTCTTATAACGCAGGTCGAAGGTGTCGATAAACGGCACCCGATCAATCTTCGCCCGCAGCTCTGCAATCTCTTTACGCAGCCGCTCCTCTTCAAGCAGTTGCGCCGGTTCGGTGTTTTCCACCACTTTCAGGCTGGTTTCCAGCTCACGCAGCTCGCGTCGTTTGCCGGCCGTCATTGCCGTGCGGCGCGCCAGTGAATTTTGCAACGAACGCACAACGCTGATATTGGCGGGCACGCCGTTAGCGGTATAACCGGCGCGATGGGTTTTATATTCGTTAAGCTGGCGGTGCTGGTTCTTTTTCAGATTCGGCAGTGCCAGATCTTCAAACAGCAGGTCGAGATATTCGTCTTTGGAAATCTGGAAGACAAACTCATCCTGGCCCTCGCCGTCCTGACTGGCCTGTCCCTGACCGCTTCCTGAACCACCGCCTCCGCCTTGCGGACGCTCGATTCGGTCATTCTGCACAAAGTGGTCATTACCTGGGTGGACGCGATGGCGAAGCCCGCCACGCCCCTGATGAAACATCGGTTCGCTGATGTCATCCGTGGGAATGGAGACAGATTCGCCGCTGTCGACGTCGGTTACCGAGCGTTTGTTGATGGCCTCGGAGATCGACTGTTTAATTTGCGCTTTATAACGACGCAAGAAGCGCTGGCGATTTACCGTGCTCTTGTTTTTGCCGTTAAGACGCCGGTCAATAAACCAGGTCATATGCCCCCCGTACTGCATTTGCCAACTTGCATTTTGTAGGCCCGGTAAGCATTCGCGCACCGGGCACTTGTTTTAAGACGATTTACGCACGCGCAGATACCATTCGCAGAGCAGGCGAACCTGTTTGCGGGTATAGCCTTTCTCCATCATACGGTCGACAAAATCGTCATGCTTTTTCTGCTCATCGGTTGAGGTTTTGGCGTTAAACGAAATGACCGGCAGCAGCTCTTCGGTATTTGAGAACATTTTCTTCTCAATAACCGTGCGCAGTTTTTCGTAACTGGTCCAGTTCGGATTACGTCCGTTGTTATGCGCTCTGGCGCGCAGGACGAAGTTCACAATCTCATTACGGAAGTCTTTTGGGTTACTGATCCCGGCAGGTTTCTCGATTTTTTCCAGTTCCGCATTCAGGGATTCACGGTCAAACAGCTGGCCGGTATCCGGGTCGCGATATTCCTGATCCTGTATCCAGAAGTCGGCATAGGTGACATAACGGTCGAAAATGTTCTGCCCGTATTCCGAATAGGATTCCAGATAGGCCGTCTGGATCTCTTTGCCAATGAACTCGGCATATTTCGGGATCAGGTAGCCTTTCAGGAACTCAAGATAACGTTCAGCCTGCTCTTGTGGGAACTGTTCGCGCTCGATCTGCTGTTCCAGGACATAGAACAGATGAACCGGGTTCGCCGCCACTTCCGCGTGGTCGAAGTTAAAGACGCGGGAGAGGATCTTAAACGCGAAGCGCGTGGAAAGACCATTCATCCCCTCGTCGACCCCGGCGTAGTCACGATATTCCTGATATGACTTCGCTTTTGGATCGGTATCTTTCAGACTTTCGCCATCATAGACGCGCATTTTTGAGTAGATGCTGGAGTTTTCCGGCTCTTTCAGACGCGACAGGATAGAGAAACGTGACAGTGTTTCCAGTGTGCCAGGCGCGCAGGGCGCATGCATAAGCTCACTGTGGTTAAGCAGTTTCTCGTAAATTTTGATCTCTTCTGAGATCCGCAGGCAATAAGGCACTTTGACGATATAAACACGGTCAAGAAACGCCTCATTGTTTTTATTGTTACGGAACGTCACCCACTCAGATTCGTTGGAGTGCGCCAGGATAATCCCATTAAACGGCAGGGCAGAGATGCCTTCTGTCCCGTTGTAGTTCCCCTCCTGGGTGGCGGTCAACAGCGGATGCAGCACCTTAATTGGCGCTTTAAACATCTCGACGAACTCCATAATCCCCTGGTTCGCACGGCACAGGGCACCGGAATAGCCATACGCATCCGGGTCGTTTTGCGCGTGATGTTCCAGTTTACGGATATCGACTTTACCAACCAGCGCCGAAATATCCTGGTTGTTCTCATCGCCCGGTTCTGTTTTGGCGATGGCGATCTGTTCCAGGATGGACGGCCACACTTTTACCACGCGGAATTTGGTGATATCCCCACCAAATTCATGAAGACGTTTCGCGGCCCACGGCGACATAATCGTACCGAGATAGCGATGCGGGATGCCAAACTCTTTATCCAGAATCTGCGCATCTTCCTGCGGATTAAACAGGCACAGGGGATGGTCATTTACCGGGCTGCGTTCACCGTTCGCGCTCAGCACATAAATCGGCACGCGCTGCATCAGGGCTTTCAGGCGTTCCGCCAGAGAGGATTTACCGCCACCCACAGGTCCCAGCAAATAGAGGATCTGTTTCTTCTCTTCCAGGCCCTGAGCGGCATGCTTCAGGTAGGAGACGATCTGCTCAATGGCATCTTCCATGCCATAGAACTCTTCAAACGCAGGATATCGGGCAACCACCCGATTCGAAAAGAGACGGGAAAGCCGTGGTTCCAGGGCAGTATCAACCATGTTTGGCTCACCAATAGCCATCAATAGCCGTTCTGCCGCATTGGCATAGGCACTGCGATCTTGCCGACAAATGGTAAGAAACTCCTGCAGTGTGAACTCTTCGTCCTTGGCAGCTTCATAGCGCTGGCGATAGTGATCGAATATATTCATGGCATGCCGTCCTTTCGTTTTTTAGCACAGGAAAAGAGCCGTTCGTATGAGTAGTGGAGGCTCCCGGAAGAGAATTTCTCGCACCTCACTGCCAGAGCAGCAACCTGTGTGCCAGGTCAGACGCTAAGAACCGCAGGGTGTTTTGCAAAATCTCTTCTTAAATTAAAGCGTAGATGGCATTTGCAAAACTTGCATGCCGGGAAAATCTAATTTCAATGACATATCAATAACTCATCCAAAAAAATCCACTGTTGTTATAAGGTGAAAGTGTGTTTTTCATGCTGCAGTCACATAAATGAAAGCGGGCTG
Organism: Enterobacter oligotrophicus; assembly: GCF_009176645.1. Lineage (NCBI taxonomy): Bacteria > Pseudomonadati > Pseudomonadota > Gammaproteobacteria > Enterobacterales > Enterobacteriaceae > Enterobacter > Enterobacter oligotrophicus. The sequence goes on from NZ_AP019007.1 coordinate 4,328,779, forward strand.
TCATCTGAAAAGTGAAAAATAGCGGGTTAATCAAACTCATTAGCAGGCAAAAAGTTTTGGGATGTTCGGGAATGGCGGTTACACTTCACCCGCTGATTATTTGACTACAGGAAAGAATGGATTGTGACCAAACTCAAACTTCTGGCATTAGGCATCCTTGCCGCTACCGCCGTTAGCACCGCACAAGCGGAAGGTCAGTGGACTATTGGCGCGGGCGCTGGCGTGATTAATAGCCCGTACAAGCAGTATGACCGCGATGTTTATCCCGTTCCCGTTGTCACCTATGAAGGCGATAACTTCTGGTTCCGTGGCCTGGGCGGCGGATACTATCTGTGGAACGATACGGCCGATAAGCTCTCGATCATGGCGTACTATGATCCGACGCACTTCAAGCCAGGCGACAGCGACAGCCATGCGCTTCGCCAGCTTGACAAGCGCAGAGGCTCACTGATGGCGGGTCTCTCTTACGTCCACAACACCGAGTATGGCTTCCTGCGTACCGCACTGGCGGGCGATACTCTGGATAACAACGACGGCTTTATCTGGGATCTGGCGTGGCTTTATCGCTACACCAACGGGGCGCTGACGCTGACGCCAGGTATTGGTGTGCAGTACAGCAGCGAAAACTATAACGACTACTATTATGGCGTATCCAAAAAAGAATCTCGCCACAGTGGTCTGAACAGTTACAGCGCTGATGATGGCTGGGACCCGTACCTGGAACTGAGCGCGAGCTATAACTTCCTCGGTGACTGGAGCGTTTACGGCACCGGCCGTTATATCCGTCTGAGCGATGAAGTGAAAGATAGCCCGATGGTCGATAAGTCCTGGTCCGGCATCTTCTCTGTGGGTGTAACCTACAAGTTCTGATTGTGCATTATTACAGTGCAATCTGTGCATGATAACGGGGCGCTTGCGCCCCGTTTGCTTTAACCTGGTGCAACAAAACAGGAGAGTGAGATGAGCGTAAAAACCGTAACATTTTCCGGCAGCCGCCCGCTTCCCGCAATCGGACAGGGCACCTGGTATATGGGCGAAAAGGCTGGCCTGCGTAAAACCGAGGCAGATGCACTGCGTGCGGGCATTGACCTGGGGCTGACGTTGATTGACACCGCTGAAATGTATGCCGAAGGCGGGGCGGAAGAGGTGGTCGGCGAGGCTATTAAGGGCCAGCGTGATAAGGTTTTTCTGGTGTCCAAAGTGTACCCGTGGAATGCAGGTGGTCAGAAAGGCCTGGCCGCGTGTGAAGCGAGTCTGCGGCGTCTCGGCACCGATCATATCGACCTTTACCTGCTTCACTGGCGCGGGAATTACGCGCTGGCTGAAACCGTGGAACTGATGGAAAAACTTCAGCAGCAGGGCAAAATCGGGCGCTGGGGGGTGTCGAATCTGGATTACGATGACATGCAGGCGCTCTGGAGTGTGAAGGGCGGTTCTGCCTGCGCGACCAATCAGGTGCTCTACCATCTTGCTTCGCGTGGCATCGAATACGATCTCCTGCCCTGGTGCCAGCAGCAGGCGATGCCGGTAATGGCTTACTGCCCACTTGCACAGGCCGGGCGTTTACGTTCAGGGCTGATGAACCACCCGGTCGTCAATGAGATCGCGCGCAGCCATCATGCTACCGCCGCGCAAATTCTGCTGGCGTGGGTGATTAGCCATCCAGGCGTCATCGCCATTCCGAAAGCGGCATCCATTGAACACGTAAAAGCAAACGCGGGGGCATTAGACATTACGCTTACTGCTGAAGAACTGCTTTTGTTGGACAGGGCTTTTCCGGCCCCTGCAGTCAAAACGCCATTAGATGTCGTTTAAATCTGTACGGATTATCCCCTCTCCCCACTGGGGAGAGGGCGAGCGGTGTCTTAGCGTTTTACAATGCTAATTGTCTGCCCTAAACGAGACGGTTTCTCTTCACTCGCTTTCTGCGGCGCAGTCACACATGCGGTTTCCACGCAGACAAACGTCTTGTAGCCGTCGTCCGGTACATCCGCCATGCTGACAGAGAGCGCCGGGCCAGGGTTCCAGCCCACGACGTTACTGTGATGGTGGTGAACCACCTCAATACCACGGTTCAGGGCGCTGTCGTGGATCACGCTGCATGCTTCCGGATGCAGGTAGACGCGATCGGTGCGATCCGGGAACGTCTGCACGCCGTCGCTCAGTTTCCCTTCTTTCGCGTTATCCACTTTGTCGATAAAGGTATCGCCAAGGCCGCTCACTTTTACCGCACTGATGTCGCCGACGTTAAAGTAGGTATGCAGGGCGGAAGTGGTTTCAAACTCGCCGTGGGCTTCAAGTTCGATTTCGCAGGTTTTACCCAGCTTGAAACGGGCATACAGGGTGAAATCATGCGGCCAAAGCGCGCGGGTTTCATCGTTCGCCTGCAGTTCAAAAGTCAGCACTGCGCCGTTGTCATCTTCGTTGTGTGCTTTCAGCGTCCACTGCTGGTTACGCGCAAAACCGTGAGCAGGCAAACCTTGCTGCGCAGCCGGGCCAAACCACGGCCAGCAGATCGGTACGCCGCCGCGGATTGCTGCCCCTTTTTTGAATGAGGTCGCTTCGCTCAGCCACAGCCCTTCTTCTTCACCCTCTGGTTTCCAGGAGAGCAGGTGAGCGCCATTCAGCGCTACGGAGGCTTTTACGCGCGGGTGGTCAACGACGATAATGTCGGCTCCGTCAATCTGACGGCGGGAGAGCACAGGGGTAAGTTGTTCGACTACCGGAAGTGCAAAAATTTTATTAATCATTAAGCAATCCTCTGTCTTGAAACAATAAAAAAGGCGACCGAAGTCGCCTTTTTGGATCAGATTCTCATCTCAACTTATTTAGAGATGTGAGCGATCAGGTCCAGTACTTTGTTAGAGTAACCGGTTTCGTTGTCGTACCAGGATACCAGTTTAACGAAGTTGTCGTTCAGTGCGATACCTGCTTTAGCATCGAACACGGAAGTGCACACTTCGCCGTTGAAATCGGTAGATACAACGTCGTCTTCGGTGTAACCCAGAACGCCTTTCATTGGGCCTTCGGAAGCAGCTTTGATCGCTTTCTTAATTTCTTCATAAGAAGCAGCTTTTTCCAGACGAACGGTCAGGTCAACAACGGATACGTTAGGGGTTGGAACGCGGAACGCCATACCCGTCAGTTTGCCATTCAGTTCTGGCAGCACTTTACCTACTGCTTTAGCAGCACCGGTAGAGGATGGGATGATGTTCTGAGCCGCGCCACGGCCGCCACGCCAGTCTTTGTGAGACGGGCCGTCAACGGTTTTCTGAGTCGCAGTGGTCGCGTGAACAGTTGTCATCAGACCTTCGATGATGCCGAAGTTGTCGTTGATAACTTTAGCCAGCGGTGCCAGGCAGTTGGTGGTGCAGGATGCGTTAGAAACGATGTCCTGGCCAGCGTAAGTTTCGAAGTTAGCACCACGAACGAACATTGGGGTGTTGTCTTTGGAAGGACCAGTCAGAACAACTTTTTTCGCACCCGCAGTGATGTGTTTACGCGCGGTTTCGTCGGTCAGGAAGATACCGGTTGCTTCAGCAACAACGTCAACACCGATTTCGTTCCATTTCAGGTTAGCTGGGTCTTTCTCAGCAGTAACGCGGATGGTTTTGCCGTTAACAACCAGGTGGCCGTCTTTCACTTCAACGGTGCCGTCGAAACGACCGTGAGTTGAGTCGTACTTCAGCATGTACGCCATGTATTCAGCGTCCAGGAGATCGTTGATACCAACGATTTCGATGTCAGAACGTTTCTGAGCAGCACGGAAAACAATACGGCCGATACGGCCAAAACCGTTGATACCTACTTTGATAGTCATATATTCCACCAGCTATTTGTTAGTGAATAAAAGGTTGCCTGTAAAATTACAAAAACCTTACGCAGCGTCAAGCGGAATCGTGTCAATCATTGCGACAAATCAATCCTGTGACTAACGTTTGTGCGACTGACTCGCCTCACTTTCCCTTTGAGCTAGCAACCACATGGGGGCTGCGCCCGGAATTTTAAAGGCCTTGCAGGATAAAAATGTGAAACCGATCACAATTGCCTGTCCGCCTTTTCGCGACAAATAAGTTTAGAACAAAAGTGCACGCGCAGGTGTTAATGTTTTGTTAGAATCTGGGTTAAAAGATGTCTGTTTCTACAGCGAGATGTAAGCATATGTCGAACCAACGTAACCCTGATGATTTGAAAAAAAACCTCACAGAAATGCAGTTTTACGTGACGCAGAATCACGGTACTGAACCACCTTTTACCGGGCGTCTGCTGCACAACAAGCGGGACGGTGTCTACCACTGCCTGGTGTGCGATGCGCCGCTGTTTAGCTCGCAAACAAAATACGACTCTGGCTGTGGCTGGCCGAGCTTTTATGAGCCGGTCAGCGATGACGCGATCCGCTATCTGACCGACGCGTCGCACGGTATGGTGCGCACCGAAATTCGCTGCGGAAAGTGTGACGCACACCTCGGTCACGTCTTCCCGGATGGTCCACAGCCAACAGGCGAACGTTTCTGCGTCAATTCAGCATCGATGAGCTTCACCGATGATGAAAACGGCGACCAGACCAAAGGCTGAAAAAACGATTCAGCAAATTATTCCTTTGAAAGGGAGAGATCATGAATATTGATGACATGATTACGGGTATGACACCGGAAATATATCAGCGTCTGGTTACTGCCGTTGAACTGGGAAAATGGCCGGATGGTGTGGCGCTCACGGCGGAGCAGAAAGAGAACAGCCTGCAGCTGGTGATGTTATGGCAGGCGCGCAACAATACTGACGCACAGCACATGACGATCGACACCCAGGGTCAGATGGTGATGAAGAGCAAGCGCGAGCTGAAAGAAGATTTTGGTATTACGCCGAAGCCGATTGCGACCATGAAAATGCAATAACCGCGCGGGTTGATGCCCCCTCCCACGGGAGAGGGCTTGATTGCCTCACTACTTGTGCGGGATCTCAAGTGACTCCGCCAGTTGCTTCGCTAGCAGGTTTTCGTCATCTGCGCCATATTCCCAGAACATCGCCCCGGCAAGGCCTTTCTCCTTGATGTAGTCCGCTTTAATAGCCACAGAGCGCGGGTTTTCGTAGGAGAGGGCAAACAGCGCTTTCCCGTCGGCGGCGTTCACTGACAGCCACGGTACTTTTGCCTGGTCGTCCCAGTGTTCGGTAAAACGCTTCTGCGGATCGTTCAGCAGCTTTTTCACAATATCGTTGTACTTCACGTAGGTATCTTTGGTCAGGTCATAACCAAGCGATTTAAACAGTTCAATTTCTTGCGGACCAAAGTAAGGCTGAGTGACAGGATTTTTTTGCGCATCCGGTTTCGTCCAGTCAATACCCGGTTCAACAGAACGTTTCGGCACACGGCCATAGAAACCAATCCCGAGATTCATCTGCTGTGGCTTCAGCCCGGCGGCCAGATAGTTATTCACCACAAAATCGACGCTGTATTTATCGGCAGCGGCAACCGTCGGCCAGGCGCTGGAATCATACAGGTTGGAATTGAAATACTGGGTGCCGTACGCCATGTCGTAGGTCATCAGGTTGATATAATCGAGCAGTGGGGCGATCGCTTTCACATCCACCCAGCTTTTCGGGCTCTCTGCATTCGCACCTACCGCAATGGTGACCAGCTTTTTCTGCCCGAAGGCATCGCGCATCTCTTTCAGCAGCGCGGTGAAATTATCCCGATCGGCCGGCGTGCTCGCTACTAACCCCCACGCACCGTTGACCGGATACTCCCAGTCGAGGTCGATCCCATCGAGGCCGTATTTTTCGACAATCTCCTGCGCGGAACGGATAAACACGGCGCGTGTCTCTTTAGTTGCTGCCGCGCCAGAGAAACCTCGCGCGCCCCAGCCACCCACGGAAAGCAGCACTTTAAGGTTCGGGTTTTGTTTGCGCAGGGCAGGAATTAACGCAAGGTCGGAAGCGACTTTTGGCGACAGCCAGATTTGGTGCAGTTTCGCCGGATCTTTCAGCGCGGCGTTGGTTTCGTCTTTCTCATCGTTATAAACAAGACCAAACGAGTAGTTCAGATGGGTGATCTGGCGAACGTCGAGTTTATTGATATCGCCACCCGGTCCGGCGGTGACATCACCACCTCCGTTAAAGTAGCCCACGGACATCAGGGTACTGGCGGAAGCAACTGACGCGCAAAGCAAGGGTAATGCTGCCAGCAAGGGCAAACGTTTCATACATGTTCCTCTTTGACTTAATAAAAATAACCACGCCACAGAAAAGGCGTGGCGAAAAAACAGCCTGAAAAGAATAGCATTGCCGCTTCGCCTGAGATGCGAGGGAGTTCACTTTATGGGGATTGAGGAAGAAATGCCGGGTGGCGGCTGCGTTTCCAGCCAGTCTTCCAGCGTGTACAGCGTCGCGCCAAAGGAGGCCATATCCATAAACGCCTGCGCGCTGTCCTGCGGCTGTATATTCACCCCACGGCAGCCGTCGGTGATCACGCTAACGCTGTAGCCAAGCTGAAGCGCATCCAGCACCGTAAACTTCACGCAGTAATCCGTTGCCAGTCCGAGCACGATAAGCTCGGTGATTTCATGGTGACGTAACCACGCATCCAGCGCGGTTTTCTGACGATGCCCGTTATCAAAAAACGCGCTATAGCTATCGATAGCCGGGTTTTCGCCTTTATGGAACACCGCGTCGATGGCTTTCTGATTCAGCAGCGGATGCAGCGCTGCGCCTTCCGTCTGCTGCACGCAGTGATCGGGCCAGAACGTTTGCGCCAGCCCGTCGAGTTCACCCTGGCTGTAGGGCTCAACGCCGTGCTGGCTGGCAAAACTGCCGTGATTCGCCGGGTGCCAGTCCTGGCTTGCGACAACCGCTTCACCGCGTGATTTGCACCAGTCAATCAGCGTATTTGCAATGTCTACCGTGCTGTCACCTTCTGCGACGGCCAGCGCACCGCCCGCGCAAAAATCATTCTGTAAATCGACCAGTAACAGAGCGCGTTGCTTCATGAGAACTCCTTATTCGTCCGGGGTCAGTTCACCGCGCAGATTTTGCATCATCGCGCTGCGAATGGACTGAACGTCCAGATCCTGACTCAGTAAATAGTGAAGTTTAGTCAGCGTCGCCTCAACGGTCATATCGAATCCGCTGATTACGCCCGCGTGCGCCAGGGCATTCCCGGTGGCATAGCCGCCCATATTGACCTTGCCGGACATACACTGCGTCAGATTCACCACCACAATTCCGCGGTCGCTCGCTTCCTGCAGCTCTTTCAGGAATTCACCGTTTTGCGGCGCATTGCCCACGCCGTAAGAGCGCAGGATCAGCGCTTTCACCGGCTGGCGCAGGAAGTTACGCACTACGTCGGCAGAGATCCCTGGGTAAATCGTCACCACGCCAATTGGCTGTGGGGTGATCGGGTGGACTATCAGCTCGCCTGCGGTGTGTGGCGCAGGCGGCGTTCCCAGACGACGAATATGAATACCCGCTTCCAGCAGCGGCTGAAGGTTTGGCGACGCAAAGGCGTCAAAGCCATCGGCATGCGCTTTGGTGGTACGGTTGCCGCGATACAGTCGATTGTTGAAGAACAACGACACTTCATTAACCGGATAATTGGCCGCCACATACAGAGAGTTAAGCAGGTTAATCTGACCATCAGAGCGCAGTTCCGCCAGCGGGATTTGCGAGCCCGTGACGATAACCGGTTTGCTCAGGTTCTCAAGCATAAAGGAGAGCGCCGAGGCGGTGAACGCCATGGTGTCAGTGCCATGCAGGATCACGAAACCGTCATACTGGTCGTAATTAGCCTTAATATCATCCGCAATATGCTGCCAGTCTTCCGGCGTCATATCAGAGGAGTCCATCAGTGGATCATACTCGTGAATGGTAAAGTCCGGCATCTCTTGGCGGTGGAATTCAGGCATCAGCGCAAGCTGGCGCTGCAGGTGGCCGGAGACAGGGATATAGCCGTTTTCAGAGCGCTGCATACCGATAGTACCGCCGGTATAGGCTACATAAATCGATTTCTTCTGCATGATAGTGAGTTCTTGTGCTTCAAAGAAAAATCCCCTCTTCAGGCGAAGAGGGGACGGGTATTAACGCACGTTTGCGCAGGTCAGACAAAACGCATAACGGCTTTGTGGATCATTAAACGCGGCCAGTTTATCGCTCTCCGCTTTCATCGCTTTTGCGGCGGATGCCACAGGCGCAGGCAGGTAAGCCTGCAGCGCTTCCGGCAGCATGGCGCGGACGGAGCCGGACATGCTGTCCATCACCATATCAAAGAACGTCGGTTCGTCCTGGTAATAATCCACATGCCACTGCTTGAGTTTTGCCAGTTCAGCCGCCTTCTTCACGGCGTCATCAAAGTCACCGAGGCTGTCTACCAGGCCATTACTTTTCGCATCCTGCCCGGTCCAGACGTGGCCCTGAGCAATCTGGTCAATCTGTTCAGGCGTTTTTTTACGGGAATCTGCGACCAGAGTAATAAAGCGCTTATAGCCGCTCTCAATGCTGAGCTGCATCATCTCCGAGACTTCCGGCGGCAGCGATTTGGTGACCGACACATCCGCCAGCGGCGAGGTGGCAACGCCGTCGGTATGCACGCCCAGATAATCGAGGCTGTTTTCAACGGTGTTGATCACGCCGAAAATACCAATCGAGCCGGTCAGCGTGCTTGGGTTAGCGACGATATAGTTCGCTGGCGTGGAGATCCAGTAACCGCCGGATGCCGCCATTCCACCCATTGACACCACTACAGGCTTGCCCGCCGCGCGAGCCGCGGCCAGTTCAGCGCGGATCACTTCGGAGGCGCTGACGCTACCGCCAGGGCTGTTCACGCGCAGAACAATCGCTTTCACTTTCGGATCAAGACGCGCATCGCGGATTTGCGACGCCGTAGTATCGCCGCCGACGTTCCCCGGCGTCTCCTGGCCGTCCATAATCGCACCATTGGCGAAGACCACCGCGACGCTGTCACCGCTGTCATCCGGTTTCTTCGCTGCGTAGTCATACATGCTGATGGCGCTGTAGTTTTTATCCTCTTTGTCCCAGCCAAATTGCTTGCTCAGGGATTTCTCGATCTCCGCGCTGGTTCCCAGTGCATCGACCAGTTTGTTATCGAGCGCATATTTCGCGGTATCACCATCAACCTTGCGCAGCCCCTCCAGCACGCCCTGAGCGCCAGGGAACACTTGCTCCTTCGTGATCTGACGGTTCGCGGCAACGGTGCCCAGATAGTTCTGCCACAGCTCGCCAATCCAGCGGCTGTCCGCTTCACGGGCGGCAGGGGACATATCATCACGGATAAACGGTTCAACGGCGGATTTATACGTGCCGACGCGGAAAACGTGAGTCGTGACTTTCAGCTTGTCGAGCAGGGATTTGTAGTACAGGCCGTTGGTCGCAAAACCATGCAGGTCAACCGTGCCCTGTGGAGAGAGCCAGATTTTATTCGCAAAGCTGGCCAGATAATATTGCCCCTGGCTGTAGCTATCGCCTACCGCAATCACCGGCTTGCCGCTGTCGCGGAATTCGCGCAGCGCTTTACCGATGTACTGCATTGATGGTTGATCGGCTCCGGCGAAATCTTTCAGATCCAGCACGATGCCCGTAATGTTACGATCGTCTTTGGCCTGGCGAATGGTATCAACGATATCAAACAGGGAGTTTTCCTGCAGACGGTCAGACGTTGCACCAAACAACTGACGGCCAATCACGCCCAGACGATTGCTGGTAGAGGGCTTATCAACAATGACGCCAGTGATGTCGAGCAACAGCGCCCCGCGAGTCGAATGCTGCGACTGATTCGCGTTGCTGATGTGCATCCAGACGCCCGCGCAAACCAGAACCAGGAAGATGAAGAAGATATTCATCACCAGGTTGCGGACGAAGTTGAGCAGTCGCCACGTCCATTTAAAGAAACCGGCAAAGATTCGCCAAAGGGTTCGCATGTATTCTCCCTAACCAGAAAATGACTGTTTCCGTCGCCACTGGACGGTAATGTGGGGTTATCGTAATGACCCAACCGCCTCTTGTCAGCAGGAATCGCCTGCTGCGCTGTAACAAAATCTGCCGCCGTGTTAATTTTGTGAGTAAATTTCAAGACAGGAGTTAACCAATGGACGCACTTGAACTGCTTGTTAACCGTCGTAGCGCTTCACGTCTGGCCGATCCTGCGCCTGCGGGCGAGCAACTGGAAAACATTCTGCGCGCCGGTCTGCGCGCGCCGGATCATGGCACGCTTCAGCCGTGGCACTTCTTTATTATTGAAGGTGAAGGCCGTGAGCGCTTCAGTGCACTGCTGGAAAAAGGTGCGGTTGCCGCGGGGCAGGATGAAAAAGGGATTGAAAAAGCGCGCAGCGGTCCGTTCAGAGCGCCGATGATCATTGCGGTGGTGGCAAAATGCCAGGCTGACCATAAAGTACCGCTCTGGGAGCAGGAGATGTCTGCCGGTTGCGCGGTGATGGCGATGCAAATGGCCGCGGTCGCGCAAGGCTTCAATGGCATCTGGCGCACGGGGCCGTTGACTGAAAGCGCCGCTGTACGCGAGGGATTATCCTGCGGTGAACACGATAAAATCGTCGGCTTCCTTTACCTCGGCACGCCTCAGCTTAAAGCCTCCAGCACAATCAGCGTGCCGGATACCACGCCTTTCGTCAGCCGTTTCTGATAACGCGCGCTAAACTGTCTGGATTCTGAGCATCTGCCGCAGAATTCAGACAGTCATACTTACCTCTTTATGGAATGAGCGCTACCATAGCGCGATTGCAATGACAGGAGATGTCCATGAGCGAGCAAACCATTCGTTTAACGCAATACAGCCACGGAGCCGGTTGCGGTTGTAAAATTTCCCCGAAAGTGCTGGAAACCATCCTGCACAGTGAACAGGCGAAGTTTGTCGACCCGAACCTGCTTGTCGGCAACGAAACGCGTGACGATGCAGCGGTTTATGATTTAGGTAACGGCACCAGCATTATCAGTACCACCGATTTCTTTATGCCGATTGTCGACAATCCGTTCGATTTCGGGCGTATTGCGGCTACCAACGCCATCAGCGATATCTTCGCGATGGGCGGCAAGCCGATTATGGCGATCGCCATTCTGGGCTGGCCGATCAACACGATCGCTCCAGAAATTGCCCGCGAGGTGATTGATGGCGGGCGTTTCGCCTGCCAGCAGGCGGGGATTGCGCTGGCGGGTGGACACTCCATTGACGCCCCAGAGCCGATTTTCGGCCTGGCCGTCACGGGTGTGGTGCCTACCGAGCGCGTGAAGCGCAACAGCACCGCGCAGGCGGGCTGCAAACTCTTCCTCACCAAACCGCTGGGCATTGGCGTACTCACAACCGCTGAGAAAAAATCTCTGCTGAAACCAGAGCATATTGGCCTGTCAACGGAAGTCATGTGCCAGATGAACCTTGCGGGTGCGGCCTTCGCCAGCATCGACGGCGTGAAGGCGATGACGGACGTCACCGGTTTTGGCCTGCTGGGTCACCTGAGCGAAGTGTGTCAGGGCGCGGGCGTACAGGCGCAGGTCTGGTATCAGGACGTGCCGAAGCTGCCGGGTGTGGAAGAGTATATTGCTCAGGGCGCGGTGCCGGGCGGTACTCAGCGTAACTTCGCCAGCTACGGTCACCTGATGGGCGACATGCCGGAAGCATGGCGTAACCTGCTGTGCGATCCGCAAACCTCCGGTGGCCTGCTGCTGGCGGTCACGCCGGAATCCGAAGCCGACGTTCAGGCGACCGCCGCTGAGTTCGGCATCACGCTGACGGCAATCGGTGAGCTGGTGACCGCGCGCGGTGGCCGACCGATGATTGAGATCCGTTAATTCGATGCGGTTGTTTATTGCCGAAAAGCCGAGCCTGGCGCGTGCTATTGCCGATGTGCTGCCTAAACCGCATCGCAAAGGCGACGGCTTTATCGAATGCGGTAACGGGCAGGTGGTCACCTGGTGTATCGGTCACCTGCTTGAGCAGGCGCAGCCGGATGTTTATGACAGCCGCTATGCCCGCTGGAACCTGAACGATCTGCCCATCGTGCCGGAAAAGTGGCGTTTGCAGCCGCGTCCCTCCGTCACTAAACAGCTCAACGTCATTAAGCGTTTCCTGCATGAAGCGTCTGAAGTCGTCCACGCGGGTGACCCGGACAGGGAAGGGCAACTGCTGGTGGACGAAGTGCTGGATTACCTGGAGCTGGCACCGGAAAAACGCCAGCAGGTACAGCGCTGTTTAATTAACGACCTCAACCCGCAGGCGGTAGAGCGCGCGATTTCGCGTCTGCGCGCCAACAGCGAATTTATCCCGCTGTGCGTCTCCGCATTAGCCCGTGCGCGCGCCGACTGGCTGTATGGCATCAACATGACCCGCGCCTACACCATTCTTGGACGCAACGCGGGTTATCAGGGCGTGCTTTCCGTGGGCCGCGTGCAAACGCCGGTGCTGGGGCTGGTGGTACGTCGTGATGAAGAGATCGAGAACTTCGTCGCCAAAGATTTCTTTGAAGTGAAAGCGCATATCGTCACCCCTAAAGACGAACGCTTTACCGCTGTCTGGCAGCCGAGCGATGCCTGCGAATCGTACCAGGACGAAGAGGGGCGGTTGCTGCATCGCCCGCTGGCGGAGCACGTGGTCAACCGCATTACCGGTCAGCCCGCCATCGTCACCAGCTATAACGATAAACGGGAATCGGAACCCGCGCCGCTGCCGTTCTCGCTTTCAGCGCTGCAGATTGAGGCGGCCAAAAAGTTTGGCCTTAGCGCGCAGAACGTGCTGGATATCTGCCAGAAGCTCTACGAAACCCACAAGCTGATCACCTATCCGCGTTCGGACAGCCGTTATCTGCCGGAAGAACACTTTGCCGGACGTCACTCGGTGATGAACGCCATCGGCGTTCACGCGCCGGATCTGCTGCCGCAACCGGCGGTGAACCCGGATACCCATAATCGCTGCTGGGATGATAAAAAGGTGGATGCCCACCATGCGATTATCCCGACGGCGCGCGCCAGCAATGTCAACCTGACGGAAAACGAAGCGAAGGTGTACAACCTTATTGCCCGTCAGTATCTCATGCAGTTCTGCCCGGATGCGGTGTTCCGCAAATGCGTGATCGAGCTGGAAATCGCCAAAGGCAAGTTTGTTGCCAAAGCGCGTTTCCTGGCGGAAGCGGGCTGGCGCACGCTGCTGGGCAACAAAGAGCGCGACGAAGAGAACGACGGCACGCCGCTGCCGGTCGTCGCCAAAGACGATGAACTGCTCTGTGAGAAGGGCGAAGTGGTGGAGCGCCAGACGCAGCCCCCGCGCCATTTCACCGATGCGACGTTACTCTCGGCAATGACCGGTATCGCTCGCTTTGTTCAGGATAAAGATCTAAAGAAGATCCTGCGCGCCACCGATGGTTTAGGTACGGAGGCGACCCGCGCAGGCATTATCGAATTACTGTTTAAGCGCGGTTTTCTTGAGAAGAAAGGGCGCTATATCCATTCGACGGAACCGGGCCGGGCGTTAATCCATTCGCTGCCGGAGCTGGCCGCGCGGCCAGACATGACGGCACACTGGGAATCGGTACTGACGCAAATCAGCGAAAAGCAGTGTCGTTACCAGGACTTTATGCAGCCGCTGGTGGGGACGCTTTATCAGTTGATCGATCAGGCGCGCAGTACGCCGGTGAAGCGGTTCAGAGGCATGGTTGCGCCGGGGGCGGGCAAGAAAGCACCATTCAAACGTTCCGGAAAAAAATCCCGCGTCGGGGATAACAATTCTGCGCAGCCCTCATCCTGAGGGCTGCGCATTCCAGAATGGCGGCACTTAATTTTCAAGTGCGCCATAGATCTGATCAACTATCCAACCGTAAGTCGCCGCAGGCAACGTCCCGCTGACAAAAACATTAGGATTCGTTTTGGGATCGGCCACCGGAGAGTGGGGGCGGTTGCCCAGAATGACAATCGCCATATGCTTAACGGGATCAATGGCGGTGAGCGTGCCGGTCCAGCCCGTGTGGCCGTAAGTCTGCGGGCCGGAGAGGACGCCAAAGGTCGGTGTCATTGATGAATTGCCGTTAACCCGCCAGCCCAGCCCAAAGGTGACATCGGCTGCTGAGCTACGGGTAAACTCGCTCACGGTGTTCTTGTCAAACAGCGTTACGTTGCCATAACCGCCACCGTTCAGCATGGTCTGCATCAGAACGGCAATATCATGCGTATCCGAGAACAACCCCGCATGACCGGAAACTCCGCCCATGGCGTACCAGGCCTTTTCATCATGTACCTGGCCCCAGATTGTGGTTGTGCGAATGTTCGGGAAGTGGATAACACCATCACGGGTATTACCGTTGAGTTCCGTTGCCGCAATCTGCTGCTGTTTAAAGCCCTTTAACAGCGGATTAAATACCGTGTGCTTCAGGCCGAGAGGCCGGTAAATCATTTTCTCAACATAGACATCAAGCGGCATTGCGGTGACGGATTCAATGATAAATCCGAGGATCATGTAATCGACATCACTGTAGAGGTGTTTTGTCCCTGGCGGATAATCAAGCGGCGTTCGCTTAATCATCTCCAGCGTGGTCTGTTTATCCTGGGAATAGAGATCACCGGCGACGCGCTTGTTTGGATATTGCGGATCGGCAGGGAAACCTGCGGTATGGTGCAGAATATCAATAATGCGCAGGGAATCTTTTCCCTTAATCTTGTCAGTGGGTTTATCAGTGAATCCGGGAATATATTTCGCGACAAGATCGTTCACATTAACCTTGCCTTCGTACACCAGTTTTTGTAGCGCAAAATTTGTTGCATACATTTTGGTATTGGAGGCCAGGTCGTACAGCGTGTCCGTTGTGGCTTTTATCGGATGGCGGGTTAAAAAAGAGCCATCATATTTTTTGGCATAGCCCCAGGCTTTCTGGAAAACAATATGATTGTCTTTGATCACTAACACATTCATGCCTGGATAGCCGGCATCAATTTGCTCCTGAATCCAGCGATCCAGCGTGTTCAGTTTTTTGACATTAAAGCCCACGCTTTCCGGCTGCGCATTTGTCAGAACCGGGTAATCGGTCGCAAACGCCGAGGCTGATAACGCCAGCAGAGCAGCAAAAATTGCACGTCGTTTCATTATCGATCCCTCACTGTAAGTCCACATTCTTGCAACCAAACAAGACGGTAATAATAAAGCCGAACAGCCACGAAATAAGTATCCCCGCGCCATAAACGGCAATGGCTGGCAGAATACCTTCGTCAGAGGTCATGAGCGGCAACGCGACAAGTCCGGAAGGACCAAAAGCGCTGTTGAGGCCAATAGGCAGTCCGAACCATGCGACAGTCCCTATAAAGAGTCCGCCAACCGCGCCGCCCAGACACGCCGTAATAAAAGGCTTCATTCGCGGGAGGGTCACACCGTAAATCAGTGGCTCACCCACGCCGAGGACACCGGGAATAATTGCGCCCCGGATTTGCACCCGCAGCGTGGAGGCTGCATCGGATTTCCAGTATAACGCCAGGGCCGCACCAACTTGTCCGGCACCGGCCATCGAGAGAATAGGGAAGAGAGAATTAAAGCCCTGCGAGTCCATTAGCGCGAGGTAGACGGGAATAAATCCCTGGTGAACACCAAAGACCACTGCAATCAGGAAAACGCCCGCCAGTACAGCACAGCCCAGAGGATTACTGTTCAGGTGCATAAACAGCCACGACATTCCCTGAAATAGCCACACGCCGACAGGCATGATAACGATGTAAGTCAGTGTGGCCGTCAGGATCAGCGTCAGCATTGAGGTTAGAATCATATCCAGTTCATCAGGAATAACGTTTCTGATGAATCGCTCGATCTTCGCACCGGCCCAGGCCGCCAGCAGCACGCCAATGATGTTCCCGCGTGGGTCAATGGTGTGACCAAAAAAGTCCTGTAAGCCGGAGTAGTAGCCCACGGTTGCCTCCGGGTTGTAGCCAAGAATAAACAGCGAAGCGATGATTGCGCCGTTTACACCCGTGCCGCCGAAAGCCTTTTGCGCGTTGTAGCCAATTAAAATAACGAGGAACGTGAAGAGCCCTTTGCTGAATACTTTTAAGAAATTCAGCGCGTCAGGTAATACGCCTTTTGCCTCCGGCGCGATATGCATTAATGTTCCGGCCAGCGTTGCGATGCCCAGCATCAGACCTGCCGCGATAAAACCCGGAATCAGAGGGGTAAATATGGTGGCAAAATTCGCCAGGAATTGCTGCAAAGATGATTGCTGCTTACTTTTCATCTGGCTTTTGGTTTCTGCTGCAATAGCCGTCAGATCTTTAATCCCCAGCAGATGGTTCATGCTTTCGGCTGCGCGTTGTGCTTTTCCGACGCCAAAAATAACCTGAACTTCATTACCATTAATGACCACGCCGCTGACGCTGCCTGCGAGTTGTTCTTTGATATTGCCGGCTATTAACGATGTATCACCCACTCGCAGACGCAGGCGGGTCATGCAGTTGCCACAATGCTGAATGTTGCCCTTGCCTCCTGCCAGCGTGATTATTTTTTCCAGCAAATCGTTGCTGATCTGTTTAGACATGATTCCACTTCCTTATTAATTGCCATGAGGTTACCTTCCCGCTCAAATCAAAATTCATTATAACCTCTTAATTTTTTAACAACCATTTCATGAATGAGAGTTTCTGTTTATCAGATAACGCCAGATAAGCGACTTTGGCCTGCTCAAGCGCATCCTGACTTTCTTGTTTTATCTCCCCGGCGTCATGCTTTTCACCCGCCAGTAATGACCTGAAATCAGAAAAAATAGTCACGCTCTCCGGATCTACTTTTGTCAGCGTGAAGGGAATAGCGGCATTATTTGCCCGTAAACTGAATTGTGGATTTTCAGCCTGCTTTTTGGCTTCTTTTTCATCGGTGACGACGGGCGTGGTCAGGGTGATTTTTTCTTTGCCTTTATAGTTAAACGTGAAAATATACGGTGCGGAGGTTATTCTCCCTTTGCCCTGGTTGACGGATTCAGGATTCACGGAACTATCGAATTTTATAACCAGTTTTTGCTCTTCATCGGGTAATGAAATGCTTCTGGAAAACATTGACACTTTGGCGTCTTTTGCCGCCAGCGCAACGATGTTTTCGCCAAGCTCCAGCGTGACGTTGGCCGCTGCAGAACCCGAAATAATAAAGAGCAGCATAAAGATAGAGTTTTTCACAGACGACTCCTGGAAAAAGGGCACGTTTATTGCCCTTATCTGTGGGGGATTAATGGCTATGAAATATTAAAATTCATACCGCAGGCCGAGGTGAAAATAATCGTCCTCAGGATCGCTACCACCAAAAGAGACGGTATCGCCGGTGACTCTGTTGGTTCCGGCTTCGCCATTGCGCCAGGAATAAGAGGCGTAGAGAGAACTTTTGGCGGTGGCTTTGTACTGCACTTCGAAAGTGGCATCGCGAAGTTTGAGCCCGTCACCGTCGCTGTTTTCTAAGTGACGGTAACCTGTCCGGAACCACCATTCGGGCGTCATTGACCAGACAAGCGTCGCTTCGTAGTCTTTATCTGTGCTGTCCGGGCGGCCATCGAGATATTCGACCGTGTCTTCGGCATACAGCAGGCCTAACATGACATCACCGAGATAGTAACGCGTGCCGACTCCCCACATCTGGTATTTATCGGCGTCGTCATCTGACTGTGCAGACGTCTCATCATGGCTGGCTTGCGACTGTTGGGCTGCAATAACCGGTTGTAATTTCCCTGCCGCACCGAGGTCGAGCGTATAACGCAGGGCTGTGTTGACGCCGTAATCCAGATCGGAGGAGTTGTTGCCGATGATCCATGCAGTGGAAATATCAACGTTTCCATACGTGTTCTGGTACTGAATCGTACCGTCCTGACGGAAAACCTGCACCGCGGTAGGGTCGATAGCGTTCGCCTGCCGTGCCATCGCGACATCTGAAGAGGCGAACACATCACCAATGTCGGTAAACATAATCAGACCGGATGAAACACGTCCGGCGGTGATTTTACCGTACTCCGCAAAATCGACGCCTGCCCAGACGTAACGCGCAGTCAGATCGTCGGGGTCTTCCGCTTTGATATTGTTTGCGTATTCAGCGGCATTTACCTGGTATTGCGTAAAACCGATAACGGCGAACTTGTCGTTGATCATCTGTCGTGCCGAGAAGCCGATTCGCCCGTCAAAATCACCTGAAACGTCGCCCGTTTTTTTATCTGAAACGTTAAAACCAAGGCGTCCGTAAAGGTCTATGTTCGAGCCATCATTAGCCTGATAGATAACGGCGGCATGGCCTGCAGACGCCAGCATAATGAATAATCCGGATAAATATTTAAGTCCGTTTTTCATAAAATAATCCTATAGGGGATGGAAGTGTAATATTAATTGCGATGGGAATTGTTGATCGTTTTATTTTTATTTTAAATGGAATCATAAATTCCTTTTAAATGTTTGTGATGGGTGTCAAAATTTATCGCAGGGAATTTTTTGTTATATGTTGATTTTATCTTTGAAGGGAAATACATTGTCTTTTAAAATGTTATAGGGGTGGTCTATGAGTTACTTGAAAAAGATAAGAATGGATTATGAGAATTACACGGAAACGGAGAGGAAAATAGCGCTCTATATCATTAACCATCTTGATATTTTCAAAGGCTGCTCTTCCCATTCCATCGCGATAGCACTGAGTGTGGCGCAATCGTCCATCTCGAAATTCGCTCAAAAACTGGGGGCGCAGGGTTTTTCTGAGTTGAAAATGCTGTTGATAGAAGAGTACAGCCGGGAAAAAAGTGCAAAGACCGATCACAGTTTGCACAGCACTATTCAGCGTTCCGACTCGCTCAATGTCATTGCTGAGAAATTGATAATAGAAAAAGTACAGGCATTAAGAGAGACAACCCAGACGATTGATTTCACTAAGCTGGAAAAAATCATCGGAATAATTAACAAAGCACAACAGATACAGATAGTGGGGCTCGGGGGATCTGCACTGGCAGCTAAAGACCTGGCGTTTAAATTAATGAAAATTGGCTTTCGGGTGACCTGCGAGATTGACTCGCATGTACAAATATCGGTTGCGCAGGCGTTAACAGAACGCGATATACAAATTGCGCTGTCGTATTCGGGCCGAAAAAAAGAGATCCTGATTGCCGCCGAAGCAGCAAAAGCGAAAGGCGCAAAGATTATAGCCATTACCTCTCTGGCAAAAAATCCGTTGCGTGACATTGCTGATTATATTTTAGAGACGGTGTCGAACGAAGATCAGTGGCGCAGTTCGTCGATTTCTTCCCGAACCGCGCAAAACTGCATAACAGATTTATTATTCGTTGGCCTGCTACAGCTTAACGATCGGCACTCTCTGGCAATGATAGAGCGGACCCGTGAACTCATTAACAGGCTTGAATGATCGCCGGGTGGCGCGACACTTCCGTCACCCGGCACAACGAGAGAATCAGATGACCCCTTGCCCGATCATCGCATCCGCCACCTTCACGAACCCGGCAATATTCGCGCCGCGCACGTAGTTGGTCTGCGACGCCTCACCGCCGTACTCAACGCACGCATGGTGAATATCCAGCATGATGTGGTGCAGACGGGCATCCACTTTCTCTGCCTTCCAGCCCATACGCGCGGCATTCTGCGCCATTTCCAGGCCTGACGTCGCCACGCCGCCTGCGTTCGCGGCTTTCCCCGGCGCAAACAGAACGCCTGCTTCCAGGAACAGATCGGTCGCCTCAATGGTGGTCGGCATATTGGCCCCTTCAGCCACGGCTTTCACGCCGTTAGCGATAAGCGTGCGAGCCGCGTCTGCATCCAGCTCGTTCTGGGTAGCGCACGGCAGGGCGATATCCACTGGCACTGACCACGGCTGCTTGCCTTCCAGATAGGTCAGCCCATACTCACGGGCATAATCCGCCACGCGACCGTCGCGGCTGGCTTTAATTTCGCACAGGCGCGCCAGCTTCTCAGCCGTAAAGCCCGATTCATCCACCACGGTGCCGCTGGAGTCAGAGGCGGTCACGACGCGCGCGCCAAACTGCATCGCTTTCTCGATGGCATACTGCGCCACGTTGCCGGAGCCTGAAACCGCCACGCGCATTCCCTCGAAGCTCAGTCCATGACGCTTAAGCATTGCGTCGGTGAAGTAGACCAGACCGTATCCGGTCGCTTCCGGGCGGATCAGGCTGCCGCCAAACGACAATCCTTTGCCGGTAAAGACGCAGGCGCTGTTATTAGAGAGTTTTTTCATCATCCCGGCCATAAAGCCCACTTCACGGCCGCCCACGCCGATATCACCAGCAGGTACATCGGTGTCTGGCCCCAGGTGACGATACAGCTCGGTCACCAGCGCCTGGCAGAAGCGCATCACTTCACCTTCGCTTTTACCTTTTGGATCGAAATCGCTGCCGCCTTTGCCACCGCCCATTGGCAGCGTGGTAAGGGCGTTTTTAAACGTCTGCTCAAAACCGAGGAATTTCAGAATGGAGAGGTTCACGGAAGGGTGGAAGCGCATCCCACCCTTAAACGGGCCGATAGCCGAGTTAAACTGCACGCGCCACGCACGATTGACCTGCACCTGGTTGCGATCGTCCACCCACGCCACGCGAAACTGGATCACGCGCTCTGGCTCAACCAGACGCTCAAGTAAAGACATTTGACGGTAACGCGGGTTTTCCTCAAGGAATGGCCACAGTGTTGTCATGACTTCACGAACAGCCTGCGCGAACTCGCTTTGATGCGGGTCGCGCTGCTGGACGTGGGCAAGGAAACTTTCCAGAGAGCGTGTCTGATCCATAGATATAAGAACCTCTTATAATATTTTATGTCTGTTGCTTAAGCGATTTGTGTTGTTTTTTTGACTATACCACCCGCAGTGCTTTGTGAGGCAAGCAGAAATTTATGTCGAAAGGGAAATTCATCACGGGGCGTTTGTCATAACTAAAAACGATGACGGGATAAATTAAAGGTTCGGCTCCGGTTTACCGTTATAGTCATTATCAGGACACAACAGGAAGATAAGTCTATGAACCGTTACGTAATGACCGCGTTATGTTTGATGTTATCCGCAGGTGCACAGGCCGACCGAATTCGCCCGGATGTGGAAGTGAATGTGCCGCCGGATGTTTTTAGCACCAGCGGCCAGCGTGCGCAGCCGTGTAACCAGTGCTGCATTTACCAGGATCAAAACTATTCGGAAGGGGCGGTCATTAAAGCGGATGGCGTGCTGCTGCAGTGTCAACGCGATGAACGCACCATCAGCACGAACTCGCTGGTCTGGCGGCGCGTAAAAGGATAAACGCTTCCAGCAGGGGAATATCTGCCGGGGCTAAATCGTACATAAGGGCTTCTTCTGGCGTACACCACACCAGCGCACTGTGGTAGTGCGCTTTCAGCTCTCCGCTGAAGAAGGGGACATGCCAGGCGTGCAGATGAATCAACCGCTGTGAGACTTCCCGCTGGTGGCTTGCCACGTATTGCTCAGGCATGGCCTCAATGCCAAGTTCTTCACGCAGTTCGCGGATCAGCGCGTCAGGCTGCGTTTCTCCGGCTTCGACTTTCCCACCGGCAAATTCCCACATGCCGGGCTGATCGGCATAAGCCGGGCGCTGCGCCAGTAAAATTTTGTCGTCTTTTTCGATGATAGCGGCAACGACATCGAGTGTTTTCAGCATGGTCGTCAATAATTGATAGCGAAAAACGACATATTATCGTGCCCTTTCAAAGAGTCCAGTCATCAGGAGAATCAGGTGAAAGAGACATCCACCTGGGTTGCACCCATCGAATCCATTCCCGCCAGCCTAAAACCGATTGCCGCCATGCAGAAAAAACACTTTGGTGCGGTACTTAACCCGACGCGCTGGTGGGGCCGAATGCCGCGTCTGTTCTGGCTGGTGGCGCTGTTTGTGGGGTTTCTGGAGCGAAGAAACGCGCGTCTTTCCCCCGTACTGCGTTCACTGTTGATGACCCGCGTCTCGCAGCTTTGTCACTGTGCATTCTGTATTGATGCCAATAGCTTACGTCTTGCCGGGCGTTCGGGCGCACTGGATAAAGTTCAGGCCGTCAACGACTGGCAGCATTCCGCGTTGTTCAGCGATGAGGAGCGTGCCGCGCTGGCATTTGCTGAGGCGGTCACCGCCACGCCGCCGCAGGTGGATGAGGCCATTAAAGCGCAACTAAAACATCACTTTACGGATGAAGCTATTACCGAAATGACGGCGCTGATTGCGTTTCAAAATCTCTCAGCGCGCTTTAATGCAGCCCTTGAGATCCCGGAACAGGGGCTTTGCGCCACGTTTAAAGAGAAACCGCATGCTGGATAAACACCTGCATCCCCGCGTGAAACCGGCGTTAAACCAGCTTGCTGCCGCGCTGGATAAACCCTTTATCTCACCCGATGGATTAACGCTGACCGGGTTTGCTATCGGCGTGCTGGCGCTGCCGTTTCTGGCGCTGGGCTGGTATCCGGCGGCGCTGATTGCCATAGTGCTGAATCGCCTGCTGGATGGTCTGGACGGCGCGCTGGCGCGACGCAGGGGGCTGACGGATGCGGGAGGATTTCTGGATATCGCGCTCGATTTTCTCTTCTACGCGCTGGTGCCGTTTGGCTTTGCCCTGGCCGCACCCGCAGAAAATGCGCTGGCCGCCGCCTGGCTGTTGTTTGCGTTTATTGGCACCGGGAGTAGCTTTCTGGCGTTTGCTGCGCTGGCCGCGAAGCATGACATCAATAACCCTGGCTATGCGCACAAGTCGTTTTATTACATTGGCGGGTTAACGGAAGGGACGGAGACGATCGCGCTGTTTGTGCTGTGCTGCCTGTTTCCGGCGCACTTTACGCTGTTCGCCAGGGTATTTGGCGCGTTGTGCTGGCTGACCACCACAACGCGCATCTGGAGCGGTTATGTGACGCTGAAGTCACTCAGCCCTTAGAGGGAACGCTCAGGCCCGCGCTCGCCGGTCGATACCGGATTTTGTGGGTGGCTGCTCCATTCGTACCAGCCGCCGTCGTACACGGCGATATTCTTCCAGCCCATGGCGCGCGCGTACATAAAGGTTTCCGACGCGCGCCAGCCCGTACCGCAGTAGAACGCGACGTGCTGTTCCGGCAGGATATGCCATGTTTTCCACATGGCGGCAATATCATCCGCGCTGCGCATGGTGCCGTCCGGGTTATGGAAATCTTCCATATGGTTGGCGTCGCTCCCCGCGTGGCCCCAGCGTGCGCCTGCAATATCGCCTTTTGGCTTAATATAGCTGTAGCCGCTGGTTTCACCGATAAACTCCGGCCACGAACGAATGCTGACCAGCGAGGCATCCTGGCGATGCAACATATCGCGGGCCTGTTCCATATCCACCATCAGCTGCGGCTGGCCAGGGATCGGCGCACCAAAATCAGGTGCGGGTTTCACTTTCGCAGGCATGCCGCGTTCAACCGGCAGACCCGCATCGGACCATGTTTTCCAGCCGCCATCCAGCATGCGTACATCCTTCACACCCGCATACAGCATAATCTGCGCCACGCGTGCGGCGGCATAAACGTCACGACCATACAGAATCACCGTGGTGTCGTGACGGATACCGTGCTTTGCCAGCATCGCTTTTAGCTTATCGTCGGACACTTTATTCCACAGCGGCTCGCTTTCGACATCATTGGTATCGACATAGCCCGCGCCGGGAATATGGTTAAGCAGGTAAAACTTCGGTGCGCCCCATCCGGCTTCAATGACTTTCCAGTCGCCCAAAGGGGCGGCGGCAACCTGCTTACCCTGTTGTAACTGGTGGAGCCACTGCGGGTAAACCAGCTGTTCAAAGTGGGGTAAACGCTGCAAACGGTCGGCCGTCTGCAGGGCATCGCTCAGTGTGGATATATGGCTATACCCGGCTTTTTCCAGGCGCGCTTTGACGGCCTGGTTATCGCTATCGCTGCCATAAAGTGCAATCGGCGCTGATGGCGTAAGCTGGTGCTGTTTCGCCCAGCCGCTGAGCTGGTCATCGTTCATCGCCCCAAGCCAGGAGGCAGACAGGTTTAGCGCGGCGGGTTCATGGCCGGATGTTCCGCTCAGCGTTGGCCAGCCGTTATAAAACGCACTGGTGCGGGTATCGATTACCGCGCCGTGCTGTTCCTGTAGCTGTGCCAGCGTGAGAGAGTGGGGCATATCAGCCGCCATGGAGGAAAATGAGGCGAGGCCGCAAATCAGGGCCAGCGCGGTCAGTTGAGAAACACGTTTCATCGAAAAGCCTGACGTCAGTAAATGAGGTGGGCATTGTCGTCTCTCCTGAAACAGAAAACATTGCGTTAGCACATTATTGCCAGCGAGAAATACTGAGCACCTTACCGCCCGGTGGAATATCGTCTTCGTCATGCGTGACCAGCACCACCGGAATATTGCGCGCACGAACCACCTCGAATACCCACGCCCGGAACGACGTGCGTAGCGCCTTATCCAGACGGCTGAACGGTTCATCAAGCAGTAACGCCTGCGGCTGGGCGAGCAGGGCGCGGAGCAGGCTCACCCTGGCGCGTTCGCCACCAGAGAGCGTCGCCGGATCGCTGTGGTAATGGTTAAACAGCCCGGCTGAATTCAGCGCCTGCTCAACCGCAGACCGCCGTGCGCGTCCGGTAATCTGCGCCGGAAGTGCGACCATCAAATTCTGCCCGACGCTGAAATGGTCAAACAGCAGGGCGTCCTGAAATAAAATCCCTAACCCTCGTTTTTCCACGGGAAGCGAATCGCAGCGACGATCGTTGAGCCACAGTTCACCGTGAGCCTGAAAATCAGCCGACAGCGCGCCCACCATCCAGGAGAAAAGCGTCGATTTACCGCTACCGGATGGCCCCATTAGCGTGACAATTTCTCCACGCGGGACGCAGAAACTGACCTGCCGAAACAGCGGCTCAATGGTGAGATCTTTTACTTTCAGCATTAACGTAATCCTTGTCGGTAGCGGCCTGCGAGCCGGGAAAGCAGCGCGGCAAGGCCAAACACGATACCCGTCAACAACAAGAGTCCCAGTGCCCGGTTTGCCAGAATCGGGACGCTGCCGCCACTGCTGAGCGCGACGGCCTCCGTGGTGAGGGTGGCGAAGCGTCCCGCGCCCGGCCAGAGCGTCGGTATGTACTGCGCCATGCTCACCGAAAAGCCGGTCGCAAAGGCCAGTAACGCAGGGCGAACCAACAGTGGGCATTTCAGCAGCCAGAAAATTTTAGCCCGTCCCCAGCCCAGCGTTCGGGCGGTCAGGATAAGCCGTGGATCGAGCCTGCGCCACGCGGGTTGCAACACCAGCAACATCCACGGCAATACCCAGAGCAGATGGCTCCACAGCACGGCGACGTATTGCCCGTCGATACCCAGCCACAGCGCCACAACATATTGCCCGGAAACAAGCGGCAGCGCCGGGAGCGCAAGCGGCAGCCACACCCACAGTGCGCTGCGCTGCGGTCCCCACTCCAGCCAGAGAAAGATAATCACAAGGGCAATCAGACTGGAGGCCAGCCCGAATGACAGGCTGGTACCGACAGGGCCGATGTCGTCCTGTCGCGCCAGCAGCAACAGCACCGCGCTGCAGAGCAGTCCACATGCCGGGAGCAGCCAGCCAGACAAACGCTCAGGCAGCACGGCAGGCGAACGGCGACGAATACCGGTGAGGTCTGGCAGCGTGCGTCGCCACCGTGTCCAGATGCCGTAGCCGAGCGCCGAAAGTATGACCAGCAACACCAGTAAGATCAGGCACAGGAGTGTGCCCTTTGCCTGCTGCTGCGCGTCCCCCTGGCTGAGCCATTGCCAGGCCAGCACCGCCAGAGTCGGCGGGTTCCCTGGTCCCAGAACGATTGCGACATCCACAACGGAAAGCGACCAGGCCAGTACCGCCAGCATCACCGCCCCCAGCGCGGGTGCGATGGCTGGCAGAATCAGCCAGCTTACCGCCTGAATGCGGCCGTAGCCGAGGGTTTGCAAGACAATTTTCTGCTGTCTCAGACGCTTTTCCGGCAACACGGCGAAAATCACCCACAGTACAAACGCGCTCTCTTTGACGGCAAGCGTCAGACCCAACCCAATACCGAACCGGTCAAGCTGCGGCGAGCAGAACGTGCAGATTTGGTAGAACAGGCCGCCTTCAGCAAACATCAGCAGCACGCTGGTGGCGAAGGCAACGTGCGGGATCGCCAGCAGCCATGGCAGACGGGTGCTCAGGCGTCGCCACTGTTTCCCTGGCCACAGTAGCGTGACAAGGCTCAGAGCAATAAACAGAGCACCCAGCGTCGCGGTAAGCGCAGACACCAGCGTGGCGGTCAGCGCCTGAGGTAGCTGTTGATCGCTAAGCAGCGACTGCCAGTTGGCAACAGAAAATACCGGTGCCAGGAGCATGGCACCGGCGGGGATCAGCGGCAGATAAATCACCGCCATCGCCAGCCAGACGAGGCCGCTTAGCGGGTGCCGTAACGGCGCAGCCATTCCTGTTCCAGTGCGTTAACCCAGGCGGCGTGTGGCTCCGGGAGGACAGGGGGTAAACCTGCGGGCGTGTGGGCGCTAAGTTGTTTAGCCTCCTCTGCGCGCAGTGTTGCTGCGTCAAGCACGCTCGGGTCGCCCCAGATTGTCGGATCGGCTTTGCGGATCTGCGCCTGCGGGGAAAGCAGGAAATTAGCGACCACTTTTGCTCCGGCGCTCGCGCTGGCATTGGCCGGAATGGTGACGAAATGGACATTGCCGATCATCCCGTCGTGAAAGCCGAAGCTGTAGCTGTCGGTAGGCAGTTCGCCGCGGGTTACCTTCTGCTGCGCATGGGCCGGGTTAAAGGTCAGCGACAGGTTCAGGCTTCCGCTTGCCAGCAGGGCATCCATCCGTGCAGGTGAGGGCGGAAAATCGTTTCCTTCACGCCACAGCAGCGGATGCAGCTTGTCGAGGTAATCCCATAGCGGGGCGGAGACCTGCGCAAATGTATTATCTGGCGCTTTTTTTAATGCTTCAGGTTGCGCGGTCAGCGCCAGAAGCAACTGCTCAAGAAACGCGGTGCCGGTAAAATCAGGCGGTCGCGGATAACTCACTTTGCCTGGGTGCTGCTTTGCATATTCCAGCAAAGCCTGAGGATTTTCCGGTGGTGTCGGCATGCTTGCTTTGCGGGCAATAAAGCTCAACTGCGCGCCGCCCCACGGGGATTCTGCTCCGTCGGTCGGGATAGCGAAATCTTCCGTGACCGGTTTACGGGTATCGACATATCGCCAGTTTGGCAGAGCCTGTGCCCATCCGGTTTGGAGCAGGTTTGCCTCTTTCAGCGTGCGGAAATTTTCCCCGTTAATCCATAACAGATCGACCGAGCCGTGAGTTTTTCGCCCTGCGGCCGCCTCGGTCTGAATACGTTTAACGGCATCGGCGGCATCGGCCAGATGAACGATTTTAAGGTCGATGGCGTAGTGCGTTTTCATTTCACCACTCACCCAGTCGAGATAACGATTGACCGCCTGATCGCCGCCCCAGGCATTAAACCAGACGGTCTGGCCTTTGGCCTGTTGTTGAAGGGATTGCCAGCTATCTGTAGCAAATGCAGGGGCGGTCAGCAGCAGAGCTGTCAGAAACGCGCAAAAACGCACACGGCGCATAATGCCTCACTTTTTAAAAGAGGAGGTGTAACGGGAAAACAGCCAGCGAGTGACCAGCGGTAATAACCCTAATAGTGTAAAGGCGAATAACACTCCCGGCGACAGAATATCGCGTAGCGACGTCAGTTCACCCAGCTCACGTCCGGCGTTCAGAAAAATCACCGTCGCAGGAAGCATGGCAAGCTGACTAATCCATCCGTAGCGGATCGCGCTGAGACGGGTGAGGCCCATCAGCAGGTTGACCAGGAAGAACGGAAACAGCGGCATCAGGCGGAGGGCAAAAAGATAACGTGCGCCGTCGCGAGCCATTCCGGTATTGATGATGTGCATCTGGCGCGCAAAACGCCGCTGTACCCAATCGCGCAGCAGATAACGGCTGGCGAGCATGGCGAACGTTGCGCCAAGCGTGGAGGCAAATGACACCAGCAGCACGCCTTCCCACAGGCTAAACAGCGCCCCGCCCAGCAGCGTTAATATTGCTGCGCCGGGGATAGAGAGCGCGGAGACCACCACATAAAGCCCAAAATAGACCAGTGCACTCTGGAGCGGAGCCCGCTCTACCTGAGCGAGTAACGTCTGCTGGTGTGTTTTTATGGTGTCCAGAGAAAGCGTCCCTGGCGGGAGGACGATGAATGCCAGCGCAAATGCGCCCAGAAGGGCGCACAGGAAGAGTATTTTTTGCGTGTTCACACGGTTTACAGCTTAAATTTCGCCCACACAGGTGCGTGGTCAGAGGGTTTTTCCATGCTGCGAATCGCGTAGTCAATGCCCGTTTCAATGCAGCGGTCCGCCAGTGGCGCACTCGCCAGCAGCAGGTCTATACGCAGACCCCGGTTGTCATCAAAACCTTTTGAACGGTAGTCAAACCACGAGAAGCGGTCCTGCGTTTCCGGGTTAGCGGTGCGGAACGTATCCACCAGGCCCCAGCCCAGCAGCCGCTCCATCCACTCGCGCTCTTCCGGCAGGAAAGAGCATTTGCCGGTGCGCAGCCAGCGTTTGCGGTTCTCTTCACCGATGCCAATGTCCAGGTCGGTCGGGCTAATGTTCATATCGCCCATGATCAGCACCGGATTCTCTTTTTTCAGCTCGGTAGTCAGGTAATCCTGCAGATCCTGATAGAACTTCGCTTTGGCCGGGAATTTGGTTTCATGATCGCGGCTCTCGCCCTGTGGGAAATAGCCGTTGATCACCGTGATATTGCCCAGTGCTGAGGGCACTTCCGCCATAATGATACGGCGCTGTGCCTCGCCGTCATCGCCAGGGAAGCCACGACGCACGGAAACGGGCGTCTCTTTGGTCAGCAGCGCAACGCCGTAGTGGCCTTTCTGCCCGTGATAAAAGACGTTGTAGCCCAGTTTCGCCACCTCTTCGAGGGGGAACATATCGTCGTGGACCTTTGTCTCCTGCAGGCCGATCACATCGGGTTGATGTTGCTCAACAATCGCTTCAAGCTGGTGAGGGCGGGCACGCAGGCCGTTGATATTAAAAGAGACAAATTTCATAGTCGCTGCCAGTGCAAGGTGAATAGTGCATGGATGGTAGCAGAAATTGCGTCGTCTGTTATCCGCTTCGCCCAATTACTGCGACAGATATGACCAGTAGTGCAATATTTGCACCATTCCGACGCGCCTCGCCCTCAAATGGGGCATAAACGGCCGATAAATTTCGCCAGCGATCACAATTCCAGAATTATATTTGGCCTGTGCATACTCTTTCTGGTTTTCATGCGGCAAAGCGCCGCTTACTGTAAAAATATTCACTTTTTATGCAATAACAGTGAATAATTCCATATTGTAACTCATTGATATTCTGTCCTCCCAGCCCGTTTATGCATTTTTATCGCTGGCTGGCACGAACTCTGCAATCTACATTCACAGTGCAAACACTCAATAATTTAACATTTAAACAACCTTTTATTTACCGGATGAGGTCGCTATGTCTCTGTCAATTACGCGTGGAAATTTCGATGAATGGATGATGCCGGTTTACGCTCCGGCGGCTTTTATTCCGGTACGTGGGGAAGGCTCGCGCCTGTGGGATCAGCAGGGCAAAGAGTATATCGACTTTGCGGGTGGGATTGCGGTAAATGCGCTGGGGCATGCGCACCCGGCGCTGCGTCAGGCGCTGAACGATCAGGCGGCAAAATTCTGGCATACCGGTAACGGCTATACCAACGAACCGGCACTGCGTCTGGCGAAAAAACTGATTGACGCCACCTTCGCAGAGAAAGTCTTTTTCTGTAACTCCGGTGCGGAGGCGAACGAAGCCGCGCTGAAGCTGGCGCGCAAATATGCGCACGATAAATTTGGCGCGCACAAGAGCGGTATCGTCGCGTTTAAAAATGCTTTTCATGGCCGCACGCTGTTTACCGTCAGTGCGGGCGGCCAGCCAGCGTACTCGCAGGATTTTGCGCCGCTGCCGCCGGATATTCGTCACGCTGTTTATAACGATCTGCAGTCCGCGAGCGAGCTGATTGACGATACCACCTGCGCGGTGATCGTCGAGCCGATGCAGGGCGAGGGTGGCGTGCTTCCGGCGCAAAAAGCCTTCCTGCAAGGGGTGCGGGAACTGTGCGATCGTCACAACGCGGTGCTGATTTTTGACGAGGTTCAGACAGGCGTTGGCCGCACCGGTGAGCTGTATGCCTATATGCACTATGGCGTCACGCCGGATGTGCTTTCCACTGCAAAAGCGCTGGGCGGTGGTTTCCCGGTTGGCGCGATGCTGACGACCGATAAGTTCGCCAGCGTGATGACGGTGGGCACTCACGGCACCACCTACGGCGGCAACCCACTGGCATCAGCCGTGGCCGGACAGGTGCTGGATATCATTAACACGCCGGAGGTCCTGAACGGTGTGAAGCAGCGTCATGACTGGTTTGTCGAGCGTTTAACCGCCATCAACAACAAGACGGGCCTGTTTAAAGAGATCCGCGGTCTGGGGCTGTTAATTGGCTGCGAACTCACGCCTGAGTTTGCCGGAAAAGCTAAACTTATCTCACAGGAAGCAGCAAAAATGGGCGTGATGGTGCTGATTGCGGGTGCCAGCGTGGTGCGGTTTGCCCCCGCGCTGATTGTCAGCGAGGAAGAGGTTCAGACCGGTTTAGACCGTTTTGCGCAGGCCTGTGAACAGGTGAAGTCAGGGGTGTCATCATGATGGTCATCCGTCCCGTTGAGCGCGGCGATCTCGCCGGGCTTATGCAGCTTGCCAGTAAGACAGGAGGCGGGCTAACGTCGCTTCCTGCCGATGAAACGACGCTGTCGGCGCGTATTGAGCGCGCCCTGCAGACCTGGCAAGGGACGTTGCCGAAAAGCGAACAAGGTTATGTGTTCGTACTCGAAGATACCGACACCGGCACCGTGGCCGGGATTTGCGCCATTGAAGTGGCCGTGGGGCTTAACGATCCGTGGTACAACTACCGGGTAGGCACGCTGGTTCACGCCTCGAAAGAGCTGAATGTCTACAATGCGCTGCCAACGCTGTTCCTCAGTAACGATCACACCGGCAGCAGCGAACTCTGTACGCTGTTCCTTGACCCGGCCTGGCGCAAAGAAGGCAACGGTTATCTGCTTTCCAAATCGCGCTTTCTGTTTATGGCCGCCTTCCGCGATCGCTTCAATGAAAAAGTGGTCGCCGAGATGCGCGGTGTTATCGACGACAAAGGCTACTCCCCGTTCTGGGAGAGCCTGGGCGAACGCTTCTTCTCGATGGAGTTTAGCCGGGCGGATTACCTGTGCGGGACCGGTCAAAAAGCCTTTATCGCTGAACTGATGCCAAAACACCCGATTTATACCCACTTCCTCAGCCCTGAAGCACAGGCGGTGATTGGCGAAGTGCATCCGCAAACCGCACCTGCCCGCGCGGTGCTGGAGAAAGAAGGATTCCGCTACCGTAACTATGTCGACATCTTTGACGGCGGCCCAACGCTTGAGTGTGACATTGACCGCGTGCGTGCCATCCGTAAAAGCCGTCTGGTGAAGGTCTCTGAGGGGCAACCTGCACCGGGCGAATGGCCGGCCTGTCTGGTGGCGAACGAACAATACGACAATTTCCGCGCCATGCTGGTGCGGACGAACCCGAAATGCGAGCGGCTGGTGCTGACGCCCGCCCAACTGGATGCCCTGAAATGTAACGCCGGCGACACGGTTCGTCTGGTGCGACTCTGCCCTGAGGAGAAAACAGCATGACTTTATGGATTAACGGTGACTGGGTTACAGGTGAAGGCGAGCCGCGCGTAAAAACCAATCCGGTGGGTAAAGAGGTGCTGTGGCAGGGGAACGATGCCAGTGCTGCGCAGGTTGAGCAGGCCTGTAACGCTGCTCGCCGCACCTTCCCGGCATGGGCGAAACAGCCTTTTACCGTGCGCCAGACCATTGTCGAAAAATTTGCTGCTCTGCTGGAGGCAAATAAAGCCGAGCTGACCCAGGTTATCGCCTCGGAAACCAGCAAACCGCGCTGGGAAGCGACAACCGAAGTGACGGCGATGATCAACAAAATCGCCATTTCGGTGAAGGCATACCACACCCGCACCGGTGAACATCACACTGAGATGCCCGACGGTGCGGCCACGCTACGCCATCGCCCGCACGGTGTGCTCGCAGTGTTTGGTCCGTATAACTTCCCCGGCCATTTGCCGAACGGACACATTGTGCCTGCGTTGCTGGCGGGTAATACCGTTATCTTCAAGCCGAGTGAGCTAACGCCGTTAACCGGTGAAGCGGTGGTGAAGCTGTGGGAACAGGCTGGTCTGCCGCCGGGCGTGCTCAACCTGGTACAGGGCGGGCGTGAAACCGGCCAGGCGCTGAGTGCGCTGAGTGATATTGACGGCCTGCTGTTTACCGGCAGCGCCGGAACGGGCTATCAGCTGCATCGCCAGCTGGCAGGGCAGCCGGAAAAAATTCTGGCGCTGGAGATGGGCGGTAATAACCCGCTGATTGTCGAAGATCCTGACGATATTGATGCGGCCGTGCACCTGACCATTCAGTCAGCGTTTATTACCGCCGGGCAGCGCTGTACCTGTGCGCGTCGTCTGCTGGTGAAGCGCGGGGCACAAGGTGACGCGTTCCTGGCGCGACTGGTGGACGTTACGGCGCGGCTGGTGCCCGCGCCGTGGGATGCCGAACCACAGCCGTTTATCGGTGGGCTGATTTCCGCGCAGGCCGCGCTGAACGTGCTGAAAGCCTGGCAGGACCACGTTGCGCGCGGCGCGAAAACCTTGCTGGAGCCAAAGCAGATCCAGCCTGGCACTTCGCTGCTGACGCCAGGGATTATTGAGATGAGCGACGCCCGCAACGTGCCGGATGAGGAGGTCTTTGGTCCGCTGCTGTGCGTCTGGCGCTATGACGATTTTGACAGCGCCATCGCAATGGCGAACAACACCCGCTATGGCCTGTCGAGCGGTTTGATTTCGCCGCAACGCGAGAAATTCGATCAACTGCTGCTTGAAGCGCGCGCAGGGATCGTGAACTGGAATAAACCGCTCACCGGTGCAGCGAGCACCGCGCCGTTTGGTGGCGTGGGGGCATCCGGTAACCACCGCGCCAGCGCGTGGTATGCCGCTGATTACTGCGCGTGGCCGATGGCGAGCCTGGAAACGCCAGCGCTGACGTTGCCGGAGACGCTGAATCCGGGGCTGGATTTCACTCAGGGAGACACCCATGAAAGCGCGTGAGGTTAATTTCGACGGGCTGGTGGGGCTGACGCACCACTATGCCGGTCTGTCGTTTGGTAATGAAGCCTCGACGAAGCACCGTTTCCAGATCTCTAATCCAAAGCTGGCAGCGAAGCAGGGGCTGCTGAAAATGAAGGCGCTGTCGGATGCCGGTTTCCCGCAGGCGGTGATCCCGCCGCAGGAACGCCCGAATGTGGCGGTGCTGCGCCAGCTTGGGTTTAGCGGCAGCGATGAGCAGGTGGTTGAGAAAGCAGGCACGCAGACACCACAGCTGCTCTCTGCGGCCAGCTCCGCCTCCTCAATGTGGGTGGCAAATGCGGCAACCGTCGCGCCGTCGGCAGACACGCTGGATGGCAAAGTGCATTTGACCGTGGCGAATCTGAATAACAAATTCCATCGCGCTACCGAGGCGGACACCACCGAACGTGTGCTGAGCGCTATCTTCAGTGATGAAACGTATTTCAGCGTGCATCAGGCGCTGCCGCAGGTGGCGATGTTTGGTGACGAGGGGGCCGCTAACCATAACCGCCTGGGCGGTGATTATGGCGAGCCGGGTCTGCAGCTGTTTATTTACGGGCGGGAAGAGGGCGGTTATTCAGCCCCGACGCGTTATCCGGCCCGCCAGACCCTGGCCGCAAGCCAGGCGGTTGCGCGCCTGAATCAGGTTAATCCTTCGCAGGTGATTTTTGCTCAGCAGAACCCACAGGTGATCGACCAGGGCGTGTTCCACAACGATGTGATTGCCGTCTCCAACCGTCAGGTGCTGTTCTGCCATGAACAGGCGTTTGCTCACCAGCAGAAGCTGCTCGCCACGCTGCATGAGCGGGTGCCCGGTTTTATGCCCATTCAGGTTCCGACGCAGGCCGTCAGCGTGCAGGACGCGGTGGAAACCTACCTCTTCAACAGCCAGTTGCTGAGCCGTGATGATGGCAGCATGATGCTGGTGCTGCCGCAGGAGTCCCGCAATCACGATGGCGTGTGGCGTTACCTGAGCGAACTGGTGAAGGCTGATAACCCGATCGATGAACTGCGCGTATTTGACCTGCGCGAAAGCATGGCCAACGGAGGCGGCCCGGCGTGCTTGCGTCTTCGCGTGGTATTGACGCAAAGCGAAATGCAGGCCGTGAACCCTGCCGTGATGATGAACGACACGCTGTTTAACACACTGAACGACTGGGTGGATCGTTACTATCGCGACAGGCTGACCCAGGCCGATCTGGTTGACCCGCAGCTTCTGCGTGAGGGCCGCGAGGCGCTGGATGCGTTGTCGACAATCCTGCACCTGGGCTCTGTTTATCCGTTCCAGCGCTAAAGGAGAAGGTATGGAAAATTTACTGGCGCTGACGCTGGCCGATAACGTGCCGGAGCAGCGCGAGGGTGAAGGCCCGTCGTTCAACTGGCGGTGGATCGGGCGTGGCGTGCTCGAACTGACGCCATTCGCGGATGCCGGTTTGTCGGTTCTGCTTTCAACGGGGATTCATGGTAACGAAACGGCACCCGTTGAGATTGTCGATCTGCTGCTTCATGCCCTGTACCGCGGCGACATTACCCTGAAATGTCGTCTGCTGGTGATTCTCGGCAATCCACCTGCGCTGGCGCAAAATAAACGTTATCTGGTGAGCGATATTAACCGCATGTTCGGCGGTCGCTGGGCGCAGTTCCCGCAAAGTGACGAAACGGCGCGCGCGCAGTGGCTGGAAAAGACGGTAACGGCGTTTTTTACCGCTGCCGGGCCATGCCGCTGGCACCTCGATCTGCACACGGCAATCCGCGCCTCGTACCATCTGCGTTTTGGCGTTTTGCCGCAGCGTAGCCTGCCGTGGGATGAAGACTTTTTGACCTGGCTCGGTGATGCAGGGCTGGAGGCGCTGGTGTTCCACCAGTCGCCAGGCGGCACTTTTACCCACTTTACCTGTGAACATTTCGGTGCGCTGGCCTGCACGCTGGAACTGGGCAAAGCGCTGCCGTTCGGGCATAACGATCTCACACGCTTTGCGCCCACGCATGCTGCGCTCAGGGCATTGCTCGGTGGAACGACACCGGAACATAATCCGGAGCCCGTTGCGCGTTACCGTGTAGTGCAGCAGATTACCCGTCGCAGCGACGCCTTCCAGTTGCACATGGCAGCGCATACCCTGAACTTTACGCCATTCCGCCAGGGCGTGCTGTTGGCAGAAGACGGAGAGGAGCGCTATGAGGTGCAGAAAAGCACTGAGTATGTCTTATTCCCGAATCCCTCTGTGGCATTTGGCCTGAGAGCAGGACTGATGCTGGAAAAATTGTCCTGACTGATTCCCCCTCTTTTACTGGTGAGGGGGAAAGGAGCACTATTTTCTTAGCGATTAAGGCGGTCACGTTTGTTTTGCGGATTATTCCTGGATAATTGCTTTATTATTACCCGTTGCTTCGTTATACTTCTTCATAATCTCTTTAAAATCATCGTGTTGAATATTATTGTTTCAACTCTCCACGCTTTTTCCTTAATTTCTCCATATTTGGTGAAAATGTGTTTTTTATACTTTCATTGTTTTACCGTTGCTCTGACTAATTGACGATAAACCCCGTAAAGTTAATCTCGTCAACACGGCATAGCGCCGAAGAATAACTGAAAGTAAGGAAATACATTATGCGTAAATTAACTGCACTGTTTGTTGCTTCTACCCTGGCTCTGGGCGCGACCAGCATGGCGTTCGCTGCAGATACGGCGACCACCACAGCAGCACCTGCTGAAGGTAAAATGATGATGCATCATAAAGGCAAGCCAGGTATGCACCACGACATGATGTTTAAAGATCTGAACCTGACCGATGCACAGAAACAGCAGGTTCGCGAGATCATGAAAAGCCAGCGCGACCAGATGAAACGTCCTCCACTGGAAGAACGTCGTGCGATGCATGACATCATCGCCAGCGACAGCTTCGATAAAGCAAAAGCCGAAGCGCAGATCGACAAAATGGCGGAACAGCATAAAGCCAGCATGCTGGCTCGTATGGAAACCCAGAATAAGATCTACAACATTCTGACGCCGGAACAGAAAAAACAGTTTAATGCCAATTTTGAGAAGCGTCTGACAGAACGTCGCGCACCGGAAGGTAAAATGCCAGCACCAGCCGAATAATCGGTTCACTCTCTTAAGACCGCCGGGCTCCTGTCTACAAAAGCGAAATCGCTGTGGACAGGACCGGCGGTTTTTTCTTTCACACCCTCTTGTCTGTTGCCAGAAGCGCGGTATTCTCCTGTAGTCGCTTCAGATAATGTCTAACAGAGTCATAGCGTTATATTTTTTTATCCACGCTGGCTAAGGCATGTCTGCTCTGCTGCCGATAATACGTTCGTGATTACCTGACTATAACAATCAAGATCGCAGCGGTAGCGATACCGTTGCCCTGGCACATATTGTGCCCTTCAGGAGTGGTGATGGAGTATTTTGATATCCGTAAAATGCCGGTCAGTCTCTGGCGTAATGGTGCTGGCGAAACACGTGAGATTTGCTGTTTTCCTCCCGCAACGCGTGATTTTTCCTGGCGCGCCAGTATTGCGTCCATTGCCAGCAATGGCGAATTCTCCTCTTTTCCCGGCGTTGACCGCGTGATCACGTTGCTGGAGGGTGGCGAGGTCACACTGGATGCGGGAAAGGCGTTTAGCCATACCCTGAAACATCATCAACCTTATAGTTTTGCAGGTGACCTGCCGGTAAAAGCGCTGCTGACCGACGGCCAGATGTCGATGGACTTCAACATCATGACCCGACGGGACCATTGCCAGGCGAAGGTGCGTGTGGCAGACCGGACCTTTACCACGTTCGGATCGCGTGGCGGTGTGGTTTTCGTGCTAAGCGGCGCGTGGCAGTTGGGTGAAAAACTGTTGACGGCCGATCAGGGAGCCTGCTGGGAAGGCGGAACTCACACGCTGCGTTTACTGGAATCTGAAGGAACCCTGCTGTTCAGCGAAATTCGCTGGCTGCCGGGCCATTGAGCGGTATGATCTCATACTCACCGGTCAGTAAGGGTTTACAGAGAATTTTGTAGCCGTCCTGATCGAATCCGGCGGGAGTGCGCAACAGGGCATTGGCGTCGCTTACGTTTTCAACGGCACCCAGCCACAGCCAGTTATGGATGATATGGTAGTGCGTCATTTCATCCCGGCTCTCTTTCAGCGCAACGGCACCTTCCCACGGCCAGCAGTTGACGCTAATGGAAGACAGCCCGCTAAGGAGCCGTGCATGATGCTCCTCAACGCTCTCTTTCCCGCAACAGGCACCCGCACAGCGCTTGAGCGCAGAACGGAAGCAGGCGCGTCCGCGCGTCACGGCTTCCAGCCCTAACACCCCATAACAAAGCTGTAAATCATCGGCCAGGGATTGCAGGGTTTGCAGCGCAGCGCGTTTGTTGGCAAACAGACCGTAAAGGTTGGGCGCACGGGAGAAATCGACCTCACGAGCATACACCACCTGAGGCTTACCGGCGCTGATCTGTAAAGAACAGAGCTGGCGATTACGGCGCAGGCGCTTATTAAACAGCGGCTGCTGCTCTTTTATCAGCCGGGCCTCCAGCAGCAGCGCACCCAGCTCACCTGCTGTCTGTATCCAGGTGATACGCCGCGACTGTCGAAGCATCGCCGCTTCGTCTGGCGTGCGCAGGTGAGACATAACCCGGCTGCGAATATTGACGCTTTTACCGATATACAGCGGCATGGTGTCGCTTTCACCGTGAAAGAAATAGACGCCAGGTTGCTTCGGCAGAGCCTCAAGCCAGGGGCGAAGATGTTCGGGATATTCATAGATGGCCGCCGCTTCGAATTCAAGACGCGGGGCTGATTGACGCCTGCTCACACAACACTCCCTATACTGTTCAGGCATACAGTGTAGCAGGTGTCGGATGGTTAAAAAAGAGGCGGGTGCTGCCCGCCTCGCTTGTGACTAACGTTTCCAGAAATCGTCGAACACGGTAATCGGCGGACGACGCTTGTGCTCGGTTTTCAGATACCAGCTTTCAATAATTTTCGCCGTACCTTCATCCAGCTTTTTGCCTTCCAGGTAATCATCAATGTTCTCGTAGGTTACGCCCAGCGCCGCTTCGTCCGGGAGGGAAGGGCGATCGTCTTCCAGATCGGCCGTTGGCGCTTTCTTATAAAGGTGTTCCGGACAGCCCAAAGTGGCAAGGAGTTGTTTGCCCTGACGCTTGTTCAGGCGGAACAGCGGGTTAATGTCCGTACCGCCGTCACCGTATTTGGTGAAGAAGCCGGTAATCGCTTCTGCTGCGTGATCGGTCCCCACAACAACGCCTTTCGTCATGCCTGCAATGCTGTACTGCGCCTTCATGCGCTCGCGGGCTTTTTCGTTGCCGCGCACAAAATCACTCAGTTCAATGCCTGCTTCGCGCAGCGCCTGCTCGCTTGCCAGCACGGAACCTTTGATATTGACCGTGAGAACGCGGTCCGGCTGGATAAAGGCGATGGCGTCCTGACAATCCTGCTCATCTGCCTGTACGCCATACGGAAGGCGCACTGCGATAAACTGCAGGGCGTTATCGCCCGTTTCGTCACGCAGTTCGGAAATGGCTATCTGGCACAGTTTGCCCGTCAGGGTGGAGTCCTGACCGCCGCTGATGCCGAGCACCAGAGACTTCAGGAAGGGGTGCGCTTTGAGATAGGATTTTAAAAAATCGACGCTTCGACGGATCTCTTCATTTGCGTCTACCGCTGGCTTCGCGCCCAGCGCCTGAATAATGTCTTGTTGCAGAGCCATTACGCCCTCCATATGCAGAACTAAACAAAAAGAGTTATCTGTTAAAACTAACCCGTTGGGCGGAAAACGACAAGGATCACAGTTTCAAGTGCGCTTAATTACGACGATTTAGCAGCTTATCGTTGTTTTATTAGAATTTTCCGAAATTCGTCTGGCGTTACTCGCAAAGTTGAACAATAGTATCTTTTATTCCATGCTTAGATAACACGCTGATAAACAAGAGGACGGAATATGAACAAGAATGTAGCAGGAATTCTAAGTGCAGCGGCGGTACTGACTATGCTGGCAGGGTGTACGGCTTACGATCGCACCAAAGATCAATTCACACAGCCTGTGGTGAAAGATGTCAAAAAAGGGATGACGCGTTCACAGGTTGCTGCGATTGCGGGTAAGCCTTCTTCTGAAGTGACCATGATCCATGCACGTGGTACGTGCCAGACATACATCCTGGGTCAACGTGATGGTAAGACTGAGACCTATTTCGTCGCCCTGGATGATACCGGTCATGTGATCAATTCCGGTTATCAGACCTGTGCTGAGTACGATACCGACCCGCAGGCACCTAAGGCACAGTAACCTGCTTGCCTGAGGATGTTAAAAAACCGGCCTTTGTGCCGGTTTTTTTATTCATACGTAAATCTTATTTCTTTGCGCGAATTATTTGCCTGAAATGTGAAGGTAGTCAACACGCCAGGTCAATGAGAGACAATTTGTCTCTATCCAGAATTATCCCCTCCTTGTACCATTGCGTATACTCACTTCAACGATAAACAACAGTAAGCAAACCGCCCGTCTGCCAGGATAGCGAGTCGAGTGAGAGTGCGACGGCGAGCGGTTATACAAGAGGGAAGTTACTATGGAAAAGAAACATATCTATCTGTTCTGCTCTGCGGGCATGTCAACCTCGCTTCTGGTGTCAAAGATGCGTGCGCAGGCTGAAAAGTATGAAGTCCCTGTGGTGATTGAAGCGTTTCCAGAGACGCTGGCGGGCGAAAAGGGCCAGGTTGCAGATGTTATTTTGCTGGGGCCACAAATCGCTTACATGTTGCCAGAAATTCAACGTTTATTGCCAAACAAGCCGGTTGAAGTCATTGACTCCGGGTTGTACGGCAAGATCGATGGTTTAGGTGTATTAAAAGCTGCTGTTGCGGCGATTAAAAAAGCTGCAAATTAATTTTTTATTTTTCCCGTCAAAGAGTAATTTCACACACAATACGCCGTAACTCTCGTTGCGGCATTTAAGGGTATTTTCCTATGAGTAAAGTCATCGCTTCACTTGAAAAGGTACTCCTTCCTTTTGCTGTTAAAATAGGAAAGCAGCCTCACGTTAATGCCATCAAAAACGGCTTTATTAAATTAATGCCGTTGACGCTGGCCGGGGCAATGTTCGTTTTAATTAACAACGTTTTTCTGAGCTTTGGTGAAGGTTCCTTCTTTTATTCATTAGGAATTCGATTAGACGCTTCGACTATTGAGACTCTCAATGGCTTTAAAGCCATCGGCGGCAATGTATACAACGGTACGTTGGGTATTATGTCGCTGATGGCACCTTTCTTTATTGGAATGGCATTGGCTGAAGAGCGAAAAGTCGATCCTCTGGCGGCGGGTTTATTATCCGTCGCGGCCTTTATGACGGTGACGCCATACAGCGTGGGCGAGGCTTATGCTGTGGGAGCCAACTGGCTGGGTGGGGCAAACATTATTTCCGGTATTGTTATCGGGCTGGTGGTTGCTGAGATGTTCACCTTCATTATTCGTCGTAACTGGGTGATCCGTTTACCGGACAGCGTCCCGGCCTCCGTTTCTCGTTCATTTTCCGCGTTGATTCCAGGCTTCATTATTCTCTCCATTATGGGGATTATCGCCTGGGCGCTCTCTCACTGGGGGACAAACTTCCACCAGATCATCATGGACTCCATCTCTACGCCGCTGGCGTCGATGGGTGGCGTGGTCGGTTGGGCATATGTCATCTTTACCTCCCTGCTGTGGTTCTTCGGCGTGCATGGTTCACTGGCACTGGCGGCGCTGGACAGCGGCATTATGACCCCGTGGGCACTGGAAAACGTTGCGCTTTACCAGCAGTACGGCTCCGTGGATGCGGCGCTGGCAGCCGGTAAAACCTTCCATGTGTGGGCGAAGCCGATGCTTGACTCCTATATCTTCCTGGGTGGTACCGGGGCGACGCTGGGTCTGATCATCGCGGTCTTTATTGTCTCTCGCCGCGCTGACCACCGTCAGGTGGCGAAGCTGGCACTGCCGTCCGGTATCTTCCAGATTAACGAACCGATTCTGTTTGGTCTGCCAATCATCATGAACCCGGTCATGTTCATTCCGTTTATCCTGGTGCAGCCGCTGCTGGCCGCGATTACCCTGACGGCGTACTACCTGGGTATTATCCCGCCGGTGACCAACATTGCACCGTGGACAATGCCAGCCGGTCTGGGTGCGTTCTTCAACACCAACGGTAGCGTCGCTGCCTTCCTGCTGGCGATATTTAACCTCGGGATTGCAACACTGCTCTACATGCCATTCGTGGCGATTGCGAATAAAGCCGCAACGGTTATCGATGAAGAAGAGAGCGAAGAGGATATCGCCCTCGCACTGAAATTCTAAAATTGCACGGCGCGGGGCAACCCGCGCCAGCGAAAAGGAGCAAAAAGATGTTAGATTTGGATAGTATCGTCGCAGAAGAGGCCGCAGAGAACGATCTGGAAGAGGTGGTGATGGGTCTCATCATTAACTCAGGGCAAGCGCGCAGCCTGGCGTATGCCGCCCTCAAACAGGCTAAGCAGGGCGATTTCGCTGCAGCGAAAACCATGATGGATCAGTCCCGTACCGCCTTAAATGAAGCTCACCTGGTTCAGACGAAGCTCATCGAAGGTGACCAGGGCGAAGGGAAGATGAAGGTGAGCCTGGTGCTGGTGCATGCGCAGGATCATTTGATGACCTCCATGCTGGCGCGCGAGCTGGTGGCGGAGCTTATCGAGCTTCACGAGAAAATGCAGTAGGTCAGATTTAGCAGCAGGAGGTCAGCGCGATGGAAATTAAAACCGCACTTGAGCAGCAACTGTTTAATGGCAAAAATTTTCACGTGGTTATCTACAACAAGACGGAGAGCGCCAGTGGTCTGCACCAGCATGACTACTACGAGTTCACGATTGTTCTGACCGGACGCTACTACCAGGAGATCAACGGCAAGCGCGTCCTGCTGGAGCGCGGTGACTTTGTCTTCCTGCCGATGGGGTCTTACCACCAGAGCTTTTATGAATTTGGTGCCACGCGCATTCTTAATGTCGGCGTGAGCAGACGCTTCTTTGAAAAACATTATCTGCCGCTGGTGCCGTTCTGTTTTGTGGCCTCACAGGTGTATCGCGTGAAAAACGAGTTTATGACCTGGATCGAAACGGTCATCGCCTCGCTGAATTTCCGCGACAACGAGTTTGATGAATTTATTGAAACCGTGACGTTCTACGTAATGAACCGCCTGCGTCACCACCGTGAAGAGCAACAGGTGATTGACGATATCCCGCAGTGGCTGCGCAGCACCGTTGAGCTGATGCACGACAAAGGACAGTTCAGCGACAATGCACTGGAAAATATGGTCGCACTGTCGGGTAAATCGCAGGAATATTTAACCCGCGCCACTCAGCGTTATTATCGCAAAACGCCCGTGCAAATTATTAATGAGATCCGCATTAATTTTGCCAAGAAACAGCTTGAGATTACTAACTATTCTGTCACCGACATTGCTTATGAGTCCGGTTACAGTAGCCCCAGCCTGTTTATTAAGACCTTTAAAAAATTTACTTCATTCACACCGAACAGTTACCGGAAAAATCTGACGGTAATTAATTAACATTCGGCGGAGTTATCCGCCACGAATATTGACTTAATTGCTTGCCCAAATAGCGGGAAGAGAACGCTATACCTTGCAGGCGGTTAACCTGATACGCTAAGGGAGATATTATGCAACAGAAATTAAAAGTCGTAACCATTGGCGGCGGCAGCAGCTATACCCCGGAATTACTGGAAGGTTTCCTGAAACGTTATCATGAACTGCCGGTCAGTGAATTATGGCTGGTGGACGTTGAGGAAGGGCAGGAGAAGCTGAATATTATTTTCGACCTGTGCAAACGCATGGTTGAAAAAGCGGGTGTGCCATTAACCGTGCATAAAACGCTCGATCGCCGACTGGCGCTGAAAGATGCTGACTTCGTGACAACCCAACTGCGCGTTGGCCAGCTGAAAGCGCGCGAGCTGGACGAACGTATTCCGCTGAGTCATGGCTATCTGGGCCAGGAAACCAACGGCGCGGGCGGTCTGTTCAAAGGTTTGCGTACCATTCCGGTGATTTTCGACATCATCAAAGATGTGGAAGAGATCTGCCCGAATGCATGGGTGATTAACTTTACCAATCCGGCCGGGATGGTGACCGAGGCAGTCTATCGTCACACCGGCTTCAAACGCTTTATTGGCGTCTGTAATATCCCGATTGGCATGAAGATGTTTATCCGCGATGTGCTGGAACTGTCCGACAGCGACGATCTTTCTATCGATCTGTTCGGCCTCAACCACATGGTGTTTATCAAAGATGTGATGGTGAATGGTCAATCGCGCTTCGCCGAACTGCTCGACGGCGTGGCATCCGGCCGCCTGACTGCGGCGTCCGTGAAAAACATCTTCGATCTGCCGTTCAGTGAAGGGCTGATCCGCTCGCTGAATCTGCTGCCGTGCTCCTATCTGCTCTACTACTTCAAGCAGAAAGAGATGCTGGCCATTGAAATGGGCGAGTATTATAAGGGCGGTGCGCGTGCTCAGGTGGTACAGAAAGTTGAGAAGCAGCTATTTGATTTGTATAAAGATCCGAACCTGAACGTTAAACCGAAAGAGCTGGAGCAGCGTGGCGGGGCGTATTACTCGGACGCGGCGTGCGAAGTGATCAACGCGATTTACAACGACAAGCAGGCTGAGCACTACGTCAACGTGCCGCACCACGGGCACATCGACAATATTCCGGCAGACTGGGCTGTTGAGATGACCTGTATCCTCGGTCGTGATGGCGCAACACCGCATCCGCGCATCACCCACTTCGATGAAAAGGTGATGGGCCTCATTCACACCATCAAAGGGTTTGAAGTGGCGGCAAGCCATGCGGCGCTGAGCGGCGAACTGAACGACGTACTTCTGGC
This sequence comes from Enterobacter oligotrophicus, assembly GCF_009176645.1. Taxonomy (NCBI): domain Bacteria; kingdom Pseudomonadati; phylum Pseudomonadota; class Gammaproteobacteria; order Enterobacterales; family Enterobacteriaceae; genus Enterobacter; species Enterobacter oligotrophicus. The sequence goes on from NZ_AP019007.1 coordinate 4,372,926, forward strand.
GCTGAACCTCAGCCCGCTGGTCCATTCTGACCGTGATGCAGAACAGCTGGCGAGTGAGATGATCCTGGCGCACGAAAAATGGCTGCCAAACTTTGCTGCAACGGTTGAGAAACTGAAGTTCAAACACCGTTAAGAGGATGAGCAATGGAAAACCTGCTGATCGTAAATGCCGATGATTTTGGCCTGTCGAAAGGGCAGAACTACGGCATTATTGAAGCCTGTCGTCGGGGGGTAGTGACCTCCACAACGGCATTAGTCAACGGTGAGGCGATTGAACATGCCGCCCAACTGAGCCATGAAGCGCCGGGCCTGGGCGTGGGGATGCACTTTGTGCTCACGCTGGGAATGCCGCTGTCACCGATGCCGGGTCTGACGCGCGACGGACAGCTGGGGAAATGGATTTGGGAACTGGCAGAGCAGGATGCTCTGCCGCTCGATGAGATTGCCCGCGAGCTGGATTGCCAGTTTAACCGCTTTGTTGACCTGTTTGGACGTGAGCCGACGCACATTGACAGCCACCATCATGTGCATATGATCCCGGCGATTTTCCCGATTGTTGTGGAATTTGCTCAACGAAAGGGCGTGGCGATGCGTGTGGATCGAGAGGTGCGCGGATTGCCGGAGTTCGCCGTGACAACAACGGAGGGGTTCAGCAGTGCATTTTACGGCGACGCGATCGACGAAGCGCTGTTCCTGCAGGTGCTGGATGCCTCAGCCGCGCGAGGTGAATGTTCGCTGGAGGTGATGGCGCATCCTGCGTTTGTCGATAACATCGTGCGTAAGAGTGCTTATTGCTGGCCGCGCCTGACGGAGCTGGATGTGCTGACGTCGGCGTCGCTGAAATATGCGATTGCCGAGCGCGGATATCGTCTGGGGACGTTTGGGGATCTTTGAGATAAAGCCCGGTGGCGAGGTAAAAGCAAAACGGTAACCTGGGTTACCGTTTTTATTGTTTTCTCCCTCTCCCGTGGGAGAGGGGTGGGGTGAGGGCATCAGGCCGCACAACCGGGAATGGTTTTACGCCGGGATCTGATCAATCTTACTGCTGCGCGACCAGACGCGGTGCGCCGCAAGCAAATCAAACAGCTTCGTCATAAACGCATCGTCAACGTTATCTCCCTCGACAATACCGTCCTCACCCTGCTCGGCAACCTTCAGCTGCGCCTTAAACTGACGCGCGTCGCCGGACAACGCGATCGGTTTCAGGTGCTTATAGGCTTCCAGCAGATAATATACGGCGTCACCGTTGGTCAGCAGGCTGGCAATATCGCCGCATGGCACAATCACCGCATCCACCGTCAGCGATGGCGCGCCGGCAAAGGTCGCGGCAATCGGCAGCACTGAGCCATCGTCCGCCGTCACCTCGCCCATACGGGAATAAAGCAGTTTCGCATGCACGCCTTGGGTTTTCAGCGCCTGCATAATCCCCAGCACGTCGCTGGCGCGGGTTTTGTCGTTCAGCAGGATGGCGACCACGCGGCCCTTAATCGAACCACCCGGCACCGCGTAAAGGCTCAGCGACGGATCTTTCTTCACGCCGTTAACCTCTTTCGGCGGTGCAAGATTGCGTTGCTCATCGGTCAGGGTAATGCCGAGGTTATCCGCCACGCTCTGGGCGAGCTGAATATCAATATGCGCCAGCTGATCGACCACGCGCTCGCGGATGTACGTCCGCACCACTTTGCTCAGTTCGAAACTGAACCCGCCGATAATATGCTGCTGCTCAATTGGGGTCTGGCTGTTCCAGAACAGGCGAGGATGAGCGTAATACTCCCCGAACGACGGGCTACGTTCGCGAATTTTTGCCCCGTCGACGCGTTCCTGATACGACTCAAACCCGCCGCGTTTCGGGCCTGGCGGTGTTTCGCGCGGCCAGTTATCGTTGATCGAGTTCGGTTCGTAGTTCGCGGGATTGGTGTCGATATCCTGACGATGCATCCCGTCACGCTGGAAATTATGGTACGGGCAGGTTGGGCGGTTAATCGGGATTTCGTGGAAGTTCGGGCCACCAAGACGGCTGATCTGCGTATCAGTGTAGGAGAACAGGCGTCCCTGAAGCAGCGGGTCGTTGGTGAAATCCAGACCGGGAACGATATGACCCGGATGGAACGCAGCCTGCTCGTTTTCCGCAAAGAAGTTATCCGGGTTGCGGTTGAGCACCATTTTGCCCACCAGTTGTACCGGCACCAGCTCTTCCGGAATCAGCTTGGTAGGATCAAGCAGGTCGAAATCGAATTTAAACTCGTCTTCTTCCGGAATGAGCTGAAGTCCCAGTTCATATTCCGGGAAATCCCCAGCTTCAATGGCTTCCCATAGTTCGCGACGGTGGAAGTCCGGGTCGCGTCCGGTCAGCTTTTGAGCCTCATCCCACACCAGCGAGGCTTTACCTGCAACCGGCTTCCAGTGGAAGCGGACAAACGTCGCTTTGCCCTCGGCGTTGATCAGGCGGAAGGTATGGATGCCAAACCCCTCCATAGTGCGGAAACTGCGCGGAATCCCACGGTCAGACATTGCCCACATCACGTTGTGTAATGTTTCTGGTTGCAGGGAAACGTAGTCCCAGAAGGTGTCATGCGCACTTTGTCCCTGCGGTATAGCCCAGTGAGGCTCTGGTTTTACGGCATGGACAAAGTCAGGAAATTTATGCGCATCCTGAATGAAGAAAATCGGCGTGTTATTGCCGACCAGGTCGAAAATCCCCTCTTCGGTATAAAACTTGGTCGCGAAGCCACGAATATCGCGCACCGTGTCGGCCGAGCCTGCGCCACCCTGCACGGTGGAGAATCGCACAAACACGGGCGTGATTTTATCGGGATCGGAGAGGAAGTCCGCTTTGGTGATCGCTTTCAGGCTTTTGTAGGGCTGGAAATAGCCGTGTGCGGCGGAACCGCGGGCGTGAACGATACGTTCCGGTATGCGCTCGTGGTCAAAATGGGTGATCTTTTCACGCAGGATAAAATCTTCCAGTAGGGTCGGCCCCCGGTTGCCTGCGCGCAGGGAGTTTTGGTCATCAGCGATACGCACTCCCTGGTTGGTGGTGAGCGCAAAGCCTTCTCCGCCTTTACGATGAGGTTCAAGTGCGTTGAGCTTTTCATTTCCGTTCTCCGGGGATTTCATACTTCCCGGTGCAGTGGGCTGATCGCCTGGAGCCGATGGGCCTGGGGAAGGGCGGTGAGATCCGTCAGCGGGAGCCAGCGAGTCCATACCCGGCTGAGATTCTTCAGTGCCATGAATGGGTGATTGATGTGGTTTATCTTTGTTCGACATTGCACGCTTCTCCTTTATTCATTGCCAAAAACCCTATTAAGGATAGAACAATGTCGTGAGATGACAGGCGAACTAAGAGTTTTCAGAAGACTTGCTTAGCGAAAGGGGCTTTCTGCAGCATGGAAGGCGCGACGCATGGGGGGAGAATCGGCTATGATAGAAATTTCCTGCTTCAAGAATGTGCTTTAGTGAACCAGTCGCTTATGAAACCATTTCGTCAACAAAACCGTCCTGTTATTAGCTACGTGCCCCGCGTCGAACCTGCGCCGCCCGAACACGCCCTGAAGGTAGATGGTTTTCGCGATGTGTGGCAATTACGGGGCAAATACGTCGCCTTTGTCCTTATTGGTGAGCATTTTCGCCGTTCTCCTGCTTTTTCGATGCCGGAATCGGCGCAGCGATGGGCGGTACAGACCCGTCAGGACGAGGAAGTTGAAGAATAACAATCATAAAAAAACCGCCATCAGGCGGTTTTTTTATTTCAGCAGTGATTAGCGGTGAGCCAGTTCGGCGTCGTCTTCACTTTCCAGAATCGCTTTATCCGTCTGCTTCAGCCACTGGCTGGTCAGCGTCCCGGCGGTCATGGAGCCGCTGACGTTCAGCGCGGTACGGCCCATGTCGATCAGCGGTTCAACGGAGATCAGCAGCGCAACCAGCGTTACCGGCAGGCCGAGAGCTGGCAGAACAATCAGCGCTGCGAAGGTCGCGCCACCGCCCACACCCGCAACACCTGCGGAGCTAATGGTGACAATACCAACCAGCGTGGCAATCCAGACCGGGTCCAGTGGGTTGATACCCACCGTCGGCGCAACCATTACCGCCAGCATCGCCGGGTAGAGGCCTGCGCAACCGTTCTGACCAATGGTGGCACCGAAAGAGGCAGAGAAGCTGGCGATAGACTCCGGCACGCCCAGGCGACGCGTCTGCGCTTCAACGTTCAGCGGAATAGACGCGGCGCTGGAGCGGCTGGTGAAGGCGAAGGTCAGGACCGGCCAGACCTTACGGAAGTATTTCAGCGGGCTTACGCCGTTCACGCCCAGCAGGATACCGTGTACCACAAACATGATGCCCAGACCGAGGTAAGAGGCAATCACAAAGCTGCCCAGCTTAATGATGTCCTGCAGGTTAGAGCCCGCAACCACTTTGGTCATCAGCGCCAGCACGCCGTATGGCGTTAACTGCATCACCAGACGAACCAGTTTCATCACCCAGCTTTGCAGCGTATCAATAGCGGTCAGTACGCGTTCGCCTTTCGGCGCGTCGTCTTTCAGCAGCTTCAGTGCTGCCACACCGAGGAATGCAGCGAAGATTACCACGCTGATAATGGAGGTTGGGCTTGCGCCGGTCAGGTCAGCAAACGGGTTCTTCGGAATGAAGGAGAGCACCATCTGCGGAACGGTCAGATCGGCAACTTTACCCACATAGTTGGTCTGGATCGCCGTCAAACGAGCCGTTTCCGCTGTGCCCTGCACCAGACCTTCGGCGGTCAGGCCAAACAGGTTGGTCACCAGTACACCGACCAGCGCTGCAATCAGCGTGGTAAAGAGCAGTGTACCGATGGTCAGGAAGCTGATTTTTCCCAACTGACTGGCGTTATGCAGACGGGCAACGGCGCTCAAAATTGAGGCAAAGACCAGTGGCATAACGATCATTTGCAGCAGCTGAACATAGCCGTTACCGACAATGTTAAACCACTGGATAGAGTCTTTCAGAACCGGATTATCGGAACCGTAAATAGCCTGTAATGCCAGACCAAATACGACACCCATGCCCAGACCAACCAGCACTTTCTTCGCCAGGCTCCACTGTTTGTGGCGCGCCTGCGCAAGAAGCAATAGCAATACAACGAACACGACAATGTTCGCGATGAGTGGAAAATTCATCCCCGTTCTCCTGATTTATTATGTGGTCGGTTTACCCGAACCTGTTGGCGCAAGGTTAGCAGAAGTGTGATGTCGCGCTTATATCCAAATGGAATGGATTATGACAAATGTGATTGTTTTGTCGGTTTAATGTTCGATCTGGTGATTAATAAAACGATTGAACTGAAACTGCAGCGAATTAATCATCTGTGATGACCAGCGAACTGCACCATTTTCGGGCAATGTTTGTGGCATCCAGACGGCATAAGCAAAAAGCGCCATGCACAGAACGCGCTCCAACTGGTTCCCTTTTTGCGGGACGAGAATAGGGAAACGGAAGCGCCAGCGGCAGGGCCAGAGCAGCGGAACGCCTGCAGGCGTCAGCATATCCGCAAGAATGTGGCTTAAATAGCCGAGCACCATACCCTGAATGGCATCGGCGGGCACAATCCAGCTTTCAGGAACCTTAAGGTAAAAGAGGGTTAACAAGCCAAACACGGCCAGCAGGCTGTGGGTAAATCCGCGATGGCCGAACGCTCTGGCAATGGGTTTGGATACCCACTTTAACCGTTGCCCGAGAAACGATTTCGGATGGTCAATATCCGGCAGCAGGCAGGTCAATACGGCGGAAGGGACAATATGCCACCAGTCCCCCTGTGCCAGCACAGGGGTCAGTTCAGCGTTTTTTGCAAACACCGCGCATGCAATTGAAAAAAGCAGGTGGCCTTCCGCCGTCATGATAAAACCCAGAAAACTGTCGATTCATACAGTATAGGGTTTTTATACAGTGCGCGAAAGAGGTGACGGTGTAACTCTTTGTCACAATGTGGTGTTAACGCGCGAGCCAGCCACCGTCGACGGCCAGCGTGTGCCCGTTGACGTAATCCGATGCCGCTGACGCGAGAAACACCACCGGACCTTGCAGGTCATCCGGGAGCCCCCAGCGTCCGGCGGGGATACGGTCGAGGATCTCCTGGCTGCGCTGCTCGTCATCGCGCAGTTGCTGCGTGTTATTCGTTGCCATATAACCCGGCGCGATGGCGTTCACATTGATGCCATGCGCCGCCCACTCGTTTGCCAGCAGACGCGTGATACCAAGTACGCCGCTTTTGGACGCGGTATAAGAGGGAACGCGAATCCCGCCCTGGAAAGAGAGCATGGAGGCGATGTTGATGATTTTTCCCCCCTGGCCCTGAACAATGAACTGCTTCGCTACAGCCTGAGAGAGGAAAAACACCGTTTTGAGATTCAGATTGATGACGTCATCCCAGTCTTTTTCACTGAACGCCAGCGCATCCTGTCGACGGATAGTCCCGGCATTATTCACCAGGATATCAAGGCGTCCCATCTCCCCGACGGCGCTATCCACCACGCTCTGGATACTCTCCTGCTGACCGAGATCGGCACGAATTGCCATAAATCGTCTTCCACATGCGGTTACGAGGGCGGCAGTTTCTTCGGGGACTTTACGGTTTACGCCAACGATATCGCATCCGGCCTGCGCCAGTGCGAGCGCCATTCCTTGTCCCAGACCGGTATCGCATCCGGTGACAAGGGCCACTTTACCTGAAAGAGTGAAGGTATCCAGTATCATACGCGCCTCAGATATAGGGTTATTGTCGTTCTGAACGTAAGGATAGGAGGCAGGCGCAGGAAAAGCAAATAATATGAAACGATGTTTTATTTTTAATTTCAGGCAGCGAACGCTGCCTGTAGATGCGTATTATTCGCCGCGCAGATGCTGAACTGTCAGATCGGCAAGCGATGTCAGTTTTACATCAGCCAGCGCGAAACGGGGATCGTGGCGGCCTTCTTCAGCAGGAACAACAATAGAGCGCATACGTGCGGCTTTTGAGGCGACCATGCCGTTAACGGAATCTTCCAGTGCCACGCAGGTCAGGGGATCGAGGCCGAGTTTAGCGGCGCAGTCCATGTAAACCTGCGGGTGCGGCTTGCTGTAAGGGAGTTTTTCGGCGGAGGCCAGCGCATCGAAGCTGTCACGCAGCTCAAACATAGTCAGCACTTTTTCCAGCATGTGCAGCGGTGAGGCCGAGGCCAGCCCGACCTTAAGCCCTTGTGCTTTGCACAGCGCGACGGCTTCCCGAACGCCAGGTAAAAGAGGTTTGTACTCTTCGACCAGCGTAATGGCGCGTTGGATAATGCGTGCGGTGACTTCATCGCGATCGGGCCCTGCCCACGGCTGGTGGGCGTACCACAGCTCAACGACCATATCAATGCGCAGCCCAAGCGTATCGGGCAGTTCGTTACGACGGCTAATATCTACGCCCAGGCTGGCCATGACATCCAGTTCAGCGCGATCCCACAGGGGCTCGGAATCAATCAACAACCCATCCATGTCAAAAATAGCGGCAAGTATTTGGCGCGGTGTCGACATCACAACGTCTCCTTCTCTCAGGTGTTCGACAGACGATCGGTGCTAAGCACAAGCAATTTAGCATATTGCTTTTAAAGAGCGGGCGAAAATGATGGGCAGCAGGTAGACTTAGGCACAAATAACGCGTCTTTTTGAAGGGGAACTGATGACGTATCAACAAGCTGGACGCATCGCTGTCTTAAAACGTATTGCCGGTTGGGTCATTTTTATTCCGGCCGTGATTTCCACGCTGATTTCTGTGCTCAAATTTATGTACGATCACAGTGAAAAACAGCCGGGTATCAATGCGGTAATGCTTGATTTTGCTCATGTCATGATTGAAATGATGCGCTTTAACACGCCGTTCTTGAACTTTTTCTGGTTCAACTCGCCCACGCCGGATTTTCATCAGCAGTTAAACGTTGGATTCTGGATTATCTACGCGCTGATCTTTATTGCCTTAGCGTTGCAGGCATCCGGCGCTCGCATGAGCCGTCAAACGCGCTTTTTGCGTGAAGGCGTGGAAGATCAGCTGATTCTGGAGAAGGCCAAAGGGCCTGAAGGGTTGAGTCGTCAACAGATTGAGTCGCGCATCGTGGTGCCGCGCCATACGATTTTACTGCAGATTTTCCCGCTCTATATCCTGCCAGCGATCATTATCGTGGCCGGATACTTCTTCTTCTCTCTGCTCGGTTTTATTTAAGCGTAAAACGGGTGGTGTGTGACCACCCGTGTTGCCGTCAGGCTGCCAGGATGCGATCCAGGGCGCGCTGTGCGTTTACCAGATGTTCGCCACCAAACAGAATGGCCCGGTTAATCAGGGTATAAAGCTGATAAATTGGCTGGCGTTCGAGGAAATCCGATGGCAGGGGCGAAACCGACTGATACCCGTCGTAAATTTGCGGAGGCTGCTCGGGGTGCAGGGGCAGCATAGCCAGATCGCACTCTCTGTCTCCCCAGTAACAGGCAGGGTCGAAGATGTACGGCCCGTTTGGCCCCAGCGCACAGTTTTCAGACCACAAATCACCGTGCAGCAGCGAAGGCTGAGGTTGATGCGAGGCCAGACGCTGCTGAATATGTTCGACGATGGCATCGATATTACCGAACTCCATTCCCTTTTCGGAGGCCAGTTCCAGCTGCCAGCCGATACGCTGTTCGGCAAAGAAGGTCGACCAGCGACGCTGCCAGGCATTCGGCTGCGGCGTGGTGGAGAGATCGTTATCGAAATCAAGGCCAAATTGCGGTTGATCGCTCCACTGATGCAGGCGGGCAATCTGCTGGCCGAGAATGAACGCATTATGCGCATCTAACGGGCGGGCCGGGAGATACTCCATCACCAGAAAGCTGTAATCACGATCGCTGCCAACTGCCCACACCTGCGGGACGGTAACGGTTTTGCTCCGCGACAGCAGTTCCAGTTGATCGGCTTCGGCAGTGAAGATAGGGAGAAGCTCACGTTCATCGCACTTCACGAAAAGATCGCGACCCGCGTAACGTAAATGCCACGCGGCGTGGATCTCTCCGCCTGGCAGTTCGTTACGCAGTTCAATTTCACCTTCACCCAGTTGCTCACTTAAAAGATGACTGATAGCCTGCCACATGATGTCTCTCCCATGTTGTCTGCCAGATCATAAAGTTAGCGCAAAACGGCTGTAAAAAAATACGAACTAACGCACACCTGAGCGGTTTAGTTTCATACAGGGCACTTATTGTTCTTTTTTTTGCCAGTTTTCCCAGGTTTCCACCTCAATTTCGGCTGCTTTGTCGGTCGCGCTCTCAACCAGACGGCATGCCAGCGCGTTAACGTCATCCTTACTGAGGGCGCTGATCAGGCCGAATGACAGGGTTCCCAGGTCATGGATATTGCCTTCCTCGTCCGTCAGCGTGAGCAGAAAGTTGGACCGGGTAAAAGCGTTGTTGAGTTCGTTAAGTTCAGTCAGTGACGCTTCATGAATATTCACGGTTACGACGTAGCGGGTGATGTCACCACTGCTCATAATTCACCTCATTGTTATCATGAAAGTTTTCTTAGCATAGTCGATAGTACGCGTTTGGCGACTATGGCGCGCCTTTCCCCTTCATGACGAAGGGGAAAGTGCGTTAATTACGGGACAGGTAGTCGACGATTTTCTGCGTGTCGGCAAGCGAGCAGAGCCGTGTGCCCTGGTTAATGGTTGCAGCACTACCCGCAGCGACGCCGTAGCGCGTCATCTCCAGAAGCGAAGCACCCTGAGCCAGTTTCAGCGCCATTGCACCCACCATGCTGTCGCCTGCACCAACGGTACTCTGGCTTTTCATGGGCGGCGGGACGACCTGGACAAATCCGGTTTCGTCTACAGCCAGCGCCCCCTGAGGGCCAAGCGAGACGACGACCCGAAGTGCTTTGCCGCACTTAACCAGTTCCTGAGCGGCTGTACGAACGTCATCCGGTTGGGTTAGCTCGCGATTGACAAGTGCGCTCAGCTCTTTCTGATTCGGTTTGACCAGCTCAAGATGCCCCGGCTCTAACGCCGCAAGTAGCGCTTCGCCGGAGCTGTCGACAATGCAACGAATCCCGCGTTTCTGAACCGCCCGGATAAGATCCGTCAGTTTTTCAGTTTTGATCCCCGGCGGCAGGCTTCCACTAATGACCAGCATCGAGCCGCTCTCAATCGCCAGCACTTTCTCTTCGAGCTGGCGAAACTCATCATCACTTAGCTTCGCACCGGGCATAACGAAACGGTACTGTTCACCGGAAGATTCAACATGTACGTGCAGATTCTGTCGGGTCCAGTCTTTGGCATCGACGGTCTGCACGGTAACCTGCTCATCCAGCAGCAGAGAAACAAGATGTTCACCCGTGGCTCCCCCGGCCGGGAATATGGCCGTGGCTTTGCCGCCCAGGTGCGTAATGGCTCGCGCCACGTTGATGCCGCCGCCGCCAGGCTCAAATACCGGGGCACTGCAGCGCAATTTACCTTCCGGGTAAATTTGCGGGGTCAGGGTGGCGGAATCGAGGGAAGGGGAGAGTGTCAGCGTGTAGATAGAAACCATCATTACCTCCTTTTAGCATGGGTTGTTTTAAGCCTGGCACCGATCGGCAGGAAGGCAATGTAAATAACAGTATGATTTTAAATATGAATACTGACGAAGTCTCCGCTGCAGATATATAAATTAAAACATGTTTTGAGATCGTTCTTATTCAAAAAACGAAATAAGAAAACATTGCTATGTTATTAGCGGCTTTTTATAATTTGTTACCTTTCTCTGGACGCCTTGTCATTGATCCTCAAGAAAGTTTCCGAGACCGTGACGGTCTCTTTTTTTGTTGTATGGACTCCTTAATAAAATGAAGCTTTTGAAGACAGTTCCTGCTGCACTGATGCTGGCGGGTGGTGTGTTTGCATCAATGAATGCAACCGCCGATGACTCCGTTTTTACTGTCATGGACGATCCCGCTACGGCGCAAAAACCCTTTGAAGGTAACCTGAACGCAGGGTATCTGGCGCAATCTGGTAACACAAAAAGCTCTTCCCTGACGGCAGACAGCACGCTGACCTGGTACGGCAACACCACCGCCTGGTCACTGTGGGGGAATGCCAGCAACACGTCCGCTAACGACGAACGTTCTTCGGAGAAATATGCCGTAGGCGGGCGTAGCCGTTATAACATGACCGATTATGACTATCTCTTCGGCCAGGCGAGCTGGTTAACTGACCGCTACAATGGCTACCGTCAGCGCGATGTCTTTACCGCAGGTTATGGCCGTCAGTTCCTGAACGGACCGGTGCACAGCTTCCGTTTTGAATTCGGTCCTGGTGTCCGTTATGACGAGTACACCGATGGCGATACCAAAACCCAACCGTTAGGTTATGCATCGGGTACCTATGCCTGGCAGATGACCGACACCACCAAATTTACGCAGGGTGTATCGGTGTTTGGTGCTGATGATACAACGCTGAACTCTGAGAGTGCGCTGAACGTTGCCATCAATGAACACTTCGGTTTGAAAGTGGCTTATAACGTGACCTGGAACTCTTCACCTCCAGCCTCTGCGCCGGATCATACCGACCGCCGAACCACCGTTTCTCTTGGCTACAAAATGTAATTGAAGCGGGCCGAAATATTATCGGCCCGTTTTTTATTTTCAGAAACTGTGCTGTTTTATAATAAACACCGTTTTAAAATAATTGGTCCGCAGCTTTCTCCATAATTTCTTCATAATTACGTTTTGATATAGATATTCAATTTATTTGACACGAATTGATAAATAAATTGACTAGGCAGAAGTGTGATCCAGATCTACACTAAAAACACAGGCAGATTTATGCCTTAAGTCATTTTGCTTTAATTCAGTAAGAGAATAATCATTATGAAAAAAATCAAAACCGCTGCAGCAGCAATAGTGCTTTCCGCACTCTCTTTTGGCGTATTCGCTGCTGATGCCGAAACCACACCTGCCAGTGACGCCAATAGCCAAATCGGCATGACTAAAGCCTCTGACGTTGAAGCGGGTTCTAACCTCGCGCCAGGGTCACAGTCTACCGGCCAGTCGATGAACGACGCATTTGATGTTCATAAACTGGTTGCGGGTGAGTGGTCCTGATAAGCCTGTTACTGTGTTGAATATCACTCAATAATCAACCCGCCAAAAACCGGATAGAGATGTACCGGTTTTTTGACGTGTTATCGCTGCAAAAGTATTTAACATTTATTCGCAACAGTTAATTTTTATTTATCTCTCTTGATGGCAGACGAATGCACTAACCCCAGATCATCGCGGCCCATCGCAATAGCAACATCGCGCCACAAATGGCAATTAATACCACCACCATCTTCCAGTGCTTCACAGCAAATCGTTTCGTTGGCATAACCTAATCCTTGTCCGTTAATTGTTCCAGTCTACCAAAACATGCGGCAGATTGCGCATTATCCGGGACGGAAGGTTATGCAATATGATCGGTCCGGGCTAGAACCAGTGGAATCTGTCGGCAAGAATCAAAACCAACCCTGCCGCTGAAAGTATATTCAATATCACAACGGTTCTACTGGATACATTCATTTGATGCCCTCCTGGAGGTGTAAGACCCTGTTCAAGAATAGCTCAGCAATGTTGAATTGCGAGCCTCTGGTAGCGAAAGTAAGTGAACTCATACGAAAGGATGAGTGACTCAAACTGGCCGCAGAGGATGCATTCGCCTTGTTATTAGTGTTACCATTGGAGCGCTTGCCGTAAATCCGCCTTTGTCTGATTTTGGCGGGTGCATGATGACGAGCCAATTTGACGATTGTTGGTCAGATGGTTTCGTAATCTACTGTTAAATCACGATTATTTTCTTTGTATATGCTCTTATGTGTGGGGCATCACTGCAAATAAGGATATAAAATGCCTGTAATTACTCTTCCTGATGGCAGCCAACGCCATTACGACCACGCTGTTAGCCCAATGGATGTTGCCCTGGACATCGGCCCTGGACTCGCGAAAGCGACCATCGCTGGCCGTGTAAATGGTGAGCTGGTTGATGCATCCGACCTGATCGAAAACGATGCTACGCTTGCTATCATCACCGCGAAAGACGAAGAAGGTCTGGAGATCATTCGTCACTCCTGCGCGCATCTGTTAGGTCATGCTATCAAGCAGCTGTGGCCAAACACCAAAATGGCGATCGGCCCGGTTATTGACAACGGTTTTTATTACGACGTTGACCTTGACCACACCCTGACCCAGGAAGATATCGACGCGCTCGAAAAACGTATGCACGAGCTCGCTGAAACCAACTATGACGTCATCAAGAAGAAAGTCAGCTGGCACGAAGCGCGTGAAACCTTCGTGAAGCGTGGCGAGAGCTATAAAGTCTCTATTCTTGACGAAAACATTTCGCATGATGACAAGCCAGGCTTGTACCATCACGAAGAATACGTCGACATGTGCCGTGGACCGCACGTGCCGAACATGCGCTTCTGTCATCACTTTAAACTGATGAAGATCGCCGGTGCCTACTGGCGTGGCGACAGCAACAATAAGATGTTGCAGCGTATTTATGGTACGGCGTGGGCAGATAAAAAAGCCCTGAACGCCTACCTGCAGCGCCTGGAAGAGGCGGCGAAGCGTGACCACCGTAAAATCGGTAAGCAGCTTGACCTGTACCATATGCAGGAAGAAGCGCCGGGCATGGTGTTCTGGCATAACGACGGCTGGACAATCTTCCGTGAACTGGAAACTTTCGTGCGCTCGAAGCTGAAAGAGTACCAGTATCAGGAAGTAAAAGGCCCGTTCATGATGGACCGTGTGCTGTGGGAAAAAACCGGCCACTGGGACAACTATAAAGATGCGATGTTCACCACCTCGTCTGAGAACCGTGAATACTGCATCAAGCCAATGAACTGCCCTGGCCACGTTCAGATCTTCAACCAGGGTCTGAAATCCTACCGCGATCTGCCGCTGCGTATGGCGGAATTCGGTAGCTGCCACCGTAACGAGCCATCAGGTGCGCTGCACGGTCTGATGCGTGTTCGTGGCTTTACCCAGGATGATGCGCATATCTTCTGTACTGAAGATCAGGTACGTGATGAAGTTAACGCCTGTATTCGTATGGTCTACGATATGTACAGCACCTTTGGCTTCGAGAAGATCGTGGTCAAACTCTCAACGCGCCCGGAAAAACGTATCGGTAGCGATGAGACATGGGATCGCGCAGAAGCGGATCTCGCCGTGGCGCTGGAAGAGAACGGTATCCCGTTTGAATACCAGCTGGGCGAGGGCGCATTCTACGGTCCGAAAATTGAATTTACCCTGTATGACTGCCTCGATCGCGCATGGCAGTGCGGTACTGTACAGCTGGACTTCTCCCTGCCGCAGCGTTTAAGCGCCTCTTATGTTGGCGAAGATAACGAGCGTCAGGTGCCGGTTATGATTCACCGTGCAATTCTTGGTTCTCTGGAGCGCTTCATCGGCATCCTGACTGAAGAGTTTGCGGGCTTCTTCCCAACCTGGCTCGCGCCAGTGCAGGTCGTGGTGATGAACATTACCGATTCTCAGTCTGAATACGTTAAAGAATTGACGCAGAAACTACAAAATGCGGGCATTCGCGTAAAAGCGGACTTGAGAAATGAGAAGATTGGCTTTAAAATCCGCGAGCACACTTTACGTCGTGTCCCGTATATGTTGGTCTGTGGTGATAAAGAGGTGGAAGCAGGCAAAGTGGCCGTTCGCACCCGCCGTGGTAAAGACCTGGGCAGCCTGGACGTAAGTGAAGTGATTGAGAAGCTGCAACAAGAGATTCGCAGCCGCAGTCTTCAACAACTGGAGGAATAAGGTATTAAAGGCGGAAAACGAGTTCAAACGGCACGTCCGAATCGTATCAATGGCGAGATTCGCGCCCAGGAAGTTCGCTTAACAGGTCTGGAAGGCGAGCAGCTGGGGATTGTGAGTCTGAGAGAAGCGATCGAAAAAGCTGAAGAAGCTGGAGTAGATTTAGTTGAAATCAGCCCTAACGCCGAACCGCCAGTTTGTCGTATCATGGACTACGGCAAGTTCCTTTATGAAAAGAGTAAGTCTTCTAAGGAACAGAAGAAGAAGCAAAAAGTTATCCAGGTTAAGGAAATCAAATTCCGCCCTGGTACCGACGATGGCGATTATCAGGTAAAACTCCGCAGCCTGATTCGCTTTCTGGAAGATGGCGATAAGGCCAAGATCACACTGCGTTTCCGCGGTCGTGAGATGGCCCACCAACAGATTGGTATGGAAGTGCTTAACCGCGTCCGTGACGATCTGAGTGAACTGGCAGTAGTCGAATCCTTCCCTACGAAGATCGAAGGCCGCCAGATGATCATGGTGCTCGCTCCTAAGAAGAAACAGTAAGGCCTTCAAGCAGCAAAATCTGTGGAGCCTTCGGGCTTCATAGGTTTTGTTCGCCTATGTTTCGTTTATTTAACAATGCGAAGTGGAAGTTATTAAAATGCCAAAAATTAAGACCGTACGCGGTGCTGCTAAGCGCTTCAAAAAAACCGGTAAAGGTGGTTTTAAGCACAAGCACGCTAACCTGCGTCACATTCTGACTAAGAAAGCTACCAAGCGTAAACGTCACCTGCGTCCAAAAGCCATGGTTTCTAAAGGCGATCTGGGCCTGGTCATCGCGTGCCTGCCGTACGCATAAGTCGTTAACGTTTAACTTTTTTAACTTAGAATAGATACAGGAGAGCACACATGGCTCGCGTAAAACGTGGTGTAATTGCACGTGCACGTCACAAGAAAATTTTGAAACAAGCTAAAGGCTACTACGGTGCGCGTTCACGCGTATACCGCGTTGCCTTCCAGGCTGTTATCAAAGCAGGTCAGTACGCTTACCGTGACCGTCGTCAGCGTAAGCGTCAGTTCCGTCAACTGTGGATTGCGCGTATCAACGCAGCAGCACGTCAGAACGGTATTTCTTACAGCAAATTCATCAACGGCCTGAAAAAAGCCTCTGTTGAAATCGACCGTAAGATCCTGGCTGACATCGCAGTATTCGACAAAGTAGCGTTCACCGCTCTGGTCGAAAAAGCGAAAGCAGCACTGGCATAAGCCAGTTGAGAGAGGGGGCTTAGCTCCCTCTTTTCATTTAACACTATCAGAAGATTGACATTTATCCGTGCAGGCTTTTCAATAAGGTCTTAACGGTTTTTTACCACACAAGGTAACGCAAGCATGAATGCTGCTATTTTCCGCTTCTTCTTTTACTTTAGCACCTGAACTCAGGAGGCTAGCGCGTGAAAGATGAAACGAAAAACAGCGCCAGATAAGCCTCCCGATGGAGGCTTTTTTTGTGCCTGAATTCGAGAGAATAAGTCCAACAATTCGGTGTCTGCACCGACATAATGAGGAAAACCATGTCACATCTCGCAGAGCTGGTTGCCAGTGCAACGGCTGCCATTAACCAGGCCTCAGATGTTGCCGCGTTAGACAATGTCCGCGTCGAATATCTGGGTAAGAAAGGGCATCTGACCCTTCAAATGACTACCCTGCGTGAGCTGCCTGCTGAAGAGCGTCCGGCAGCGGGTGCGGTGATTAACGAAGCCAAAGAGCAGGTACAGCAGGCGCTGAACGCGCGTAAAGCCGAGCTGGAAAGCGCAGTGCTGAATGCGCGTCTGGCGGCAGAAACCATCGACGTCTCTCTGCCTGGCCGTCGTATTGAGAATGGTGGTCTGCATCCGGTCACCCGTACCATTGATCGTATTGAAAGTTTCTTCGGTGAGCTCGGCTTTACCGTGGCGACTGGCCCGGAAATCGAAGATGACTATCACAACTTCGACGCCCTGAATATTCCAGGCCATCATCCGGCACGTGCTGACCACGACACTTTCTGGTTCGACGCCACGCGTCTGCTGCGTACCCAGACCTCCGGCGTTCAGATCCGCACCATGAAGGATCAGGAACCGCCAATCCGCATCATCGCTCCTGGCCGCGTTTACCGTAACGATTACGACCAGACGCACACCCCAATGTTCCACCAGATGGAAGGTCTGATTGTTGATAAAAACATTAGCTTTACCAATCTGAAAGGCACGCTGCACGATTTCCTGAACAACTTCTTTGAGGAAGATCTGCAGGTTCGTTTCCGTCCGTCCTACTTCCCGTTCACCGAACCGTCTGCGGAAGTTGACGTCATGGGCAAAAACGGCAAATGGCTGGAAGTGCTGGGCTGTGGCATGGTGCATCCAAACGTGCTGCGCAACGTCGGCATCGATCCGGAAGTTTACTCCGGCTTTGCGTTCGGTATGGGTATGGAGCGTCTGACCATGCTGCGCTACGGCGTGACCGATCTGCGCGCATTCTTCGAAAACGATCTGCGTTTCCTCAAACAGTTTAAATAAGGGCAGGACAGAACAATGAAATTCAGTGAACTGTGGTTACGCGAATGGGTGAACACCACGCTTGACAGCGAAGCGCTTTCCAACCAGATCACCATGGCGGGTCTGGAAGTTGATGGCGTCGAGCCGGTTGCAGGTGCTTTCAACGGTGTGGTTGTGGGTGAAGTGGTTGAGTGCGGTCAGCACCCAAACGCCGATAAACTGCGCGTGACAAAAGTGAATGTCGGCGGCGATCGCTTACTGGATATCGTCTGCGGCGCGCCAAACTGCCGCCAGGGACTGAAAGTGGCTGTAGCAACCGTTGGTGCGGTGCTGCCGGGTGATTTCAAAATTAAAGCGGCGAAACTGCGTGGTGAACCGTCTGAAGGCATGCTGTGCTCGTTCTCCGAGCTGGGTATTTCTGACGATCACAGCGGTATTATTGAGCTGCCGCAGGATGCGCCAGTTGGCACCGATATTCGCGAATATCTGAACCTTGATGACAACACCATCGAAATCAGCGTCACGCCAAACCGTGCCGACTGTTTAGGGATTATCGGCGTGGCGCGCGATGTTGCCGTGCTGAACCAGGCTGAGCTGAATGCGCCGGAAATTGCCCCGGTTGACGCCACCATCAGCGACACGCTGCCAATCCAGGTTGAAGCCGCTGACGCTTGCCCGCGCTACCTCGGCCGCGTGGTGAAAGGTATCAACGTTAAAGCGCCAACCCCACTGTGGATAAAAGAGAAACTGCGTCGCTGCGGTATCCGTTCCATTGATGCCGTGGTTGACGTGACCAACTACGTTCTGCTGGAGCTGGGCCAGCCGATGCATGCGTTCGATAAAGATCGCATCGAAGGCGGGATTGTTGTGCGTATGGCGAAAGAGGGCGAAACCCTGGTTCTGCTGGACGGTAGCGAAGCGAAACTGAACGCCGACACCCTGGTGATTGCTGACCACAGCAAAGCGCTGGCAATGGGCGGGATCTTCGGTGGCGAACATTCTGGCGTGAACGATGAGACGCAAAACGTCCTGCTGGAATGCGCATTCTTCAGCCCGCTCTCTATCACTGGTCGTGCACGTCGTCATGGCCTGCACACCGACGCCTCTCACCGCTATGAGCGCGGCGTTGACCCGGCGTTGCAGTACAAAGCGATGGAGCGTGCGACTCGCCTGCTGATCGACATCTGTGGCGGTGAAGCCGGTCCGGTTATCGATGTGACCAACGAAGCAACTCTGCCGAAACGCGCCACCATCACCCTGCGCCGCAGCAAGCTGGATCGCCTGATTGGCCACCATGTTGCCGATGCACAGGTGACCGATATTCTGACGCGTCTGGGCTGTGAAGTGACTGAAGGTCAGGACGAGTGGAAAGCCGTTGCACCATCCTGGCGTTTCGACATGGAGATCGAAGAAGACCTGGTGGAAGAAGTGGCTCGCGTAT
This sequence comes from Enterobacter oligotrophicus, assembly GCF_009176645.1. Classification (NCBI taxonomy): domain Bacteria; kingdom Pseudomonadati; phylum Pseudomonadota; class Gammaproteobacteria; order Enterobacterales; family Enterobacteriaceae; genus Enterobacter; species Enterobacter oligotrophicus. The sequence goes on from NZ_AP019007.1 coordinate 4,391,680, forward strand.
ACGGCTACAACAACATCCCTGACGAGCCGGTGCAGGCGGGTCTGGTGATGGGCACCCACCGTGAAGCTGACCTGTCCCTGAAGCGTGTGAAAACCATGCTGAACGACAAAGGCTATCAGGAAGTGATCACCTACAGCTTCGTGGACCCTAAGCTGCAGCAGCTAATCCACCCAGGCCAGGAAGCGTTGATTCTGCCAAGCCCGATCTCCAGCGAAATGTCTGCAATGCGCCTTTCCCTGTGGACGGGTCTGCTTGGCACCATCGTGTATAACCAGAATCGCCAGCAAAACCGTGTGCGAATTTTTGAAAGCGGTTTACGCTTTGTACCGGATAATCAGGCAAATTTAGGCATCCGTCAGGATCTCATGCTGGCTGGCGCAATTAGCGGCAACCGCTATGAAGAGCACTGGGACCTGGCAAAAGGCACCGTTGATTTCTACGATATGAAGGGCGATCTGGAAGCGATTCTCGATCTGACCGGTAAATTATCTGAAATTGAATTCCGTGCAGAAGCCATTCCAGCCCTGCATCCGGGCCAGAGTGCGGCAATTTATTTAGACGGCAAACGTGTTGGTTTCATTGGTGTTGTTCACCCTGAACTGGAACGTAAACTGGATCTGAACGGCCGTACCATCGTGTTCGAGCTGGAGTGGAACCCGGTCGCAGACCGCGTCATTCCTCAGGCGCAGGACGTCTCCCGCTTCCCGGCGAACCGCCGCGATATCGCGGTTGTGGTCGCGGAAAACGTGCCTGCAGCAGATATTTTGGCCGAATGTAAGAAAGTTGGCGTAAATCAGGTAGTTGGCGTAAACTTATTTGACGTGTACCGCGGCAAGGGCGTAGCAGAAGGTTTCAAGAGCCTCGCTATTAGCCTTATCCTTCAGGATACCAGCCGTACACTCGAAGAAGAGGAGATTGCCGCTACCGTCGCCAAATGTGTAGAGGCATTAAAAGAGCGATTCCAGGCATCATTGAGGGATTGAACCTATGGCGCTTACAAAAGCTGAAATGTCAGAATATCTGTTTGATAAGCTAGGGCTTAGCAAACGGGATGCTAAAGAGCTGGTAGAGCTGTTTTTCGAAGAGATCCGTCGTGCTCTGGAAAATGGTGAGCAGGTAAAACTCTCCGGCTTTGGCAATTTTGATTTGCGAGACAAAAACCAACGTCCGGGCCGTAACCCGAAGACGGGGGAAGATATTCCCATTACAGCCCGCCGCGTGGTGACCTTCAGACCCGGCCAGAAGTTAAAAAGCCGTGTCGAAAACGCAACGCCCAAAGCAGAGTAATATGAACTAACCAAAAAGGCCGCATTAGCGGCCTTTTTTCTTTGCTCTGCCCGGCAAACCCGCCGTAAAATCAATGGTATCTGACTCCTGAAAATACACTGCCTATGCTTGATTTCGTCCGCCAACAGCACCGTTCCGATCGACGCCGCCTGGGGATGCTCGTGCTGTTTCTTGTGGCATCCGCCGTGGTCAGCCTGTGTGCGGGCGAACGGTGGCTGGGGCCGGAAAGCTGGTTTAGCCCTGACGGACAGCTCTTTGTCTGGCAGATCCGCCTGCCGCGAACGCTGGCGGTGATCCTGGTCGGTGCCGCGCTGGCGTTGTGCGGCACAATGATGCAGGCGCTGTTTGAAAATCCGCTGGCGGAACCGGGGCTGCTCGGCGTGTCGAATGGCGCTGGCGTAGGGCTGATTGCTGCTGTCATGCTGGGTGGTGGCGAACTGTCCGCCTGGGGGATTAGCCTGAGCGCCATTTCCGGCGCACTGCTGATAACGGTCATTTTACTGCGCTTTGCCCGGCGACATTTATCAACAAGCCGGTTACTCCTTGCCGGAGTGGCGCTGGGGATCATCTGCAGCGCGCTGATGACCTGGGCAGTCTACTTCTCTACCTCCTTCGATCTGCGCCAGTTAATGTACTGGATGATGGGCGGCTTCGGTGGCGTTGACTGGCGGCAGGGCTGGTTGATGACGCTGTTGATCCCGGTCATGCTCTGGACCTGCTTTCAGGCTCAGCCGTTAAATACCCTCGCGCTGGGTGAAACGTCAGCCCGTCAGCTCGGTATGTCGCTGGGGTTATGGCGCAACGTACTGGTGATAGCCATCGGCTGGATGGTTGGCGTCAGCGTGGCGCTGGCGGGGGCGATTGGTTTTATCGGGCTGGTCATCCCGCATATGCTGCGTCTGTGCGGAATAACGGATCACCGCATCTTACTTCCGGCTTCGGCGGTTGCAGGCGCTGCAACCTTGCTGGTCGCCGACATTATCGCCCGGCTCGCCCTGACGGCGGCCGAATTACCCATCGGGGTCGTCACCGCCACGCTGGGCGCGCCGGTATTTATCTGGCTACTATTAAAAGCCGGACGTTAAATCACTACCCGTAAGACAACCTGAGGGAATGCTATGCAGTCTGATATTCTGAATACCGAAGTGACCACCATCGACGGCGAGAAAACCACGCTTGAAGGCTACAAAGGCAACGTTTTGCTCATCGTGAACGTGGCGTCTAAATGCGGTCTGACACCGCAATACGAACAGCTGGAAAACATTCAGAAAGCCTGGGAGAAAGACGGTTTCACCGTTCTGGGCTTCCCGTGCAACCAGTTCCTGGGCCAGGAGCCGGGCAGCGAAGAGGAGATCAAAACGTTCTGTAGCACCACCTATGGCGTGACGTTCCCGATGTTCAGCAAAATCGATGTCAACGGTGAGAACCGTCATCCGCTGTATGCGAAACTGGTTGCTGCAGCGCCGACGGCCGTTGCGCCTGAGGGCAGCGGTTTCTACGAGCGTATGGCGAGCAAAGGGCGTGCGCCGCTCTATCCTGACGATATCCTGTGGAATTTCGAGAAGTTCCTGATTGGGCGTGACGGCCAGGTTGTCCAGCGTTTTTCCCCGGATATGACGCCTGAAGACCCGATTGTCATGGAGTCTATCAAGCTGGCGCTGGCAAAATAATGACCTTGCTGATGCAGCTCACGGACGTCGCCGGGAAGGGGCGTCTGGAGCCGATAACTGCGACAATCAATGCGGGAGAGATCGTGCATCTTGTGGGGCCGAATGGCGCAGGCAAGAGCACGCTGCTGGCGCGCATGGCGGGCATGACCACCGGGCAAGGAGAGATAACGTTGCTCGGCCATGCGCTTACCGACTGGTCACCAGTGGCGCTGGCACACCGGCGGAGCTATTTAGTGCAACAGCAGATACCGCCGTTTGCGATGCCTGTCTGGCACTATCTGTTGCTGCATTTGCATGATAAACATAACACGGCGCTGCTTACCGAAGTGGCTGCGGCGCTGGGGCTGGAAGATAAGCTCACCCGTCACGCCAGCCAGCTTTCTGGCGGGGAGTGGCAGCGCGTGCGTCTGGCGGCGGTTATTCTGCAGATCCATCCGGCAGGCAATCCGCACGGCTGCCTGTTGCTCCTGGACGAGCCGATGAGCGGTCTGGACGTTGCTCAGCAGGCCGCGCTGGACGGGGTGCTCAGCGCGTTGTCCCGCAAAGGGGTGGCGGTGGTAATGAGCAGCCATGATTTGAACCATACGCTGCGCCATGCGCATCGGGTGTGGTTGCTGGCACGGGGCAAGCTCATTGCCAGTGGAACGCGCGATACCGTACTGACCCCGCCAAACCTTGCCACCGCGTATAACATGTTGTTCCGTCGGCTGGATATTGAGGGGCATAAGATGCTGATTTCCACTACTGCGGAGTAACCGTTTCTTGCGCAGGTGCACAATTGCACGCTAAATTACGGAAAGAGCAAAAAAAGCAGAGGATTCGTCTGAAAATGCGAGGCTGGTTTCTCCTTGTGGCAACATTAATTCTTGCGGGATGCAGTAGCCATCGTGCGCCTCCGCCTAATCCGCGGCTTTCCGATTCTATTACGGTTATTGCCAGCCTGAACGACCAGTTGAGCAACTGGCGCGGTACGCCTTATCGTTACGGTGGTATGAGCCGGGGCGGTGTCGATTGTTCTGGCTTCGTCCTGATGACTTTTCGCGATAAATTTGATCTCCAGCTGCCTCGCGAAACGCGTAAGCAGGCAGAAATTGGTACGGAAATCGATAAAGGGGATTTGCTCCCCGGCGACCTGGTGTTTTTCAAAACAGGCTCGGGTGAAAGCGGCCTTCATGTTGGCATTTATGACACCGATAACCAGTTCATTCATGCGTCGACCAGTCGCGGAGTGATGCGCTCCTCTCTCGATAATGTTTACTGGCGTAAAAACTTCTGGCAAGCCAGACGTATTTAGGACAATGTACATGTGGCCGTTCTGTTGACCTGGCGTCTAATAAACCGCGCCAGGTTTTCTTCATCGGGATGATTAAAGTTAAATTTCTGATGAATTACATATGTCTGTATGTGTCTGTTTTATCTAAAACTGGCTATTATTCAGTAACCAGGATAAGATTATTTTAGATTCAGGGATAAATCTGAAAATTAATACGGAACGAATGAAATTAATCTTATTAAAATCAAGCCAGTGGAATTGTGCCTGCAATTGCTCCAGGATGTCCTCTTTCATCTTTAATGTGGGGCGAGCGCGATGATTGTCACGCTAGATAATGCTTACCAGTCTGAACTTTTACTGCTTCCGGCGCGAAATAGTGCAGGTGAGCTTAAAGGTTTAGAAATTATGGTTAACTTTACTGGCGTAGGTACGGATGTCAGAATCCCAACTGAACTGGTTACTCCGCACCTTTCACCGGAAGAAGAGTTAGTGCTGTTTCATGAGAAACTGCAATTGCTCGATACCTGTAAACTGTTCTTTATTCAGCATCAGTTAATTGCGTGGATCAATATTACACCTGTAATTGTTGAGTTTTTATTAACTGACGGGAACGCTGTTTCAATACTTGAACGCTATCCATTTCTGGAGTTTAGTGTTAATGAGAACTATCCAGGTTTAAATAACGGCAAAGACGATCTGATGCTGGCAAGAATGGCGATCCATTTCCCTCTGGTTTTGGCTAACTTTGGTGCGGGCATCGCCACCCTCAAAGCGGTTTATGACGGTTTGTTTAAACGGGTAATACTGGATAAAGGTTTTATCCAGCAGCGTGCGTCCGAGCTCTCTTTTGAACCTTTTATGCGCGCGATACTCTGGCAAATTACGCCTCATTGTCAGTCCGTTATCCTCTCCGGTATAGACGATCACAACCTGTTGCAACGCGTATTGTCATTTAACGTTGGTGCAATGCAGGGTAATCTCTGGCCTGCGGTTCCGGCAGAACAGGTAACGACGCTCGTTCAGTGATAACCCTTTTCTTCGCCCGTGTTTAAGTGCAGGTAAACCCTCTACACTAAAAGCAGGAGGACTTATGACCCTGTCTTTTACTGCTCACTGGCATGATGAATTGCCAGGTTTTTACACCGCGCTTAAACCAACACCGTTACAGAATGCTCGTCTGATCTGGCACAACGATATGCTGGCGGATTCGCTGGGTATTCCGCCTGCCTTATTTCAGCCTGCCGATGGCGCTGGCGTCTGGGGCGGCGAAACGCTCCTTCCAGGAATGCAACCTCTGGCTCAGGTCTACAGCGGACATCAGTTTGGTGTCTGGGCGGGACAACTGGGCGATGGCCGGGGGATCTTGCTGGGCGAACAACAGCTCTCCGGTGATGATACCGTCGACTGGCATCTGAAAGGCGCTGGTCTGACGCCTTATTCACGGATGGGCGATGGCCGGGCGGTGCTGCGTTCAACCCTCCGCGAAAGTCTGGCCTCGGAAGCGATGCATGCACTTGGCATTCCCACTACCCGCGCGTTATCGGTCGTCACCAGCGATACGCCGGTTGCACGCGAGACGATGGAGCAGGGCGCGATGCTGATGCGCGTGGCTGAAAGTCATCTGCGCTTCGGACACTTTGAACATTTCTACTATCGCCGCGAGCCGGAGAAAGTCCGCCAGCTTGCGGATTACGCCATCCGACGCCACTGGCCCCGGTTGCAGAATGAGGCGGATAAATACGTCCTCTGGTTCCGTGATGTTGTTGCCCGTACCGCCTCAACGATCGCCCGCTGGCAGACCGTGGGTTTTGCACACGGCGTGATGAACACCGATAACATGTCTCTGCTGGGCCTGACCTTCGATTATGGCCCGTTCGGCTTTCTGGATGACTATCAGCCGGGCTATATCTGCAACCACTCAGATTATCAGGGACGCTACAGCTTTGATAATCAGCCTGCCGTGGGGCTGTGGAATTTACAGCGCCTTGCGCAGTCCTTGTCGCCATTTATTGATGTTGACGCGCTGAATGATGCGCTCGACGGTTACCAGGCGGTTTTGTTGCGGGAGTATGGTGCGCTCATGCGCAACAAGCTGGGACTGCTGACGCAGGAGAAAGGCGATAACGACCTTCTTAACGCCTTGTTCTCGCTGATGGCGCGCGAAGGCAGCGATTACACCCGTACTTTCCGCACGTTGGGTCATACCGAGCAACACAGCGCCGCCTCACCGCTGCGCGACGAGTTTATTGACCGTCAGGCCTTTGACGACTGGTTTACCGTATACCGGGCGCGTCTGCAGCAAGAGCAGATTGATGATGCTACCCGTCAGGCAAAAATGATGGCGGCCAATCCGGCGATGGTGCTGCGAAACTGGCTGGCACAGCGTGCGATTGAGCAGGCAGAGCGGGGCGATTACGACGAGTTACACCGTCTGCATATCGCGTTGCGCACGCCGTTTGCCGATCGGGAGGATGATTATGTCAGCCGCCCGCCGGACTGGGGCAAGCGGCTGGAGGTGAGCTGCTCAAGTTAAGGTGCAAGAAAAACCTGCGGAGCGGCGTGGGAAGGATGCCTGCCGACGTGTACCTGCGCGCCATACCAGCGCGCCAGTACGTCAGCCTGCAGCACCTGCTCCGGCGTGCCGTGGGAGACCATCCTGCCGTTGTGCAGCAGCATGATGCGATCCGCCCACAGCGCCGCCAGATTGAGATCGTGCAGCACCACGCAGACGTGGAGATGCCCCTGACGGGTCAGCGATTTCAACAACCGCAGCAGATGCTGCTGGTGGTAAAGATCCAGCGCGGAGGTAGGTTCATCGAGAAACAGCCAGCCGCGAGGAGCACCGTCGCGCCAGATCTGTGCCAGCGCGCGGGCAAGCTGTACGCGCTGCTGCTCGCCGCCAGACAGCGCATTGTACTGCCTGCCTGCCAGCGGCAGACAGCCGGTCAACTGCATCACGTCGTGAACGATAGACCGATCGGGCTGACGGCCCCACGGTGCTCGTCCCATCCCAATGACACCTTCAACCGGCCAGTCAAAGCCGAGCTGCGTATGCTGGCGCATGACCGCCCGGTAACGGGACAGCGTCTCCGGGTGCCATTCGCTGAGGGATTTTCCCGCCAGAAGACATCGTCCGCTGGCGGGTTTCAGGTAGCCGGTCAGCAGCCGCAGCAGTGTGGATTTCCCTGCACCGTTGGGGCCAATCAACGCCACCAGCTCTCCCTGGGATAGCGACAGCGAAACATCATCAATAAGCGTTCGCCCGGAAAGCGTACAGGAGACGTTCTCCGCGGTATAACGTTCAGCCATGCTGCCCTCCCCGCCGAAAAATAAGCCACAGGAACCACGGCGCACCGAGAATGCTGGTCAACAAACCGACCGGCATCTCTGCCGGGGCAACCAGCGTGCGTGCCACCGTGTCAGCGACAAGCAGCAGTGACGCACCCGCCAGCACCGAGCCTGGAATAACGGCCCGGTGATCGGCTCCCAGCCACATACGCATCAGGTGCGGTACGACAAGCCCCACAAAGCCAATCACGCCGCTGACGGCGACGGCGGCCGCCACCAGCAAGGCGCTGCACAGTAGCAGTATCCGCTGGACAACGGCGACATCCACGCCAAGGTAATGCGCCTCTTCTTCGCCCAGCTGTAGCAAATTGAGCGCGCTGGCCAGACGCCAGACAACCAGTACCGTGGGCACCATCAGCGAGGTGACGGCCAGCAGCGTTGACCACTGCGCCTGGCCGAGACTGCCCATGCCCCAGAGTGAAAGCTGACGCAACTGAGCATCGTTACTGACCCAGGACAGCACGCCGACTGCTGCACCGCACAGCGCGTTGATGGCGATGCCGATAAGCAACAGACGCGACAGGGAACTGTCACGCTGCTGGCTGAGCAGGAAAATCACGACCGTTGCTGCCAGTGCGCCAATAAACGCCGCGAGCATCGGGGCGTAGAGCATCACCAGCGCAGGCAAAGAGAGGGGAAGCACCACCCACAGAGCAACGGCCAGCGCCGCGCCGCTGCTGATCCCGAGCAGGCCAGGATCGGCAAGCGGGTTGCGAAACAGCCCCTGCATCACGCAGCCTGCCAGCGCCAGCGAACCACCTATCACCAGTGCCAGCAACACGCGGGGCAGGCGGATAGTCAGCCAGATCTGGCGCAGCGCCTCATCGCTGCCGTTCCACAGCAGGCTGACCGGCAGGCGCAACGCGCCAAAACCGGTCGCCATCAGCGTCATAACGGTCAGCAGGGCAGCCAGTACCCACAGCGACAACGTGACCCGCCGGGACATCAGGGCAGTTGCTCCGCTCTGGCGCGCAACTGCTGGATCGCATGTGGCGTCCGTACGCTAAAACCCAGCAGCGCCATATCATCGATTGCCAGTACCTGCTTGTTGCGTCCCGCCGGGGTTTGCGCCAGCCCTGGCAGCTTCCACAGATTCGCTTCACCACCCAGTGCGTTGATGCCATCCTGCGAAATCACCACCAGATCCGGCTGGCTGGCGATCACGCCTTCCTGCGAGAGCGGCTGGTAGCGGGTAAAACCCTGCATCGCATTCTGCAAACCCGCTGCGCGGATGGCTGCATCTGCACCGGTCTGTTGTCCGGCGGCCATCGCGGTCATCCCGCCGTGGTTGAGGATAAACAGCACCCGCTTGTTCAGCGGTGAAGAGGGCAGCGCTGCCAGCGCCTGACGAAGCGTATTGCGCAGAGTTTCCCCTTGCGCTTCGCGATGCGTTGCGTCAGCAATCACCCGCACTTTTTCGTCGATGACGCTCAGGTCGTTACTGCCGGGGACGGTGATCACCTTCACATGACTTTGCTCTACCTGCTTTAACGCCAGAGACGGTTGTGCCTGTGCGCTCGCCAGGACCAGCGTGGGGCGCATGGATAAAATCCCTTCGGCGTTGAGCTGGCGCAAATACCCTACGTCAGGCAGGTCGTTCGCCGCCTGCGGCCACTGGCTGGTACTGTCGCGCGCCACCAGAGAAGACTGCGCGCCAAGCGCATAGACAATCTCTGTGACATCGCCGCCGAGAGAGACAATCCTCTCTGGCGCAGAGGCAAAGGCGACAAACGGTAAGGCACTTAGCAGAGCAAGCCATTTTTTCATGCGGCCAGCCCTTTTGGTGTCAGGGCGTCGATCTGGCTGCGCCACTGGCTCTGCTCAGGCTCGCCTTCGGTGCGCTGACCATAGAGCTGCGCGATTTGTGTGCCGTCGGCGGCGAATAACTCCAGGCTGGTAACGTGACCGTCAGCCGTTGGTTTACGGGTCACCCAGGTTTCCGCAATGGTCTCTTCCAGCAGATGCAGGGTAAAGTTCGGGTTGAAGATATTCAGCCAGCCTTTCATCGGCACCAGCTTTTCCACCACGCCGGTGAAGATCTGCACGCAACCGCGATTGCCCACAAACACCATGATTTCGTTGCCGTCCTGACGTGCAGTATCCAGTAACTGCGCCAGTGCGCTGTTGTCTACCCTGCAGGCGAGATTGTCACCCACCAGACGGAACGCCTGCTGGCGGCTCAGGTTGTGACGCTTCAGCAGGCTGAAGAACTGGTGTACGTCGGTCATGGCGCGCCACTCTTTGTCCACAGTGCCTGCGTCGACATGTTCGGCGTGAGCCGGTGCTTCGGCTGCTTTCAGTTCCAGTGGCGGATTATCGGCAAAGATAAAGCGGGTCAGCACGTCGCCCCAGGCGGAGATGTCGGTATTGTCCGTGGTGTATACCTTCAGCAGTGCATCGCCCTGGTGGTCAAAAAACTGAATGCTCTGGCGCTCGCCACGCGCGGTCGTTTCACTGATGTGAAACACGCTTGCCCACTGGTTGAGGAACAGACGCAGATCCAGCGCACGTGGGTTCAGTACCAGCCCGGCGTGGCCGTTGAGGTGCTGATTGGTAAAGGTGCCAACCTGTTCGTGAACGGCATACTCGTTACGGCAGATGCACTTTGTCTCACCCACGGCTTCCAGCGCGCCTAAAATCTCGCGAATGTCGCCGTGCAGCCGCCAGGCATCGTGGCCCACGCGTGCGAAGGTCAACTCCGCTTCGCTGATATTCATTAAGCCTGCGATGTCACGCGCGTACTTACCTGGGTTTTCTTCTTTTAGCTCAAGCCAGCGTGTGTAGTGATTCATTGTCTCTTCCTTCCGGATAAATGCCCCGGCGAACCGGGGCGAGGGGATTACCACTGATAACTCACAAAAATCTTACCGTTACGGCCGTCCTGCGGAATACCCTGAGGAGACCAGTATTCTTTATCGAAGGCATTGCCCAGCACCAGAGTGGTGGTGATGCCTTTGAACTGCTCCTGACCCTGATAGCTCACGTAGAAGTCATTAACCGCATAGCCAGGCTGCTTGCTGTAGCTGCTGCTGATATGCGTTGAGCGATCGACAAAGGTACCGATCCAGCCCACGGAGAAGCCACTTTGCGCCACCGGAATATCCAGCTTACTGGTCACGGTGTCCGGGTTAATGCTCGAAATGTACTCGCCCGTATCGGTGTCTTTTCCGCGCGTGCGGTTATAGGCCACGTCGAGGTTGAACAGGTCGGCAGAGTATTTCGCCATCACGTCCCAGCCCCAGATTTTGGCGTTAGGGACGTTATAGGACATGGTGGTCGCTGCCGCAAAATCGACGGTGGTGGAGATGTAGTCTTTGGCTTTGGTATCAAAGTAGCTGGCTTTGAACTCTAGCGCATCGTTGGCGAGCATCAGATCGTCAAAGCGCAGACCAAAACCGTACTCCTGGGTTTCGTTGGTTTCCGGACGCAGGTTCGGGTTTGGCACCCAGTAGTTGGTGTAGAAACTGCCGATGGAGAAGTGTTTGGCGTCGTTATACATCTCGCCCATCGTCGGCGCGCGGAACGCTTGTGCGTAAGAGCCGAACAGCATCAGCCAGTCGGTTGGGCTGACGGTTAACCCAGCACGTGATGACCACTTATCCGCATCGACATCGTCATAGCCTTCGCTGCTGCCACGGTAGTTGTCATAACGCGTACCGCCGAGGAGGGTCACAGGCAGGTCGCGCAGGGTGATCTCATCCTGCAACCAGCCGGAGCTGAAATCGATTTTTGCTTCCGGGAAGCCGGTTGTAGTGCCACCCGGATTCTGCTCCTGACGGTAATACTCTCCGCCGTAGGTCAACAGATGCGAGGCAAAGGAGTCGCTGAACAGGCGGGTACGGTTTTCCACTTTCCCCCCTTTGGTGGTCTGCTTACGGAATTCACCGGTGCCGTCGATGTTCTGGGCGTTAATACGGGCTTCAGACCAGTAAACTTTCGCGTCGGCGTTCAGCCAGTCGTTACCTTCCGGCGCTATTTTATAGCCAAGCTGCGCGTCGCGCTGGATGGTGGAGCGGTCGGTCATCGGGTTGCTGCTGTCGTCCGCGTCGGTGGTTTGCGGGTTTTTGGGTTCCTGCGCGTCGTTGTTGTAGTAGCGCAGGGAGCCGCTCAGGGTTTGCGCCGGGTCGATCTTCCAGCTCCCTTTCGCCAGCATGTTGTTAATCGATTCATCGTTAGGGGCCGTAGCGCCATCGCTCTGGCGGATATCACCGCGATCGCGGCTCGACCACGCGACCAGGCCGTCCAGGGTATCAGTACGGCCATACGCGCTGGCACCCATACCGATGCTGTGATCGCCGGTCGCACCCGTACCAAATACGCGGTAGCCGCTGTTTTTCCCCGGCTCCAGCAGGTCTTTGGCATCGGCAGTGTCGTAGGAGATCACGCCGCCCAGCGCACCGCTGCCGTACAGCAGGGCAGACGGGCCGCGCACCACTTCGATGCGTTTGATCAGCGCCGGGTCAAGGAAGGTGCTGTTGAGGTGGCCGGTATCGGTGCCCTGACGCACGCCGTCAACCAGCACCAGCACGCCACGGCGGTCGTAACCACGCAGGTTGACATCCTGACCGTTGGTGCGGCCAGTGCCGTCCAGCGTCAGGCCTGGCACCTTACGCAGCAGGTCGGGGGCAGAGCTGGCCGTTTTATTTTCCGGGGCGGTAGCATCAATCACGCTGACCATCATTGGCGCTTCAAAGGCACTACGGGCGTTGCCCGTGGCGGTGACGGTAATATCATCTGTGGCAGCAAACGCGACGCCCGGCAGGGTGCTGACAATCGCCAGAGCCAGGAGTGACGGACGTAAAGACGCGGAATGCAGGTGTGGCATAGCAACTCTCCATTAAGAATCGAAAGCGCTGGCTGCCTGGGGATCACCTGGGTGGCTGGCGTATTTTTTGTTTAGTTTATTTTGTGAGGATCAGTTTTCCGGCATTCGTCTGGCGCAGCAGGTAGTGCTGGCCGTCATGCTCGATGATCACCCGCCCTTCGTCACCCAACAGGGTTTTGCTGTCGATTCGGCGATCGCCAGGCGCGGGGGAAGAGGCTGTGTGGTTATTTGCTGGCGTTGCCGCACTGTTAGCCGTACGTGACATAATGTTTATAAATAGCAATCAATGTAACAATGATAATCATTATCAATAAACTGCAAATTCACGGCAAGCGTTTTTGTGAAAATTGTGTGACGGGATCAAATTTGGAAGGGGAGGTGCGGCCTGATGCCCTCACCCCGGCCCTCTCCCACGGGGAGAGGGAGAGGGGCACGAACCGTAGGTCGGGTAAGCGCAGCGCCACCCGACAATCACATCAGAAGCGCGAGTCAACCGCCGCCGCCAGTTTCTCCACCAACAGCTCGCTGTCTTCCCAGCTCAGGCAGGGATCGGTAATCGACTGGCCGTAAACCATCTGCTGCCCGGCCACAATCTTCTGGGTGCCTTCTTTAAGAAAACTTTCGGCCATAATGCCCGCAACGGCAGTGGAACCACTGCGGATCTGCTGGCAGATCTCATCGCAGACATCCAGCTGGCGTCGGTGCTGTTTCTGGCAATTTCCGTGGCTGAAATCCACCACCAGGTGTTCCGGCAGATCAAACTCGGCCAGCGTTTCGCAAGCCGCGGCGATATCTTCCGCGTGGTAGTTCGGTTTTTTACCACCGCGCATAATGATATGGCCGTACGGGTTGCCACTGGTCTGGTAGATGGTCATCTGGCCGCTCTTATCCGGCGAGAGGAACATGTGGCTGGCGCGGGAGGCACGAATGGCATCCACGGCGATACGGGTGTTGCCGTCCGTTCCGTTCTTGAAGCCGACCGGGCAGGAGAGCGCAGACGCCATCTCGCGGTGGATCTGGCTTTCGGTGGTGCGTGCGCCAATGGCTCCCCAGCTGATCAGATCGGCGATAAACTGTCCGGTCACCATATCGAGGAATTCGGTTGCGGTCGGTACGCCCAGCTCGTTCACCTGCAGCAGCAGCTTGCGCGCCAGCGCAATACCGTGATTCACGCGGTAGCTGCCGTTGAGGTCAGGATCGGAAATCAGCCCCTTCCAGCCCACCACGGTACGCGGTTTTTCAAAGTAGGTACGCATCACAATCTCAAGGCGATGCTGATATTTTTCACGCAGCCCCTGAAGGCGTTTGGCGTAATCCATTGCCGCATCCAGATCGTGGATCGAGCACGGCCCGATGATCACCAGCAGACGGTTGTCTTCGCCATTGAGGATTTTTTCAATGCGTCGGCGGGACGCGGTGACATGTTCCGCAACGCCTGCGGAAACGGGATGCCGCTGTGCCAGTTCAGCCGGAGTGACAAGGCTATCAATGCGCGCAGTGCGGAGTTCGTCGGTTTTATTCATGGGATATCTCAGAAATTTTTTGCTTCATCGGCAGACTACCGGGAAGTGATGGGCATCACCTTAAACCAATCCCTGCTGATTTCAAGTTCGGGGCGAATTCGCCCCGATGATGGGCATAATGATAACTGAATCTCAAATAATGTACTAGCATATTAGTACATGCGACGGTTCAGTCCCATGATATCAAGGATTTTGGTCGCAATTTCTTCTACCGAGTAGTTGGTACTGTTCAGCCACGGGATCTGGTTTTTGCGGTACAGGGCTTCAACTTCAGAGACTTCCATCCGACACTGGCGCATCGAGGCGTAGCGGCTGTTCTCGCGGCGCTCTTCACGGATGGCGGCCAGCCGCTCCGGGTTGATGGTCAGGCCGAACAGCTTGTGTTGCAGCGGCTTGAGCGCAGCGGGCAGGACAAGGTTATCCATGTCATCGGCAATAAAGGGGTAGTTTGCCGCGCGAATACCAAACTGCATCGCCAGGTAGAGGCTGGTCGGCGTTTTACCGCAGCGTGATACGCCTAACAGGATCACCTGCGCCTGATCCAGATTGCGCAGCGAAATGCCATCATCGTGCGCCAGGGTGTAGTCAATGGCGGCGATACGTGCATCGTATTTGGTCAGGTTACCGGGGTTCAGCCCGTGGGTTCGGTGGGCAATTGGCGTTGGATCGAGCTTCAGTTCGCTCTGCAGCGGCGCAACCAGCGCCTGCACAATATCCTGACAAAAACCTTCACTTTGCAGAATGATGTTGCGAATTTCAGGGATAACAATGGAATAGAAAACCAGCGGGCGCACGCCGGTTTGCTGGAAAATCGCGTCAATCTGATCTTTAACCGCTTTGGCGCGGCTCTCATTTTCCACAAACGGCAGCGTGATGCTGTTAATCGAAACGGGGAATTGCGACATCACCGCATGCCCCAGTACCTCGGCGGTGATCGCCGTACCATCAGAAATATAAAAAACGTGGCGATCGACAGCATTATCCATTTTATCCACCCTGAATAGCGTACCTAATTGCCTGAAAGCATAAATTAAAAAAGTTAAAACCACAGCAAAGAACTTATCCTAATTATAAATGAAATGGTGTTTTTAATTTTCCTGAAAAGTGGATTTCATTTTTCAAATAGCGGCTTTGTTTCTGTGGTTTTTTGCGGATTCTTTAGGAATCATCGGGTTAGCGCGGAACAGGAAAGTGTCCGAAAAGTTGAAAATTTAAATTGCTTACACGATTCACCGTTTTTTTAGCGCAAATAATTATGCCAGTATAAATACGTAGTCAGGTGTTTCTTACTCCGATCAAATATCACAAAAGGATTGTTTCGATGTCCAACAATGGCTCGTCACCGCTGGTGCTTTGGTATAACCAACTCGGCATGAATGATGTAGACAGAGTTGGGGGCAAAAATGCCTCCCTGGGTGAAATGATTACAAATCTGTCCGGTATGGGTGTCTCCGTACCAAACGGGTTTGCCACAACTGCCGATGCGTTTAACCTGTTTTTAGACCAGAGCGGCGTAAACCAGCGCATTTACGACCTGCTGGATAAAACGGATATTGATGATGTTACCGAGCTTGCGAAAGCCGGGGCACAAATCCGCCAGTGGATTATCGACACACCTTTCCAGCCGGAACTGGAAAAAGCCATCCACGACGCCTACAACCAGCTCTCTGCGGACGATGCGCAGGCCTCCTTTGCCGTGCGCTCCTCTGCCACCGCTGAAGATATGCCAGATGCGTCGTTTGCCGGACAGCAGGAGACCTTCCTCAACGTCCAGGGCTACGATGCGGTGCTGGTGGCGGTGAAGCATGTGTTTGCTTCCCTGTTTAACGACCGCGCCATCTCCTACCGTGTGCACCAGGGCTACGACCACCGTGGCGTGGCGCTCTCCGCTGGCGTGCAGCGCATGGTGCGTTCTGATGTCGGCTCCTCCGGCGTGATGTTCTCCATTGATACCGAATCCGGCTTTGACCAGGTGGTATTTATCACCTCCGCGTGGGGCCTGGGTGAGATGGTGGTGCAGGGGGCCGTGAACCCTGACGAATTCTACGTACACAAACCAACGCTTGCCGCAAACCGTCCGGCGGTGGTGCGCCGCACCATGGGCTCGAAAAAAATCCGCATGATTTATGCCCCGACGCAGGAGCATGGCAAGCAGGTCACGATTGAAGATGTTCCGCAGGAGCAGCGCGATCGCTTCTCACTGAGCGATGCTGAAGTGCAGGAGCTGGCGAAGCAGGCGGTGCAGATCGAGAAACATTACGGCCGTCCGATGGATATCGAATGGGCGAAAGACGGTCACACTGGCAAGTTGTTTATCGTGCAGGCACGTCCGGAAACGGTGCGTTCTCGTGGTCAGGTGAT
Source organism: Enterobacter oligotrophicus (assembly GCF_009176645.1). Classification (NCBI taxonomy): domain Bacteria; kingdom Pseudomonadati; phylum Pseudomonadota; class Gammaproteobacteria; order Enterobacterales; family Enterobacteriaceae; genus Enterobacter; species Enterobacter oligotrophicus. The sequence goes on from NZ_AP019007.1 coordinate 4,407,967, forward strand.
GGAGCGCTACACGCTGCACGCGCAGGGCAAAATCGTGGCGGAAGGCCGCGCGATTGGCCACCGCATCGGTGCCGGTCCGGTGAAAGTGATCCACGATATCAGCGAGATGAACCGCATTCAGCCGGGCGACGTACTGGTGACCGACATGACCGACCCGGACTGGGAGCCGATCATGAAGAAAGCTGCGGCTATCGTGACTAACCGTGGTGGCCGTACCTGTCACGCGGCGATCATCGCCCGCGAGCTGGGCATTCCTGCGGTTGTCGGCTGTGGCGATGCCACCGAGCGCATGAAGGACGACGAGAAAGTCACCGTCTCCTGTGCCGAAGGCGATACCGGTTACGTGTATGCCGATATCCTCGACTTCAGCGTGAAAAGCTCCAGTGTGGATACCATGCCGGATCTGCCGCTGAAGATCATGATGAACGTCGGTAACCCGGACCGTGCGTTTGACTTTGCCTGCCTGCCGAATGAAGGCGTTGGTCTGGCGCGCCTGGAGTTTATCATCAACCGCATGATCGGCGTTCACCCGCGCGCGCTGCTGGAGTTTGATGACCAGGATGCGAAACTGCAGAACGAAATCCGCGAGATGATGAAAGGCTACGACTCGCCGAAAGAGTTTTACGTCGGCCGTCTGACCGAAGGGATCGCCACGCTGGGGGCAGCGTTTTACCCGAAACGCGTGATTGTGCGTCTGTCGGACTTCAAGTCCAACGAATACGCCAACCTGGTGGGTGGTGAGCGTTACGAGCCGGAAGAAGAGAACCCGATGCTGGGCTTCCGTGGTGCCGGACGCTACGTGTCTGACAGCTTCCGCGACTGCTTTGCCCTGGAGTGTGAGGCGGTGAAACGCGTGCGTAACGACATGGGGCTGACCAACGTGGAAATCATGATCCCGTTCGTGCGTACCGTGGATCAGGCGAAAGCGGTGGTTGACGAGCTGGCGCGTCAGGGGCTGAAGCGCGGCGAAAACGGGCTGAAGATCATCATGATGTGTGAGATCCCCTCCAACGCCCTGCTGGCCGAGCAGTTCCTGGAACATTTCGATGGCTTCTCTATTGGCTCGAACGATATGACGCAGCTGGCGCTGGGGCTGGATCGGGACTCCGGCGTGGTCTCTGAGCTGTTCGATGAACGCAACGAAGCGGTGAAAGCGCTGCTGTCGATGTCCATTCGCGCGGCGAAGAAACAGGGTAAATACGTCGGGATTTGTGGTCAGGGTCCATCCGACCATGAAGACTTTGCCGCGTGGCTGATGGAGGAGGGGATTGATAGCCTGTCTCTGAACCCGGACACCGTGGTGCAAACCTGGCTAAGCCTGGCGGAACTGAATAAGTAACGTTTTACGGGGCTGCAAAAACTCAGGGTGAGGCGATAGTCCTCACCCTTTTATTTTTCCTCTTATTTGCACCTCATCACAAATAAAACAAAAAACCAAATATCATAATTTGTCTGTTAATTTAGACAATTGTTAGTGCGCAACGCGTTGCTAATACTTGAGCCTTGACTTCGCATGAGATGTACGTAATGCGGAAATGGTTGAAATACGTTTTAACCTGATAAAAAGGCATATAACAATGACAATCTCCTCTGTTTTGCGTACCAAAGATAAAATAGGCTATGGCTTAGGTGACATGGCCAGCGCGCTGGTCTGGCAAACGGCAACGTTATTTCTTGCGTATTTCTATACGGACGTTTTCGGTTTACCCGCGGCCATTATGGGAACCATGTTTTTAGTGGTTCGCGCGGTCGATGCTTTTGTCGACCCTTGTATTGGTGCGCTGGTGGATCGCACCCGGACGCGCCACGGTCGGTTCCGTCCCTGGCTGCTGTGGTTTGCCATTCCGTTTGGCGTAAGTTGTCTCATTACCTTCTATGTTCCCGATGTGGGCGCAACGGCAAAAATTGTTTATGCCTGCGTCACCTATGCCATTTTAAGCCTAATCTATTCCGCCATTAATGTGCCTTACTGCGCTATGCCGGGTGCACTGACGCTGGACCCGCGTGAGCGCCACTCCCTGCAGTCCTGGCGCTTTGGTCTGTCGTTTATCGGCGGGTTGATCGTCACGGTGATCGCCTTACCGCTGGTCTCGCATTTAGGCCAGGGTAACGTGCAAAAAGGGTATTTTTATGCGATGAGTCTGATGGGCTTACTGGGTATCGTTTTATTTTTCTGCTGTTTTTTCATGACCCGCGAACGTTATTCTCCGCGTAATGATACCTCCGGCTCCATGCTCACCGATTTAAAACTGCTGGCGGGAAATAGCCAGTGGCGTATCGTTTTTCTGTTTAATATTTTGTTGTTAACTGCCGTGGTGACGCGCGGCTCTGCGACCATGTATTACGTCAACTATGTACTGCTGCGCCCGGAACTGGTCTTCGCTTTTATTGTTTCAGGAATGGTGGCGTCATTAAGCGGTGCATTATTATCTGAACGTTTACTGGGGAAATATGACCGCGTGCGTGCCTATCAGTGGACCATTATTTCCTTTGTTATTTTCGGTGCGCTGATTTTCTTCATTCCTCCGTCACAGGTCTGGCTGATATTTGGCCTGAACATCGTCTTTAGTTTTATTCAAAACCTGACCACGCCGCTACAGTGGACCATGTTCTCGGATGTGGTGGATTACGAAGAGCATCGCAGCGGTCGCAGGCTGGATGGCCTGGTCTTTTCAACTGCGTTGTTTGCCATCAAGTTTGGGCTTGCGCTGGGGGGCGCTGTTGTGGGTTGGGTTCTGGGAATGGTGGATTACGCGCCAGGCCAGACGACCCAGACACCGCACGTACTTTCCACCATCAATGCGCTGTTTACCCTCATACCTTGCGCGCTGTTCCTCTGCATGGTCGCGCTCCTTTCCATCTACAAACTGAACAGTCGTCTGGTGGATTCCATCGCACGGGAACTGGCCCGCAAACGTGACGAACGGCCCGATGCAGAATCCTTCAGCCCGGCAACCCATTCCGCAATACAGGAGTAAAACATGACGGCTATTTATAAGGACGCGGGTCGCCCCGTGCACGAGCGCGTCGCTGATCTACTGGCGCGTATGACCCCGGAAGAGAAATTTGCCCAGATGCATGCGTACTGGTTGATCCTCGATGAAAATGGTGACCACCGTGAGCGGAGCGATTTGAGTGATGAATTTGCCGGTATCAGCGAACAGGCTTCGCTAAAAGCGCGTCTGAAGCTGGGCGTTGGGCAGATCACGCGCCCGCTGGGTACGCACATCGTCGATGCGAAAACCGGCGTGCGCGCGGCAAACCGCCTGCAGCGCATGATGATTGAAGAGACGCGGCTCGGCATTCCGGCGCTGTTCCATGAAGAGTGTCTGGTTGGCCTGCTGTGCAAAGACGCGACGCTGTTCCCGTCTTCACTGAACTACGGTTCAACCTGGGACCCGGACCTCGTGCAGCATGCGGCTGAGCAGATTGGCAAGGAGGCACGGTCTGTCGGTTGTCAGCAGGGGCTGGCTCCGGTGCTGGATGTCTCCCGCGATGTGCGTTGGGGGCGCACCGAAGAGACGTTCGGTGAAGATCCGTGGCTGGTTGGCGTCATGGCAACGGCATATGTCAAAGGGTTACAGGGGAAGAAACGCGATCTGCTGGCGACCCTTAAGCATTACGTCGGTCACTCGTTCAGCGAAGGGGCGCGCAACCATGCGCCGGTACATCTGGGTTTTAGCGAGCTGAACGACACTTTCCTGCTGCCGTTTGAAATGGCGGTGAAGCTGGCAAATGCCGGTTCGGTGATGCCCGCTTACCACGATATTGATAATCAGCCGGGGCACAGCGATCGCTTCCTGCTGACAACCGTTTTGCGTGAACAGTGGGGATTCGACGGGATCATCGTGGCGGATTATGGTGGCGTCAGTCTGCTGCACCAGCATCACGGTATTTCCCACGATGCTGCTGAATCTGCAGCGCTGGCGTTTAATGCCGGGCTGGATGTTGAACTGCCGAAAGATGACTGTGCGCGGCACCTGGCGGAAGCGGTAGAGCGCGGACTGATCGCTATGACGAAAATCGATGAGATTGTGACGCGCGTTCTGGCTGAAAAATTCCGTCTTGGACTGTTTGAAAACCCGTATGTCGATGAAGATGACATTGATCTGCAAAATGAGGTTACCCGGCAGGCTGCGCGGGATGTCGCAACAAAATCGATAACGCTGCTGGAAAACAACGGCATTTTGCCCCTCGGTGGCAAACCTCGCGTGGCGGTAGTGGGACCGACAGCAGACGATCCGCTTGCCTTGCTAAGCGGCTACAGCTTCCCGGTGCACTTGATTATCAGCGATATGGTTGAAGAGACTTCTCAGGTGACGACCCCGCGCGCAGCGCTGGAGCAGTACCTGGGCGCATCGCAGGTGCGCTATGCCAAAGGGTGCCACATCATCGAAAAACGGATGGCGGGTGCGCCGGTCTTCCCTGGCGACAGCGGCGGAAAACCGATGCAGCAATCGCCGGTTTCACAAAGTTCTGCGTTGATTCCCGACGCTGTAAACGCTGCGCAAGAGAGTGACGTGGTGGTGGCTTGCGTCGGCGATCTCGCCGGATTGTTCCAGAGCGGCACCGTGGGGGAAGGTTCGGATACGGACAGCCTGAACCTGCCAGGCGTACAGCAGCAGTTACTGGAAGCGCTGGTGGCAACCGGTAAGCCAGTGATTGTCGTTATGACCGGTGGACGCCCGTACAACCTGCAGGGGCTGGAAGATAAGGTCGCCGCGCTGATGATGGCCTGGGCTCCGGGGCAGGAAGGGGGCTGGGCGATTGCAGATATACTGACGGGGCGCGCAGAGCCGCAGGGCAGGCTGGTGGTGAGCGTGCCGAAGAGTGCGGGCGCAATGCCCTATTATTACAACCACAAGCTGAAAAGTGGCGGTACGCCGTTTGCGTTCCATTTTGGCTCGCGGTATCCGTTTGGTTTTGGTCTCGGCTGGACGCAGTTCCACTGGGGAGAGGTGCGCGTGGCTGAAAACCGTGTGCCTGTCGAAGGTGATATTGTGCTGAGCGTTGATATCACTAACACCGGCGAGCGCAGCGGTAGCGAAGTGGTGCAGGTTTACGTGCGGGATAAAGTCGCCACGCAGGTGCGGCCACTGCAGGAGTTAAAAGCGTTCCAGCGCGTTACGCTTTCGCCGGGTGAAACCGCCACGCTGACCTTCACGCTGCCCGTCGAGATGTTTAATTTCACGCGCCGGGACGGGAAGCGAATCGTCGAACCTGGGGAATTTGAGCTGCAGGTTGGCGCATCGTCAGCGGATATTCGCAAGGTGGTGACGGTGAATGTGCGTGGGGAGACGCGGGTGCTGCCTGAAGAGTGGCGGATGTTGAGTACCTGTCGTATCAGCCGCGCGTAATCAGCTTAAAAAAAAGCCCATCGTGGGAGATGGGCAAAGACTACACACAGCAATTCGTTGTTTCACTCAGGGGATTTCCATGCTTATAAATCAAGGTGTTGATTTATAACCGTGTCCTAATAGTAGGCATGCTAACTTTTTGCGTCGATCAGATTCGTCTCAATAGTTAAAGAGACGTAAAGATTTCGTAGAGTGAATGGCAGTCTTACGGGCGAAATGGCGGGTCTGACCAGTGTGCAGGGAATAAATAGTTTAGCGGTGTTTAAGTATTACTGAAGGAAATCAAAGCCGGGTAGCGTAACGCTACCCGGCAACGCTGTTACTGCTTGTTCTTGTCTTCCAGCTCTTCAAGCTCGCTGAGGATCACGTCCGGATCGGTTCCCGGTGGTGGGACTTCATGCACCCAGGCAGAGAACAGACGCCAGGTCACGGCGAGCAGCACCGGACCAATAAACAGACCGATCATCCCAAAAGCGATTAAGCCGCCAATCACGCCTGAGAGGATCAGGATCAGCGGCAAATCAGCCCCCATGCGGATCAGTATCGGACGAATCACGTTATCCATGGTGCCGACAACGCAGCTCCAGACCAGCAGGACGGTCCCCCAGGTGGTATCGCCTGTCCAGTAGAGCCAGATAATGCCCGGCACCAGAACCAGCAATGGCCCCAGTTGCGCAAGACAGGTCATCAGCATCACGACGGTAAAGACGGTTGCGTAAGGCACGCCTGAAATGGCGAGACCGATACCGCCCAGCACCGCCTGTACCAGTGCCGTCACCACGACGCCAAGGGCCACCGCGCGCACGGCCTGTGCAGCCAGCAGGACGGCGGCATCGCCACGTTTACCCGCCAGACGTGTTGCAAAATGACGAATACCCAGCGCAACTTGCTCTCCACGCCAGTACAGCAGGGCGCTGAAGACCAGCATCAGCGTACAGTGCATCATAAAGCGACCAATATGCGCCGCCTGTCCCACAAACCATGTGGTGGTGGTGCCGATATAGGGGCGCACTTTTGCCATCAGGGCGCTGCCACCCATCTCCAGCAGGTTGTGCCAGCCGCTGTAGAGTTTTGCCCCGACGACGGGAATGCTGTTAAGCCAGGCGAGATCCGGCAGAGTCAGGTCGCCACTGGTAACAGCACGAATAATCGGGCCGCTGGAATCAACCAGGCTGTTCACCAGCAGCGCAATCGGAATAATGAACAGCAGGAAGAGCAGCAGTGTCATTACCAGCACCGCTAACCCGCGACGACCAAACAGTAACGTCTGCAGACGCAGCAGCAAGGGCCAGGTGGCGACGACAACGGTCGCGGCCCAGGCAAAGCCGAGCACGAAGGGGCGAACAATCCACAGACACGCAATAATCATGATGGCTAAAAACAGCACCGACAGCAAAATTTGCGCAACATCCCTGGGCTGACGAAGATTGACCATAAATGAAACTTTCCTTTAATGAACGTCAGCATGGCTGACGGAAACGTAAACCGCGTCTTACTAATCATTAGTGATTTCAGCGATTTTTGACAGGCGGATTCTGCCTGTAATTCTGCTGAGCGTATAAGAAAAAAATGTGATAAAACTTTCCAGACACAACGCAAACGATTTCACACCTCTAATTAGGGTCGACCGTAATGATCCCACAGATTTCTCAGGCACCTGGCGTCGTTCAGCTGGTGCTTAATTTTTTGCAGTCACTGGAGCAACAGGGTTTTACAGGTGATACCGCCACGGATTACGCCGACAGGCTGACGATGGCGACCGATAACAGTATTTACCAGCTTCTTCCCGATGCAGTCGTTTTTCCACGCTCAACCGCAGATGTGGCGCTGATTGCCCGTCTGGCGTCGCAGGAGCGGTTCACCTCTCTGGTATTTACCCCACGCGGTGGCGGTACGGGCACCAACGGACAGGCGCTGAACCAGGGCATTATTATTGATATGTCGCGCTATATGAACCGCATCATAGAGATCAACCCTGAAGAGGGGTGGGTACGCGTGGAAGCGGGCGTAATCAAAGATCAGCTCAATCAATTTTTGAAACCCTACGGCTACTTCTTTGCACCGGAACTTTCCACCAGCAACCGCGCCACGATTGGCGGGATGATTAATACCGATGCGTCCGGACAAGGTTCCCTGGTCTATGGGAAAACCTCCGATCACGTGATGGGGGTTCGTGCGGTCCTGCTGGGGGGCGATATCCTTGATACCCAGCCGATGCCGGTCGAACTGGCCGAAACGCTCGGTAAAGAGAACACCACAATCGGGCGAATTTATCGCACCGTGCTGGAACGCTGTCGCGACAACCGCCAGCTTATCCTCGATAAATTCCCGAAACTGAACCGTTTCCTGACGGGCTATGATCTGCGCCACGTCTTTAATGATGATCTGAGCCAGTTCGATTTAACCCGCGTGCTGACCGGCTCGGAAGGCACGCTGGCGTTTATCACCGAAGCGCGTCTGGATATCACCCGGCTGCCGAAGGTGCGCCGCCTGGTGAACGTTAAATATAACTCCTTCGATTCTGCACTGCGCAATGCGCCGTTTATGGTGGAGGCACGGGCGCTGTCGGTGGAAACCGTCGATTCGAAAGTGCTTAACCTGGCCCGCGAAGATATCGTCTGGCATTCCGTCAGCGAGCTGATTACCGATGTGCCAGATAAAGAGATGCTCGGTCTGAACATTGTGGAATTTGCGGGTGATGACGCCGAACTGATTGAAAGCCAGGTGAGTACGCTCTGCCAGCGTCTGGACGACCTTATTGCTGCGGGGGAAGGTGGCGTCATTGGCTGGCAGCTGTGCAACGATCTTTCCGGTATTGAGCGTATCTACGCGATGCGCAAAAAGGCGGTGGGGCTGCTCGGCAACGCCAAAGGTGCCGCCAAGCCGATCCCGTTTGCTGAAGATACCTGCGTGCCGCCTGAACATCTGGCGGATTACATTGTGGAGTTCCGCGCGCTGCTGGACAGCCACGGCCTGAGCTACGGTATGTTCGGGCACGTTGATGCGGGTGTGCTGCACGTGCGCCCGGCGCTGGATATGTGCGATCCGCAGCAGGAGATCCTGATGAAGGCGATCTCGGATGACGTAGTGGCCTTAACCGCAAAATATGGTGGTCTGCTGTGGGGCGAGCACGGCAAAGGGTTCCGCGCCGAATACAGCCCGGCATTCTTCGGTGAGCTACTGTTTGGTGAGCTGCGCAAAGTCAAAGCGGCATTCGATCCGGATAACCGTCTTAACCCTGGTAAAATTTGCCCGCCTGAAGGGGTTGATGCGCCAATGCTGCGCGTCGATGCCACCAAACGTGGTACTTACGATCGTCAGATCCCGATTGCGGTCCGTACATCCTGGCGCGGCGCGATGGAATGTAACGGCAACGGGTTGTGCTTTAACTTCGATGTGAAAAGCCCGATGTGTCCGTCGATGAAGATCACCAGCAATCGCATTCACTCCCCCAAAGGACGTGCAACGCTGGTGCGCGAATGGCTGCGTCTGCTGGCCGACCGTGGCGTCGATCCACTGAAACTTGAGCAGGAACTGCCGGAAAAACGGGCCAGTTTGCGCTCGCTTATCGAACGTACCCGGAACAGCTGGCATGCGAATAAGGGCGAATACGATTTCTCGCATGAAGTAAAAGAGGCAATGTCCGGCTGTCTGGCCTGCAAGGCCTGTTCAACCCAGTGCCCGATTAAGATAGACGTGCCGGAGTTCCGTTCGCGCTTCCTGCAGCTCTACCACACGCGCTATCTGCGCCCGATGCGCGACCACCTGGTGGCGACGGTGGAAAGCTATGCGCCACTCATGGCGCGCGCGCCAAAGACCTTTAACTTCTTTATCAATCAACCGCTGGTGCGCAAACTTTCCGAAAAACATATCGGGATGGTGGATTTGCCGTTGCTGTCTGCGCCATCGCTGCAGCGACAACTGGTGGGGCACCGCTCTGCGAACATGACGCTGGAGCAGCTTGAGGCGCTAAGCCCTGAGCAAAAAGCGAATGTGGTGCTGGTGGTTCAGGACCCGTTCACCAGCTACTACGACGCGCAGGTGGTGGCGGATTTTGTGCGACTGGCGGAGAAAATTGGCTGGCAGCCGGTGGTATTGCCCTTCTCACCGAACGGCAAGGCGCAGCACATTAAAGGTTTCCTGAGCCGCTTTGCGAAAACCGCGCAGAAAACGTCGGACTTCCTGAACCGCGTGGCGCAGCTCGGGATGCCGATGGTCGGTGTTGATCCGGCACTGGTGCTTTGCTATCGCGATGAGTACAAGCAGACACTCGGTGACAAACGCGGCGATTTCCACGTTATGCTGGTGCATGAGTGGCTGCCTGCCGCCCTGGAGCAGACGGACAACAGAGAGGTCAGCGGCGAACCGTGGTATCTGTTTGGCCACTGCACTGAAGTCACCGCGCTGCCAGGCGCACCGGCACAGTGGGCCTCTATTTTTGCCCGTTTTGGCGCGAAACTGGAAAGCGTCAGCGTCGGCTGCTGCGGGATGGCGGGGACATACGGGCATGAAGTTAAAAATCATGCTAATTCATTGGGTATCTACGAGTTGTCGTGGCACCAGGCGATGCAGCGCTTACCGAGAAACCGCTGTCTGGCGACGGGCTACTCCTGCCGCAGCCAGGTGAAACGCGTTGAGGGTAACGGTGTCCGCCATCCATTACAGGCTTTACTGGAGATTATAGGATGATCTGGAAACGTGCAGTGACGCTACAGGCGCTGAATGCCATGGGCGAGGGGAATATGGTGGGTTTGCTGGATATTCAGTTTACCCGTATTGGTGAGAACGAACTGGAGGCGACGATGCCGGTCGATAACCGTACTCACCAGCCGTTTGGCTTGTTGCACGGCGGTGCGTCCGTTGTGCTGGCTGAAACGCTGGGCTCGGTGGCGGGTTATCTGTGTACGGAAGGGGAGCAGAAAGTCGTCGGGCTGGAGGTTAACGCCAACCACATTCGCTCGGTGCGCAGTGGCCGCGTGCGCGGTATTTGTCGCGCGCTTCATGCCGGGAGCCGTCATCAGGTGTGGCAGATTGATATTCTGGATGAACAGGAACGCCTGTGTTGTTCGTCCCGTCTGACGACGGCGGTTGTGTAAAGTTTCCGGATGCCTTGCCTTTGGTCAAAAACTAACCAGCGCATTGTGGTATACTGGTCAGGTTTTGAACATAAGCGAGGACATCATGGATACTGAAATAACCCCAACCCAACTGGCAATCGAATATTTACGTCGCGATAAGAGCAACCTGTCTCCGGCGCAGTACCTGAAAAAACTGAAACAGCTTGAGCTGGAGTTTGCTGATTTGCTGGCGCTCTCTTCAAATGAACTGAAAGAAGAGATCTACTTTGCCTGGCGGTTGGGCGTTCACGTCCATTAAGCGCTAAAGAAAAGGCCGCGGTTGCGGCCTTTTTTGTCTCTGAAATTCAATATTTAGCAGGAAGTTTGTTGATTTTAATAAGCCTGCCTTCATCCATTTCGATAAACCCGCCGGTTTTTAAATCCGCCAGAATTCGCATTACACCGCTACGGGAAAGTTGCGTTTTCTCTCTGATATACCTTTCCGCCGTTACGCTGCAACGGTAGCTCTCATCTTCATCCATTAGCTTGATTAACTGTTGGCGAATCATCTCATACGCGGTCGGCGCACCCTGAGGCATTACGTTGTTATAAAGGCGGCCATAGACAAACATCAGTTGCTTAGAGATAAGCCCCCATAACCCTTTTTCTTTGATGATTTCATTTGCCCGTTCGGTAGTGAGCACGCCGATCAGACAAGGGCTGACGGTTTTAAGATAGTCATTGAAGTAGGTGCCGGTAAGGTTAGCCAGGCCAAAAAGCGCGGGACTGCGCGCCGTTGAAAGCATCATGTTGTCGCTTCTTCGGTATACTGCAATCGTGCCTTCCGTAATTAAATAACACATTGCCTGGCCGTTTACCTGAAGGTCAAGTTGCTCACCGCGGCCTGTTCTGCGGGGAGTGCAGTATGGCCAGAAATGAGAAATAAGTTCCTGTGCATAAGGAGAACCGCGAAATGGCTGGTCTGAAGCGGACATGGCTATAACCTTTGAGAAGAACGTATACGTTATAGTTTCGCTCTTATCTTCAGCTATCTCCAGATATAAATTGACGGTCAGTACTTCCGCGGCAGGTGGTGGATATCAAGCAATACGCCGCGTTCCATTGTGATGTATTTTCCCGTGCGCAGCTCCGCCAGTATCCTCATAATACCGCTACGAGAGAGATAGGTTCGGCTTTTAATATAAGCAGCCGCGGTGATATTTTGTCTTATTGCGTCAGGCTCTTGCATCAATTCCACAAGCTGAAAGCGAATGATGTCATAAGCAGACATCTGGGAAATTTGAGCGCAATGTTCATAAACACGGGATGCAGTATAGATAAGCAGATTTGAGAAATGTTCCCAGAGATTATGCTCTGCAATCACACGATTAAAGCATTCCAGAGGTACGCTCGCTACCTCCGAGGTTTCAACCGCCCTGACATAAAGGTGCTCTGAAGATAATTGACTGCTTACGCCAAGAATAAACGGTGAGGACTCTGAATTCAAAACAATCCCGTCACCGCGACGATGTAAAGCCACGCTGCCATGTATCAGCAAAAAACATTGACGAATTTCATTGTTGAAATAATGGATAATTTCACCTTTTGCAAGAATGAGCCGTTCAGTAAATGGAAGTACGTTATCAATTATTTTTTCAATGTGATTATAGGGCTTTAATCCAAGTACAGTAGATTGTTCATCGCCGAGTACAGGTGCGATTCGCGTGTTCATTGGTTACCTCGCCAGCAGAGACTATCTTTCTAATCGACCCAAGAATTATCTTAAAAACCAGCAACTCATGGAATATCAGGCGCGAGTCTAATAATAGACCTACAGAAAAGAGGGTCTTAACCGTTTGAAATAATAGGTTTTGTTACGTCAGTCTAAAAGTGGACCGTTTTTGGCGGGCTTGAGATTATCCTAAATAATAATGTTTTATTTTTGTTAAATTCGAGTCTACAGCTAGACCTCAAAACACATTGTCTGCAGGTAGGGAGTAGGATAAGTTTTATCAGGCCGACAGGAGCGCCAGAAATTTATTGTATTAGCAATACTCATTTTGTTCTGTTTCTGTCTGCATATAAATAACAATGGACAAAACGCAAGTGGTGAATGAACCATTAAATGTTTTTTGCCTGAATATCAGTAATAAATAAAGTAATACAGGATATGGCATCATGAAAAAGAAAATTATCATTGCTATGCTCGCAGCAAGTTCTGCATTGACAATGACTCACGCTTTCGCAGCAGCGGGCACCGTGAATTTTAATGGAAATATTCTGGATTCTGCCTGTGATGTTGATGTGGCATCCCAGAACCAGGTAGTGGTGTTGGGGGATTATAATAAAACGGAATTTTCATCGACAGGTGCCAGAACGGCCGCGAAAAAATTCAATATTATTCTGAAAAACTGTCCGGTATCAGTAACTACTGCAAAGGTGCGCTTTGACGGTACGCCTGATGTAACCAATAGCAGTTTGCTTGCTATTGATTCCTCCATTACTGGTGCGGCAACGGGTGTGGCGATTAACCTGATGACCGCAGATAAAGCCGATCTACCTCTTCATGATAACAACGGGTTCTCCTACGTGCTCAACAGCGCGACGGAAAATGTCCTTGATTTTTATGCCCAGTATATTTCAACAGCGTCAGCGGTGACGGCGGGTCCGGCTAACGCAGTCGCTAATTTCTCTGTTGTTTACAACTAAGCCATTTGCAGCAATTAAAAGGGGGGCCTTCCCGGCCCCTTTGTTTTATGAGGAATCACATGCGTTTTATCAGAACAATCGGGTTGGCCGCGGTATCGTTACCGCTAATATTTTCAGGGGCCAATGCCGGAGTGATTATTGGCGGCACGCGTATCATTTTTGATGGTGCGAAAAAGGAAGCGTCAATAGGTGTCACTAACCCTGACAGCACTCCGTATTTAATTCAGTCCTGGATTGATTTAAAAGACGGTCATTCTGGTAAAACGCCTTTTATTATCACACCACCTTTATACCGTCTGGATGGCGGGCAACAAAACGTGGAACGTATCGTGATGACAGGAACCTTGCCGCAGGATAAAGAAACGTTGTTCTGGCTAAATATTAAAGCCATTCCGGCTGCATCCAGCCAGGCTAATTCTCTGCAAATCGCCGTTAAAACACGAATTAAGCTCATTTATCGGCCTGAGGATCTTCGCGCGTCAACACCGGAAGAGCAAGCGACGAAATTAACCTGGCAAAGAACAGGAAATGAACTTCAGGTCACTAACCCAACACGCTATGTGATCAATTTTAATGAAGTGAGTGTTGGCGGCCAAAACATTGACGATGTGACATATGTTTTGCCAGGAGAGTCAGCCCGCTTCCCATTACCCGCAGGGGCTCGTGGCAACTCGCTCATATTTAAAATTATCAACGACTATGGCAGCCCCGGAAAACCACATCAAGCCAGCTTGTGAGTTTTAAAAGCGGCGCTTCTGTACTGATTAGGCTTATAACAATGACAATAAAAAATAATAAGATGCGGCCTGCTCGCCTGGCGACGTATATCGCCATCGCGCTTACAGGTTCTGCACAGCCTCTGTATGCCAGCGAGACGTTTAATTCCGAACTGGTTGAACTGGATAATCCTGGTATGGGCAGGGCAGATTTATCTGCCTTTGAATCAGGATCGCAGATGCCTGGAACGTACCATGTTGACGTCATTCTTGACGACCAGTTAATCGAGACCGTTGATATCCCCTTTAATACCCTTAAAGGCGTTGATGACAATGAAAAATTGCAGCCTTGCCTGAGTGTGGAACAGCTCAAACGCTGGGGAGTGAAAACCGATCTTTTTCCTGATATTGCAGCCGATAACAGTGTTTGCGCTAATCTTCAGGCAATTCCACAAGCCAGCACAGATTTTCAGTTTGGCACTCAGCGGCTGGTCATCAGTATCCCCCAGGCTGCAATTAGCCTGCCTGCAAGAGGCTCTGTACCGCCGGAGATGTGGGATGAGGGTATACAGGCTGCAATGCTCAATTACAGTCTGAGTGGCGCGAACAATTGGGCGAAAACGCGCAATGGCACTAACAGCGATAGCCAGTACGCAAACCTGCGTCCGGGGATAAATATTGGCCCGTGGCGTTTACGAAATTACTCCACGTGGTCGCGTGATGCATCCGGCCAGGATCAATGGGACACCGTCTATACCTACGTTCAGCGTGCCATTATTCCCCTGAAAGCGCAGCTAACGGTAGGGGACAGCACTGCGCCTGCCGATGTGTTTGACAGCATGCCTTTTCGTGGTGGACAACTGGCATCGGACGACGACATGCTGCCAGACTCACTGAAAGGCTATGCGCCGGTGGTACGCGGTATCGCGCGTACCAATGCTCAGGTTGTGGTGCGCCAGAACGGGTATCAGATTTATCAAAGCTATGTCTCGCCTGGCGCGTTTGAAATTGTGGACATGTATCCCACCGGAGGCGCAGGGGATCTTGAGGTGACGATTAAAGAAGCCGATGGAAGCGAGCAACATTTCACTCTGCCTTATGCCTCGCTGCCCGTATTGCAGCGTGAGGGTCGGCTGAAATATGCCCTCACCGGAGGACAATATCGCTCATATAACAGCAGTGTGGATAAGACCCCGTTTGAACAAATCACCGGAATATATGGCCTGAAGCATGGCATTACCCTCTACGGGGGGCTGCAGGAATCAAGCAAATATCAGTCGCTTGCTTTCGGTACAGGTAAAAACATGGGCGATTTTGGCGCACTGTCCGCAGACGTGATCCAGGCATGGTCCACACCGAATAAAACAGCAAAAACGCGCGGCCAGTCCTGGCGAGCGCGTTACAGCAAGAACTTTGTGAATAGCGGGACGAATTTTTCCATTGCGGGATACCGCTATTCGACCAGTGGCTATTACGGGATGCAGGACGTGCTGGATTCATACGGGGACAGCACTGCACTGCAGGACAGAAGACGTAACCGTGCGGAGCTGACAATGAGCCAGACGCTGGGGGGACGCCTCGGCGCTCTGACGCTTAGCGCTGCGCGTGAAGATTACTGGAATTCCCCTCAATCGATGGTCTCCTGGAGCGTCGGATACAACAATTACTGGCACAACATCAGCTATGGCGTGACATGGACATACAGTAAAAACAGCCACTCTGCCTCAAATAACGGGAGCGCTAAAACCTATGATCACGATCAGCTTCTGGCTTTTAATGTCAGCGTGCCGTTGGAGAAATTCCTGCCGCAAACCTGGGCTAACTATGGCGTGAACGCGAGCAAGGATCGCGGCACGACGCACAATATTGGTATGAACGGCGTGGCGCTGGAGAACCGGGCTCTGAGCTGGAACATGCAACAGGGTTACGGTACGGATGGCGTGGGTTATACAGGTAATGTAAACGGTGACTATAAAGGAACATACGGCGAAGCCTCGGCGGGGTATAGCTACGATAAAAACAGTACACGTCTGAATTATGGTTTGCAGGGTGGGATCATCCTTCATGGTGACGGTGTGACACTCTCTCAGCCGCTGGGGGAAACAAATGTACTGGTAAAAGCACCTGGCGCTCATGGCGTGGATATTCGAAATCAGCCGGGTGTCCGCACGGATTACAAAGGCTATACGGTGGTGAGCAATCTTTCAGTTTACCGGAAAAATGACGTTATTCTCGATCCGGAAAATATGCCTGACGATGTTGAGCTGGACATCAATACCCGAACGGTAATACCGACGCGGGGAGCGCTGGTTAAAGCCGAATACATATCTAAAGTGGGTCGCCGGGTTCTGATGACCTTATCGGATAATAACCATTTTGTTCCATTTGGCGCGGTGGTCACGCTCTCAGGTGATAGCCAGAGCAGTTTTATCGTGGGCGATCGCGGACAGGTGTACTTAACGGGTATGCGCGAGCAGGGAGCAATATTAGCAACATGGGGAAATCAACCTGGTCAACGGTGTCGGGCTGAGTTCAGCTTGCCAAAACAATCATCTTATGGGGGCATAACAGAAGTAAACGCACAGTGCCTTCAGGACCGTTAAAATGAAAATTGCAACCTTTATATTTTTGCTGTGTTCGTTTACTGGCTGGAATATTGCCTATGCCGGAACCTGTACAACGATTACGCCGCAACTTTCTACGCTGTCTGTCGGTACGATTAACGTTCAGCGCGATACACCTGTCGGTACAGTGATATTTTCCCGTGCAGCGACAAGGACAACTTCGTATTTAACGGGGTGTACCAATCCGTTAATGTTGGGATTCAGTATGCGGTATAATAGTGCAATACCGAGTGGTTTTGGCAACCACGTATATGCCACTAATATCAGTGGCATTGGAATACGGTTTTCCTCCGGGAATTACTTTGAAAGTCCGAATAATACATTTACGTATAACGCCCAGACATCCTATGTCGAATGGTTTGGCGGAAAGATTGAATTGATTGTAACCGGCCCGGTGTCGTCAGGCGTATTAATGCCTGGTGTTATTGGCGTAGTTATGCTGCAGGGGGCTGATGGAGTTTACCGTGAAGGTCTCACCACGCAGCTTAACGATGGGACTATCAACGCGCTGGCATGCAGTATCAGTTCGTCTCAGTTAACGTTTCCGATGGGTGATATTCCTGTTTCAATGTTCGGTTCTGTTGTGGGAACAACGCCGGCAGGGGCGCAGAATACGCAAAATCTGGGACTAAGTTGTTCCGCCGGAACCAATATCAACGTTTCACTGAGTGGTATACAAAACCCGGATGTGGCTGATACAAGCGTAATGGCGTTAACAGGACAAGGGAATGCAGGTACGGCAAAAGGCGTTGGTGTGCAGCTTTTATATAACGGTTCACCGTTGGTCATGAATAGCCGGATTCTGTTAAAACAATCTGCGGGTGGGCAAGAGACGTTACCATTAACGGCTCGCTATTATCAAACGTTAACGACCATTGAACCGGGCTCAGCAAATGCCTCAGCAACGCTGACGTTGACCTACCAGTAACAGGTGAGATAATGCAAATGCAATATAAGAAATTCCTTTTTCTCGCTTTATTGTGCTGGAACGTCTATGCCGCAGACGGGGTGAATGTCAGCGTCACGGGAAATATTGTGGCCTCGCCCTGTGTATTTAACGGCGGGAATTCAAATCTTGATGTTAACCTTGGGAATATTCAGGCGATAAATATGGCGACGCCAGGGTCAACGTCCGATCCGGTCACATTTAATTTCGTGTTTACCCATTGTCCGGTGGGTACGCGTACCGTCACCGCCAGCTTTACCGGAACGCCCGATCCTGTTGCTGGCGCGGACTATTATATGAACAGCGGTTCGGCCACCAATGTTGCGGTGGCAATGAGAGAGCGGGCGTCTGGCATACTCAAGGGGACGGGTTCCAGCATCTCACAAAACATCGCGGCAGACAGAACCGCAACTATGCCAATGCAGGCGTTGGTTAAATCTGTATCGGGTGGGGTAGCGCCAGGAAGCATAAGTGCAGTTGTGATGGTTACGCTGCAATACAATTAAGTGGAAGAGAACTGTTCGTCTTTTTTATTACGATACATCGGTACGATCTATGTTGAATATTTTGATTAAAGAAACGGATCTGTTTTTTAGAGCCGGATTACAATATTTTCTTGTGGATTTCTTTTCCCGTAATTTTAAACATCATCTCCACTTTAACTATGTATTTACGGCTGACAGCGTCAGTATGGCCGATATTGTCGTTCTTTCTTTATGTAATGGTGAAATGCTGACCTGCTTCCCTGAGTTTAAAAACCGGAAAAAAGGCATTGTGATAGGGTTGGTTGACGATGCGTTTCGCTTCCAGGCGATGTCATCCTGTTTTCAGGATATTATATTTATTTCCCGTAACGCTTCTCTTGACCAGGTGAGCGAGACGCTCTTTATTGCATGGCTTAAAATGCAATTACCCGGATATAGCTGGAATAAAAATACCTGTCTGAATTGTCAACATAGAGTCTTATCACCACAGCAAGTCAGAATTATGGTGAGTTTTTACCGGGGTTTATCAGTTATGCAAATAGCTGACGCGTTGCGGATAAGCGATAAAACGGTATTTACCCATAAATATATTTTGATGCAGAAATTTGACCTGCGAAGCGATTATGAACTGATCGCTTTGCTCAACAGGCTGGTTGCAAAAAACAGTCACCCTAACGTTTTCCGTGACTATCTGGAAAAAGATTTCAGTGAAGAAAGCGATGCAGAAACGTCTGTACGTCAGGCCTGCGGTGGGGAGACTGCGGCAGGCGAAGAATCACAGAGCGTGAGGTGACTTACGGTATTGCCGGGTGGCGGCTACGCCTCACCCGGCAATATCCTTAAACGTTCACGGCGCTGATCAGCCGTGATTTCATGGTTTGGTACGCCGAAGCCGCAAAATCTTCCGCCCGGCGCTGGTCCTCAATCGCCTCCAGTTGTACTGCACAATACTTCGTTTCCGGCGTTCTGGAGACCGGGTCGAGGTTATCCTGCGTCAGTTCGTTGCATGCGCCAATCCACCATTGATAGGTCATATACACCGCACCGGTATTAATGCGTTCGCTGATGCTGGCGCGCGTGATGACTTTACCCCGGCGTGAACGTACCCATACCAGTTGACCATCGGCAATGCCCCGTTTATCCGCATCGGCAGGGTTGATCTGCACCTGACCGGGTTCATCGGCGAGGCTTTGCAGCGCGGCGCAGTTACCGGTCATTGAACGACAGGAGTAATGACCGACCTCGCGCACGGTACATAGCACTAACGGATAATCCATATCCGGAGTTTCAGCCGGTGCGCGCCAGGCGGCGGCGAAAAGCTGTCCTTTGCCAGTCGGCGTATCGAACTGATTATTTTTATACAGGTACGGCGTCCCCGGATGATCGAGCGTCGGACACGGCCACTGCACATGGCCCATCTCGCCCATTTTCTCATACGTAACGCCATAGAACAGCGGGCACAGCTCGCGCATCTCATCCCAGATCTGCTGGTTAGAGCTGTACTGCATCGGGTAGCCCATCTCAGTGGCAAGCAAACTAATGATTTCCCAGTCCCGCTTCACGTTACCGCTGGCGTCAATGGCTTTGCCGAAACGCTGAAAGCCCCGGTCAGCGCAGGTAAAGACGCCGCCGTGTTCACCCCAGGAGGTTGCAGGCAGCAGCACATCCGCCACTTCTGCCGTTTTGGTCATGAAAATGTCCTGCACGACGACAAAATCGAGAGCCTCGAAACCGCGGCGGACCAGGCCGAGATCGGCCTCGGTCTGAAGCGGATCTTCCCCCATGATGTAGTAGGCTTTGACCTTCCCCTCCAGCGCAAGGTGCGGTACTTCGGTGATGCGCGCTCCGACACGATCGTCCATGTTATTGACGTCGATCCCCCACGCATCGGCAAACTTTTGCCTGACTGCCGGGTCAGTAACGTCCTGATAGCCGGGGAACATATTGGGCAGAACGCCCATGTCACAGGCACCCTGAACGTTATTCTGCCCGCGAACCGGGCCGACACCCACGGCAGGGCGACCCAGGTTGCCGGTCAATAGCGCCAGGCTGGAAAGACCTTTCACGACGTCCACTGCCTGACCAAACTGCGTTACGCCCATTCCCCACATCACCGTTGCAGAAGGCGCTGCGGCAAAGGTACGCATCGCCTGACGAACCTCCTGCGCAGGAATGCCTGTAAGGTGTTCCACTTTCTCCGGCGCGTAAGCGCTGACCATCTGGCGATACATATCCAGACCTTCCGTGAAGCGCGCAACGTAATTCTTGTCGTACAGCTCCTCCTCCAGCAGCACATAGCCAAACGCGTTGACCAGGGCCATATTACTGCCGTTTTTCAGTTGCAGATGCTGATCGGCAATGCGTGCCGTTTCAATGCGACGCGGATCGCAGACGATGATTTTCGCGCCGTTCTCGCGCGCTTTAAGCACTCGTCTGGCGACGATCGGATGGGAATCCGCACAGTTGTAGCCAAACACCAGCAGGCACTTTGAGTGTTCAATATCATTTATGGAATTACTCATCGCCCCGTTGCCGAGCGTTTCCTGTAAACCGGCAACAGAGGGGCCATGGCAGACGCGCGCGCAGCAGTCGACGTTATTGGTGTGAAGCACCGCGCGGGCAAATTTTTGCATGACATAGTTAGTTTCATTCCCGGTCCCCCTTGATGAACCGGTCGTCATGATTGCGCGGGGGCCAAACTGGGCTTTGATATTATTGAGTTTTTGCGCGGTATAGCGGATAGCTTCTTCCCATGTAACAGGCGTAAAAGCAGCGCCTTTATGATAGCGGATCATGGGTTGCGTTAAGCGGGGAGTCAGCAGACGCGTATCGTTCAGGAAGTCCCAACCGTAATACCCTTTCAGACACAGGGTGCCCTGATTGGTTACACCATCCGCGGCTTCGGCACGGATAATGCGGTTATTTTCTACAACGAGAGTTAATTTACAGCCCGCACCACAGTAAGGGCAGACGCTAGCGATTTTTTTCATCAATAACAGACCTGTTAAGAAATGAAGCGATGTTTAACTGGATAGCCCAGTCCCGTAGGGGAGAACTAGCAGGAACCATGCCACATTGTCTTTTGTTGTTTTACAGGGAGTTATGAAGAGGGGGAGCGTGTCATCGTCAGGCGCTTCGTCAAAACTGACGATGACACGTTAGCAAGGGTTGGCGAAGGGGAGGTTACAGATCATCCATGGTATAACCCACGACAATTTCCAGCGTTTTACGAATAACATCCGCCTTCACAACGTCGTCGGTTGTTTCCAGCGTCTGGATCAGCCAAAGAATGATCGCTTTATTGGTAAGGTGGCCTTCGGAAGCAAGAACACAACGTACTGCAGTAGCAAAAATGGCGGACTCTTCAGCAAAACGATCGCCGGCGTGACGGAAATACTCCGATAACGCGCTATCTAAAAAGGCGGAATGGTATTTGGGTTGAAGCTGAATGTGTTGTCTCATTTCTTTTCACCGTAGCTGTAAAGTGGTAGTCAATGTATTTTCTTTGGATCGGATGGTTTTCCATTACCTAATAACGGCACTACATTGTCTTTGTTATCTCTGAGAGGTCCCTCTCTGATGGTTCTTCCCTGTGCGGTTCTGCCGCGTCTGAAGGCGATAATGTTCTCACCGATTTCGGCGATCGCCTTCGCGAGAGTCTCCCGCCGCTGGGGATTATGTTCATGTGCTTTCATATCCCGCAGGCGCTGAACTAAGCGATCAATGGTCAGCGGTTCCCACTCTTTCAGAAGTGAAAGAACAGCGTCTCCTATAAGCTGGTCAATCAGTCGCTCTGCGTCACTGCTGTTCATAACGTTAGCGTTCGAAGAGCAGACCAAGCAGCATGTGATAATGCTGTTCCTCGTCCGGGCCATTGGCATTTTCGAGGCGGCTTAATAATTTGGTACAGAGCGATTTGCGGTTGAGATGTCGACCATCGCTCAGGATTTCAACAACCACCTGACCCAGTGTCTCCTGCTGAGTTGGCAGCGCAGTTTTCTCAAAATATTGCGCAATCGCTGTTGCTGAATCTGCGGCGTAACCGTTCTGTTGCATGTTTCGCTCCTGTAAATATCCGTAATCAGTAACGTTACATTTAAGGTATACACAATTTTCAAATCTGTACATTTAAAATGTACAATTTTTCACTTTTTCTATAATATATTTTATAAAATATTTATATTTCAATTGGTTATATTGAGATTGTTTGTTGCGTATGTCGCAGGATATATTGTACAGCCTGTTCCATTGATGCAGAATTGTACAAGCGGAAGGAGAAGCACCGGGTAGGGCGTAAGGCCTTGAGATGTAAATTATTTGTTAGCCAGGTAATGTGCTATAAAATAGCTTTACCCACGTAAATGTCGTGGCTGACCCCATAACCCCCAGGAATAGCATGCTAACAACCATCATTTACCGCAGTCACATCTGCGAGGACGTTCCGGTGAAAGCGCTGGAAGAAATGGTAGCTGCTGCAAACAGTAAAAACCGGCAAGCCGATGTCACGGGGATCTTGCTGTTCAACGGCACACATTTTTTTCAGTTGCTTGAAGGGCCTGTTGAAAACGTCACGGCTATCTACCAGCAGATTTGCCACGATCCGAGACATCACAATGTCGTGGAACTGCTGAGCGATCACGGCCCCACCCGACGTTTTGGCAACGTGGGAATGGAGCTTTTTGATTTACGTCAGTTCGACAGAAATGAAGTTTTGCAGCAGGTGCTCGACAGAAGTACAACGAAATATCAGATGGCATATAACGATCGCCCTCTGCAGTTTTTCCGCACTTTTGTAGAGGCCACAGAAAAAGCCAACTATTTTGAGCTGCCGCCTGCGGACTCTTGGGACTTTATCTCTGAAGAGACGCCGTTATCCGCGCAGCCTGAAGTCGTGGCAAAAGGGGCGAACTGCAGCTTTGCATTTCAACCGATAGTGGACCCGTTTATGCAGCAGGTTGTCTCCTGGGAGGCGCTGGTTCGCACTCCGTCCGGTGAATCGCCAGAGATCTATTTTGAAAACCTGCCTCGTGATGTTGTCTATGAGTCGGATCTGAAGAGCAAGCAAGTGGCGTTGTCGATGGCCAGTGCGCTGGGTTTGCAGGGGCAGACGTTGTCTATCAATCTGCTGCCTATGACGCTGGTCAATGTTCCCAATGCCGTAGATTTTCTGCTCAATGCCATTGAAGCAAATGGCTTTGTACCAGAACAGATTGTTGTGGAGTTTACGGAGAGTGAGGCGATCTCTCGCTTCGATGACTTTACCAGCGCAGTCAGGCAGCTGAAAAGCGCTGGCATCAGCGTGGCGATCGATCACTTTGGTGCCGGGTTTGCCGGGCTGCAACTACTGGCGCAATTTCAGCCGGACAGAATCAAAATTAATCGTGATTTGATCGCCAATGTGCATAAGAGCGGCCCGCGACAGGCGATAATTCAGGCGATAATTCAGTGCTGTATTTCCCTGGAAATTCAGGTTTGTGCTGTCGGCGTAGAGCTGGCAGAAGAGTGGATGTGGCTGGAATCTGCAGGGATTTCCCAGTTCCAGGGGCACCTGTTTGCCAGCCCGCGACAAGGGGCCGTTCCTGCCATTGCCTGGCCAGAGAAAAAATTCGATTCCTGAGAAACTTGTACATAACTCTTCAGAGGTAGCTGTACCTACGGCTGAATTTATACAACAATACATAAACAGAGTGAATGGTTTGTACGCCATTCACTTGTTTCAAAATGAGGTCTTAGTTATACAAATGGTTTGTACAATCTGATAAGGTTGGCTTAGTTAGGTATGGAAGTTCTGAGCGTGAGGGAGTTAATGGCCTATTACAGTATCGGCGAAGTGGCCGAACGATGCGGTATCAACCCCGTTACGCTGCGTGCCTGGCAGCGCCGTTATGGATTGTTGAAGCCACAGCGCAGCGAAGGGGGACATCGTCAATTCGACGATGAAGATATCCTGCGCATTGAAGAGATCAAGCGCCTCATGAAAAGTGGCGTCTCGGTTGGCAAGGTGAAAGCCTTGCTGGAAAACAAAGACGTCATCACGCAGGGAAACTGGGTGTCATTTCAGGAAGAGATGCTGTCCGTTGTGCGTTACGCCAGCCCGGCAAAACTGCGTGCCAAAATCGGTGAATTCCGCCGCGATCATGCGACGGATGCGCTTATCGATAACATTATCATCCCCGTTCGTCAGCGAATAAGCCAGGATCAGAACACGGTGCGTCATATGGCGAGCCTGCTCGATGGTGTGCTGATTGAATTCGCCGTCACAAGCCTGGCAGAGTCGCGAAAAAAAGCCGGGAAAGATGCCCTGCTGATCGGTTGGGAGTGTGACGATCGCACGCACCTGTGGCTTGAGGCCGCTCGTCTGGCGCATAAGGGCTGGCATATTGATGTGCTGGCAGAGCCCATTGATTCTCCGCGCCCTGAACTCTTTCCAGGGCAAAAAATCTTTGTCTGGACGGGAAAATCCCCTACGCCTCGTCAGCAGGAGTTGCTGGATTACTGGCGGGAACAGGGTTTTTCAGTCTCCTTCCACGCAAGAACATAAAGGGCCCGGAAGGGCCTTTTTAATTTCTTCTGCCCGCATTGGAAGTACAAAATCTATCTCAAAAATAGGCATTTCCGATGCATATTTTATTTTTCACCAGATTCATGCCACTCCTGCAGTCAAATGCATTATTAATCAATGCATTGAACAATTACATCCTTCCCGTCAGCATCGCGTGACAGGGTCTATGCTTAATAAAAGTAGCCAAAAAGGGCGAATTAGCCGAAAGCCCCTGCTGTCTGGGGGTTGAAGTGATAATCGTTATCACTAACATGGTGTTATGCCCTGGTGGCTTAACAGATGAGGTGGACCTATGGAACTGCAATCAGAAACCTTTAATCCGGCCGATTTTGCCTGGCGTGGTTTAACCCTCACGCCTGCGGCTGCGGCGCATATCCACGAACTGGTGGCAAAAAAGCCCGACATCCTCGGCGTGCGTTTGGGCGTGAAGCAGACAGGCTGCGCGGGTTTCGGCTACGTTCTTGATACCGTGACTGAGCCTGAAAAGGATGATCTGGTGTTCGAGACCGATGGCGCGAAACTCTATGTTGCGCTGCAGGCGATGCCGTTTATCGACGGAACGGAAGTCGACTATGTTCGTGAAGGTTTAAACCAGTTATTCAAATTCCATAACCCGAAAGCCCAGAACGAATGCGGCTGCGGCGAAAGTTTTGGGGTATAGGCGGTACTATGTCTCGTAATACTGAAGCAACGAGTGATGTGAACACCTGGAGCGGCGGACACCTTAACTATAAAGAAGGGTTCTTCACGCAGCTGCAGACCGATGAACTGGCGAAAGGCATTAACGAAGATGTCGTTCGTGCGATCTCGGCTAAACGTAATGAGCCGGAGTGGATGCTTGAATTCCGCCTCAGCGCTTTCCGCGCGTGGCTGGAAATGGAGGAGCCGCACTGGCTGAAAGCACACTACGACAAACTGAATTACCAGGATTACAGTTACTACTCCGCGCCCTCCTGCGGGAGCTGTGACGATACCTGCGCCTCGCAGCCGGGAGCGGTTCAGCAGACCGGCGCTGAGAACAGCTTCCTGAGCAAAGAGGTTGAAGAAGCGTTTAACCAGCTCGGTGTGCCGGTGCGAGAAGGGAAAGAGGTGGCGGTGGACGCCATTTTTGACTCCGTATCGGTCGCGACAACCTATCGTGAAAAGCTGGCAGAGCAGGGGATCATTTTCTGTTCCTTTGGCGAAGCGATCCACGATCACCCGGAACTGGTGAAAAAGTATATTGGTACGGTGGTGCCGAGTAATGACAACTTCTTTGCGGCGCTTAACGCCGCAGTGGCATCTGACGGCACCTTTATCTACGTGCCGAAAGGCGTGCGTTGCCCGATGGAGCTGTCCACCTATTTCCGCATTAACGCCGAGAAAACTGGCCAGTTCGAACGTACCATTCTGGTGGCCGATGAAGGCAGCTACGTCAGCTACATCGAAGGCTGCTCTGCGCCGGTTCGTGACAGCTACCAGCTCCACGCGGCGGTGGTTGAAGTCATCATTCACAAAGACGCCGAGGTGAAATACTCCACGGTGCAGAACTGGTTCCCTGGCGATGGTAACACCGGCGGTATTCTGAACTTCGTGACCAAACGTGCGCTGTGCGAAGGTGAAAACAGCAAGATGTCCTGGACTCAGTCAGAAACCGGCTCCGCCATCACCTGGAAATACCCGAGCTGCATTCTGCGTGGTGATAACTCCATCGGTGAGTTTTACTCAGTGGCGCTGACCAGCGGCCGTCAGCAGGCCGATACCGGTACTAAGATGATCCACATTGGTAAAAACACCAAATCGACCATCATCTCAAAAGGGATCTCCGCCGGGCACAGCCAGAACAGCTATCGTGGGCTGGTTAAGATCATGCCAACGGCCACCAATGCGCGTAACTTTACCCAGTGTGACTCCATGCTGATTGGCGCGGACTGCGGTGCACATACCTTCCCGTATGTGGAGTGCCGCAATAATAGCGCCCAGCTAGAACACGAGGCGACCACGTCGCGTATCGGTGAAGATCAGCTCTTCTACTGCCTGCAGCGCGGCATCAGCGAAGAAGATGCCATTTCGATGATTGTGAACGGCTTCTGTAAGGATGTGTTCTCTGAACTGCCGCTGGAATTCGCCGTTGAAGCACAAAAACTCCTCGCCATTAGTCTTGAACACAGCGTCGGTTAAGGAAAGCACATGTTAAGCATTAAAGATTTACAGGTAAGCGTGGAAGACAAAGCGATCCTGCGCGGCCTCAATTTTGACGTCAAACCAGGTGAAGTTCACGCCATTATGGGGCCGAATGGCTCAGGGAAAAGTACGCTTTCAGCGACGCTGGCAGGGCGCGAGGATTACGAAGTCACCAGTGGAACGGTGGAGTTTAACGGCAAAGATCTGCTGGAGATGTCTCCTGAAGATCGTGCGGGCGAGGGCATCTTTATGGCCTTCCAGTATCCGGTGGAAATTCCCGGCGTCAGCAACCAGTTCTTCCTGCAAACCGCCCTGAATGCGGTGCGTAAGTATCGTGGCCTGGAGGCGCTGGATCGTTTTGATTTTCAGGATTTAATGGAAGAGAAGATCAAGCTGCTGAAAATGCCGGAAGACCTGCTGACCCGCTCGGTCAACGTTGGTTTCTCCGGTGGTGAGAAAAAGCGTAACGACATCCTGCAGATGGCAGTACTCGAACCTGAGCTTTGCATTCTCGATGAGACCGATTCTGGTCTGGATATTGATGCGCTGAAGATTGTCGCCGATGGCGTCAACTCCCTGCGCGACGGCAAACGCTCGTTTATCATCGTCACCCACTACCAGCGTATCCTGGACTATATCAAACCGGATCATGTCCACGTGCTCTATCAGGGGCGTATTGTGAAGTCCGGCGATTTTACGCTGGTCAAACAACTGGAGGAGCAGGGTTATGGCTGGCTTACCGAACAGCAGTAATGCACTCCAGCAATGGCACCGCCTGTTTGAAGCGCAGGGTGAAACACGCTCTGAGCAGGCTCAGCAGCACCTTCAGCAACTGTTGCGCCTCGGCCTGCCGACGCGTAAGCATGAGAACTGGAAATACACGCCGCTTGATGGCCTGCTGAACGGCGAGTTTGTGACGCGGCTGGCGGATATCAGCCCGGCCCAGCGTGATGCGCTGGCGCTTAACGTGGATGCCGTGCGCCTGGTGTTTGTCGACGGACAGTTCCGGGCGGAGCTGAGCGACAACACGCGGGAGAGTGGGTTTGAGATTACCATTAACGACGACCGCCAGCGGCTGACTGCTGCCGTTCAGCCTGAGGTGTTCCTGCATCTCACAGAAAGCCTGGCGCAGAGCGTGACGCATATCCATGTGAAGCGTAACCAGCGTCCGGCGAAACCGCTGCTGTTAATGCACATCACTCAGGGGCTGGACGGTGGCGAGATCAATACGGCGCACTATCGCCATCACCTTGAGCTGGCCGAAGGGGCGGAGGCGACGGTGATGGAGCATTATGTCAGCCTCAATGATACCCGCCATTTCACGGGCGCACGTCTGACGATGAATGTGGCCGCCAATGCCCAGCTTCACCATATCAAGCTGGCATTTGAAAACCCGCTGAGCCACCACTTCGCCCATAATGACATTGTGCTGGGGCAGGACGCTGCGGCGTACAGCCACAGCTTCCTGCTGGGTGATGCCGTGCTGCGACACAACACCAGTACGCAGCTGAACGGTGAAAATACTACGCTGCGCATCAACAGCCTGGCGATGCCGGTCAACTCGGAAGTGTGTGATACGCGCACCTGGCTTGAGCACAACAAAGGGTATTGCAACAGCCGCCAGCTGCATAAAACCATTGTCAGTGACAAAGGCCGCGCGGTGTTTAACGGCCTGATTAACGTGGCGCAGCACGCCATCAAAACCGACGGGCAGATGACCAACAACAACCTGCTGTTGGGGCGTCTGGCGGAAGTGGACACCAAACCGCAGCTGGAGATCTACGCCGACGACGTGAAATGCAGCCACGGCGCGACGGTCGGGCGCATTGATGACGAACAGATGTTCTATCTGCGCTCGCGCGGTATCGACAGGCAGGCCGCGCAGAAGATGATCATCTATGCCTTTGCGGCAGAGCTGACGGAAGCGCTGAGCGATGAGGCGTTAAAACAGCAGGTGCTGGCCCGCATAGGCCGGCGTCTTGGAGGCGAAGCATGAGTTTTCCCGTAGAGAAAGTCCGGGCAGATTTTCCGGTTCTGACCCGAGAAGTGAACGGTCTGCCGCTGGCCTATCTCGACAGTGCTGCCAGCGCGCAGAAACCAAACCAGGTGGTGGACGCCGAAGCGGAGTTTTACCGCCACGGCTATGCGGCGGTGCATCGCGGTATTCATACGCTGAGCGCCGAGGCGACTCAGCGTATGGAAAACGTGCGCACCCAGCTTGCCGCTTTCCTCAATGCGCGCTCGCCGGAAGAGCTGGTGTTTGTGCGCGGGACCACGGAGGGGATCAACCTGGTCGCTAACAGCTGGGGCAACGCGCAGGTACACGCGGGCGATAACATCATCATCACCCGGATGGAACACCATGCCAATATCGTGCCCTGGCAGATGCTCTGTGAGCGTGTGGGTGCCGAACTGAGGGTGATCCCGCTTAACGTCGACGGGACGCTGCAGCTTGATCAACTCGACGCGTTGCTGGATGAACACACGCGGCTGGTGGCGGTGACCCAGGTCTCTAACGTGCTGGGCACTGAAAACCCGGTGGCAGAGATTATTGAGAAGGCTCATCAGGCGGGCGCGAAGGTGCTGATTGATGGTGCGCAGGCGGTGATGCACCACGCGGTCGACGTGCAGGCGCTGGACTGTGATTTCTATGTTTTCTCCGGCCATAAGCTCTACGGGCCTACCGGTATTGGCGTGTTGTACGTCAAAGAAGATATTCTGCAGGCTATGCCGCCGTGGGAAGGGGGCGGTTCGATGATTGCCACCGTCAGCCTGACCGAAGGCACCACCTACGCGCGTGCGCCGTGGCGTTTTGAGGCGGGCACACCAAACACGGGCGGTATTATTGGGCTTGGCGCGGCGGTCTCTTACGTCTCCGCGATGGGTCTGGACGCCATTCAGGAATACGAACAGCAGCTGATGCATTACGCATTGCAGGAGCTGGCCGGCGTGCCGGATCTTACGTTATACGGTCCTGCAGAGCGACAGGGTGTAATAGCATTTAATCTGGGTAAACACCATGCTTATGATGTGGGCAGTTTCCTTGATAACTACGGCGTGGCCGTGCGTACCGGACACCACTGCGCTATGCCGCTGATGGCGTTTTACCAGGTTCCGGCGATGTGCCGCGCATCGCTGGTGATGTACAACACAACGGAAGAGGTCGACAGACTGGTGGCGGGACTAAAACGCATTCACCAGCTGCTGGGCTAACGAGAGGCAAGAGATGGCAGAGTTGCCGGATAAAGAGAAACTGTTGCGTAATTTTGGGCGTTGCGCAAACTGGGAAGAGAAGTACCTCTATATCATTGAGCTTGGGCAGCGTCTGCCGCCGCTCAGTGAAGAGGCGCATAACCCGGATAATATTATTCAGGGCTGCCAGAGCCAGGTGTGGATCGTGATGCAACCTGACAAAAACGGTGTGATGGAATTACAGGGCGACAGCGATGCCGCAATTGTGAAAGGGCTGATTGCCGTTGTGTTTATTCTGTATCACCAGATGACGGCGCAGGACATTGCCACGTTTGATGTGCGCCCGTGGTTTGAAAAAATGGCGCTAACCCAACACCTCACTCCGTCCCGCTCCCAGGGGCTGGAAGCGATGATCCGCGCGATTCGCGCTAAAGCCGCAATCCTTAGCTAGACTTAAAAGACAGCATTCATTCTGTTTCGCGAGGTGGTTTCTGCCTCGCTGGTTTTTCAGCTTTCTGACGTTCTGTCAGTGAATAAGGAATCTCAGCATGAAGCGCGCGTCTTTTATAACCCTGGTACTGCTTGGTTCGCTCGGTGCTCTTAATTCAGCCAGAGCGGTAGATTACCCTTTGCCGCCTGAGGGCAGCCGTCTTATTGGTCAAAATCAAACCTACACCATTCAGGAAGGCGACAATAAGCTACAAACCATTGCCCGTCGGTTTAATACCGCAGCACAGCTTGTTCTTGAAACCAATAATACCATTGCGCCGGTCAATCCTGCGCCGGGAACGGTGATAACGATTCCGTCTCAGATGCTACTGCCGGATACACCGCGCGAGGGCATTGTGGTGAACCTGGCAGAACTGCGGCTCTATTACTTCCCGCCAGGTGAAAATAGCGTTCAGGTTTACCCGCTGGGGATCGGGCAGCTTGGGCTGGAAACGCCGGTATCAACTACCCGCGTGAGTCAGAAAATCCCTAACCCAACCTGGACGCCAACAGCGGGCATCAGGGCGCGCTCACTGGCACAGGGCATCAAACTGCCCCCGGTGGTGCCCGCAGGGCCAAATAACCCGCTGGGGCGCTATGCATTGCGTTTAGGCATCGGGAATGGGGAATATCTCATTCACGGGACCAGCGCGCCGGACAGCGTCGGGCTGCGTGTCAGCTCCGGTTGTATGCGCATGAATGCGCCGGACATCAAGGCGCTGTTCGGGCAGGTACGCGTCGGTACGCGGGTGCAGATCATTAATGAACCGGTGAAGTTCTCCGTGGAGCCTGACGGTAAACGCTATATTGAAGTTCACCGCCCTCTGGCACAGGTTGAAGGGGAAAACCCTCAGGTTGCGCCAATTACGCATTCCGCAGAGTTTGCCGCGTTTGTTTCCCAGACGGGGAGTGATAAAGCGCTTATTGATAAAGCGTTGTCACGTCGGGCGGGCATTCCGGTTGCTGTGTCGGCAGATAATGGCCCGTCCGCCAGTAACCCTGTGTTATCGGTACAGAACAGTCGTGTGTCAACGGCGGTTGCGGAAGAGGAAGGGGAGAAAGTGACGCAATAGCCGTTTGACGAAGGCAAAAAAAATGGCGCACAATGTGCGCCATTTTATTAACAGGTACTATTACTTACGGTATTTAGTAGCCTGGTTGTCCAGACGCTGGTTAGCGCGAGCTGCGTCGTCTTTAGCAGCCTGAACGTCGGAACGGATTGCGTTCACGTCGTTGCTCAGCTGGTCAACTTTAGCGTTCAGAGTCTGAACGTCAGAAGACAGCTGATCGATTTTAGCGTTGCTGGAGCAACCTGCCAGCAGAGTAGAACCCAGGATTACCGCGCCCAGTACCAGTTTAGTACGATTCATTATTAATACCCTCTAGATTGAGTTAATCTCCATGTAGCGTTACAAGTATTACACAAAGTTTTTTAGGTTGAGAATATTTTTTTGATGGGAATACGCCTATTTTTGATCGTTCGCTCAAAGAAGCAACGAATTTGGCATTTTTGTCGAAAAAGCTATGTTAAAAAAGGCATTTTTCATCGGATTCATCTTAGATAAATCGCGATTAAATAGAAAAACCCGATTTGCTATTTTGTTTAGATATAGCTAATGCCAGCAATAAAAAAAGCGCCGCGAGGGCGCTTTTTAACAGAATGCATTCGTTCGGGAATTATTACAGTACGTGAACAGATGCAGTATTGGTTGTGCCTGATGGAACCAGTGCACCAGAAACCATCACGACAACGTCGCCTTTCTGTGCCAGGCCGCTTTCCAGTGCCAGCGCTTTACCCTGAATGTAGAAATCGTCAGTAGAGGCGATCTCTTTCACCAGATGCGCAACAACGCCTTTGCTCAGCACCAGCTGACGCGCCGTGGTTTCGTTGGTGGTCAGTGCCAGGATAGTGGCGTCCGGGAAGTATTTACGTACTGCGCGAGCAGATTTACCGCCCTGAGTGGCTACCACGATCAGCGGTGCGTCCAGTTTCTCAGCGGTTTCTACAGCACCACGGCATACTGCTTCGGTGATGCGCAGTTTGCGGCTGTCGTTGCTGAAGTCCAGACGGCTGGTCATGACGCGATCGGTACGCTCACAGATGGTCGCCATGATGCTAACGGCTTCCAGCGGGTATTTCCCTTTCGCGGATTCGCCGGACAGCATCACTGCGTCAGTGCCGTCGAGGATGGCGTTAGCCACGTCGCCTGCTTCAGCGCGGGTAGGGCGTGGGTTTTTGATCATGGAGTCCAGCATCTGCGTGGCAGTGATAACCACTTTACGCGCGCGAACACACTTCTCGATCATCATCTTCTGCGCGAAGATCACTTCTTCAACCGGGATCTCAACGCCCAGGTCACCACGTGCAACCATGATGCCGTCAGATGCTTCGAGGATTTCGTCGAAGTTGTTCAGGCCTTCCTGGTTTTCGATTTTGGAGATGATCTGGATCTTCTCGCCGCCGTGCGCTTTCAGGTGCTCACGGATTTCAACCACGTCGGAACGTTTACGAATGAAGGACGCCGCAACGAAGTCAACGCCTTGCTCGCAGCCGAAGATCAGGTCTTGCTTGTCTTTTTCAGCCAGGGCTGGCAGAGCGATAGAAACGCCTGGCAGGTTAACGCCTTTGTTTTCGCCCAGGTCGCCGTTGTTCAGTACCTTACAGATAACCTTGTTGCCTTCGATAGCGGTGACTTCCATACCGATCAGGCCGTCGTCCACCAGCACGGTGTTACCCACGGACAGATCGCTGGTGAAGCCTTCATAGGTCACCGCAACGATGTCGTTGTTACCGACAACAGACTTGTCAGTGGTGAAGGTGAAGGTCTGGCCCGCTTTCAGAGAGACGTCGTTACCGCCTTCGAGTTTGATGGTACGGATTTCTGGACCTTTGGTATCGAGCAGGATAGCGGCTTTTTTACCGGTCTTGCTCATCACGTTGCGCAAGTTCTGGATACGCTGACCGTGTTCAGCATAGTCACCGTGGGAGAAGTTCAGACGCATAACGTTCATGCCGGCGTCCAGCATTTTGGTCAGCATCTCTTCAGATTCGGTTTTCGGGCCGATGGTGCAAACAATTTTCGTCTTTTTCATGACAGTCTTAGTCTTTAAGTTGGGAAGGATATGGAAATCTCGCTCCGGGGGCGCACCGCCGCGGAGTCAAACCTGTGTTGCAAAAGAGTATATGACACGCACTAAGGATAGGAGACATCAAATGAGCGTGCAGAAGAAAGTGTGCCTGAGTGTCAGCCCAACGAAGGAGAGGAGAAATTGTACGTTGTTTTTTGTATTCCAAGCGCTGAAACCATTCACCAGGGATTAGGCGCGCATTATACGCTGATTTTCAGCAAAAAGGAAAATGAAAACAGCGTTTCAAAAATAATCTGTGCAGTTTCACACAATATTGTTATCAAGGCGTTAAGGCATAATGACATCTTATGGCGGCAGGCCGAACGCCCGCCGCATTTTGCTCAGATTTTCAGCGCCTGGTGGAGATCGGCGATTAAGTCTTTCGCATCCTCAATCCCGACTGAGAGGCGGATCAACTGAGGAACAATGCCGTTAGCCAGACGTTGTTCCAGCGGAATGGAGGCATGGGTCATGCTGTAAGGCTGGCTGACCAGACTTTCCACACCGCCCAGGCTTTCGGCAAGGGTGAACAGCTTCAGGTTACGGATAACCTCTGTCGCCCGTTGCGCATCACCTTTTACCACCACGGCGATCATGCCGCCCGGCAGCGCCATCTGGGAGCGGGCGAGCGAATACTGTGGGTGCGACTCTACCCCCGGATAGAAGACTTTTTCCACCTGCGGGTGCTGCTCAAGCCATTGCGCAATCGCGAGTGCGTTGGTGCTGTGCTTCTCCACACGCAACGCAAGGGTGCGAATACCGCGCAGGGTCAGGAAGCTGCTAAACGGATCAAGCACGCCGCCGATGGCGTTCTGCAGGTAACCCAGCGTGTCAGCCAGGGCTTTGTTATCCCCCACGACCGCCAGCCCAGCCACCACGTCAGAGTGGCCGTTAAGATATTTGGTAGCAGAATGCACCACAATATCGAAACCCGACTCCAGAGGGCGGTGAATGACCGGTGACGCAAACGTATTATCTGCCACGCTGATGAGGTTATGACGCCGGGCAATCGTGGCAATAGCCGCCAGATCCGCCAGCTTCAGCAGGGGATTGGTCGGCGTTTCCACCCAGATCATCCGGGTATCCGGGCGAATGGCGGCTTCCAGCCCCGCCAGATCGTCCGGTTTAATCCAGCTGACCTGCAGACCGGTACTGCGCTTGCGCACGTTTTCAATCAGGCGATACGTCCCGCCGTAGACGTCATCAATGGCGACGATATGGCTGTCTTTATCCAGCAGTTCGAGCACGGTGGAAATGGCCGCCAGCCCTGACGCAAAGGCGTAGCCACGCGTCCCGCCTTCCAGTTTAGCAATCGCCGTTTCCAGCGCATGGCGGGTCGGGTTACCGCTGCGGGAATATTCATAGCCGGTATGTTCTCCCGGTGACGGCTGCGCAAACGTTGAGGTGGCGTAAATCGGCGGCATCACCGCACCGTGCTGATCGTTAAACTCGCCGCTATGAACGCTGAGAGTGGCCAGATTTTTCATCGTGTGTTCCTTTCTTGTTGTAGACGGTTGCGCCAGGCGGTGAGGACGTCGCTGCGCGTGATCAGGCCGAGAAAGCGCTCGTTGTCAGTGATAACGGCGACCAGTCCGCGGTCAAAAATGGCGTGCAGGTCGCTCTCCGGTGCGTGCTTATCAAGAAACTCCACCTGCCGCGTCATCGCCTGAGTGACGGGGAGGGTGAAACGATCGCCTTCGCCGCCGATGTGCCGCAGCAGATCCCACTCGTCGATGATACCGACGACCTTACCGTCATCCAGCACAGGAAGCTGGGAGATGTCGTACAAACGCATCCGTGCCAGCACGGTGGAGAGAGTGTCATCCGGTGAGGCGGTAACGGTCGCGCCTTCATCGTGGCGAAGGGCGATGTAGTCGGAAAGATCGCCAGCCTGAGGGCGCGTAATTAGCCCCTGCTGACGCATCCAGTCGTCGTTGAACATCTTCGAGAGATATTTATTACCGCTGTCGCAGGCGAAGGTGACAACGCGCTTCGGCGTGGTCTGCGCCTGGCAGTATTTCAGTGCGGCTGCCAGCAAAGTGCCGCTGGAGGAACCCGCCAGAATGCCTTCCGTTTTCAGCAGCGCGCGTGCGGTTGTAAAGGCTTCCTGGTCGGTAATACGCCAGGCGCGATGAACGCCCTCGATGTGCGCCAGCGGGGGAATGAAGTCTTCACCGATCCCTTCAACCAGCCATGAACCCGCATCGTGGTAGCGCCCGGTCTCCACCTGATCGGCGAGAACCGAACCCGCAGGGTCGGCCAGCACAAACTCCGTATGCGGGGAGTGCCCGGCAAACCAGGCCTGCAGGCCCCCCAGCGTGCCGCCGGAACCGACGCCGACCACGATGGCATCAATGTTTCCATCGAGTTGCTCGTACAGTTCCGGCGCGGTGGTGGTGCGGTGCGCCAGCGGGTTGGCTTCATTATTAAACTGATCAATATAAAACGCGCCGGGCAGGTCGTTCGCCAGCCGTTGGGCGTAATCCTGATAATAGGCCGGATGACCTTTGTTGACGTCGGAACGGGTCAGCACCACCTGAGCCCCCAGCGCGCGCAGGTGGAATATTTTTTCGCGGCTCATTTTGTCGGGCACCACCAGAATCAGCGAATACCCTTTCTGTGCGGCAATCAGCGCCAGCCCGAGGCCGGTATTCCCGGCGGTGGCCTCAATAATCGTGCCGCCGGGCAGCAGCAGACCTTTGCGCTCCGCTTCATTAATCATCGACAGCGCGACGCGATCTTTGATCGAACCACCGGGGTTTTGGTTTTCCAGCTTAAGAAACAGCGAGCACGGGCCGGTATCGAGTTTATGTAGCTGGATCAGCGGCGTGCGGCCAATCAGTTCGGTAACGGAATGATAAATCGTCATGAGGGTTTCCCTTTAAGAAGTTCATGACGGGATGATAGGACCGTGAATTTTTCTCAATAAAGAACGTTTCACTGTCTTTTAGAACAGAAAAGCATATTCATGCCAGTTTTGGATGTCAGGAAAGCAAGACGTAAAGTGCTCTGGATGTGAGGATGGCTATACAGGCATAAAATGCTGCAAAAATAGCCATTTTTACCGGTGGTGGTCGGTGATATATGCATCTGGCAGATATTCATTGCTGAAAATAGTCTAAATGCCTGGTGCCCTGTTATTTCGCTGCTTATTTCCGGTCGTTATAAGACATTCCTTTTTGGTCATTTAAAACCTGATCACCTCTGTTTACACTCATTTGGACATCCATACTGCTAAACCGCTATATGCGTAACGGATAAAGAATAAGAATGATTGTACTCAGGAATATTTCGAAGGTTTTTGACAACGGAAAGGTGGCACTCACTGCCGTTGATAACGTCAA
Source organism: Enterobacter oligotrophicus (assembly GCF_009176645.1). Classification (NCBI taxonomy): domain Bacteria; kingdom Pseudomonadati; phylum Pseudomonadota; class Gammaproteobacteria; order Enterobacterales; family Enterobacteriaceae; genus Enterobacter; species Enterobacter oligotrophicus. The sequence continues at coordinate 4,444,740 of NZ_AP019007.1, forward strand.
TTTGACGATCGAACAGGGACAAATTTACGGCATTATCGGTTACAGCGGCGCAGGGAAAAGTACCCTGATCCGCCTGCTGAATGGCCTCGAAAAACCGAGTACCGGGAGCGTCACCATTAACGGGCAGGGCATCTCTGCCGCAAAGGGTGAAGCGCTGCGCCAGGCGCGTCTGAAGATCAGCATGGTATTCCAGCACTTCAACCTGCTGTGGTCGCGCACGGTGAACGAGAACATCGCCTTCTCAATGCAAATCGCCGGCGTGCCCAAAGCCAACATCAAGGCCCGCGTGGCCGAGCTGGTGGCGCTGGTCGGGCTGAAGGGGCGCGAAAATGCGTACCCTTCGCAGCTCAGTGGCGGGCAAAAGCAGCGGGTAGGCATCGCGCGTGCGCTGGCGAATAACCCGGATGTACTGCTCTGCGATGAAGCAACCTCCGCGCTCGACCCGCAGACCACCGATCAGATCCTTGACCTGCTGCTGGATATTAACCGTCGTTTTAAGCTGACTATCGTGCTGATTACCCACGAGATGCACGTGGTGCGCAAAATCTGCGACCGCGTGGCGGTGATGGAGAACGGCAAAGTAGTGGAAGAGGGCGACGTGCTGAGCGTCTTTACCCATCCACAGCAGCCCATCACGCAACAGTTTGTCCGTCAGGTAAGCCAGTATGCCGAGGAAGAGACGTTCAATACTGAACTGGCAAACGAGCTGGAAGGCACGGTTATCCGGCTGACCTTCACCGGGCACAGCACGCATAAGCCGATCGTGGGGGAACTGACGCTGCGCTACGGCCTGCCGTTTAATATCCTGCACGGAAAAATGACGCAAACCGCCCACGGTGTTTTCGGGCAACTCTGGGTACACGTGGTGGCATCTGACGAACAACTGAACAATATCCTTGCCGACCTGCAGCAAAGTGATATTCAGGGCGAGGTGATTAAACATGGCTGAGGATCTCTTTCCGCATCTGAAGTGGGATCAACTGTGGGCGGCAACGCTGGAGACGTTGTACATGACGGCACTCTCTGGTGTGGCGACCTTTGTCCTGGGGATTGTGCTCGGCCTGGCGCTGTTTTTAACCGCCCGTGGTGGGCTGTTTCATAACCGCACGGTCTATAGCGTAATTTCGATTGTGGTGAACGTGTTCCGTTCTATCCCGTTCATCATCCTGATTGTATTGCTGATCCCATTCACGAAAACCATCGTGGGTACCATCCTCGGCGCAAATGCGGCGCTGCCTGCGCTGATAGTGGGCGCGGCACCGTTCTACGCGCGTCTGGTGGAGATTGCCCTGCGTGAAGTGGACAAAGGGGTCATAGAAGCAACGCGTTCAATGGGCGCACGACTGAGCACCTTAGTGTTTCGGGTTTTACTGCCGGAATCTTCACCCGCACTGGTTTCAGGCATTACGGTGACGCTGATCGCGCTGGTGAGTTACAGCGCAATGGCGGGGGTGATTGGCGCTGGCGGTTTGGGAAATCTGGCTTATCTGGAAGGATTCCAGCGCAACCATGGTGACGTCACGCTGGTAGCAACGGTGACCATTTTGATCATCGTTTTCGTTATCCAGTTCTGCGGCGACATCATTACTTCACTGTTAGATAAACGCTAATAAATACACACAGGAACCATCATCATGAAAAAGACACTGACACTGATCGCCGCAGCAACCCTGAGCGCCCTGAGCTTTGCTTCCTGGGCCGATACCTTGACCGTGGGCGCGTCCAACACGCCGCATGCCGAAATCCTGGAGCAGGCGAAGCCGATTCTGGCGAAGCAGGGTATCGATCTGGAGATCAAACCGTTCCAGGACTACATTCTGCCAAACACCGCGCTGGCGGGGCATGATATCGATGCCAACTACTTCCAGCATATCCCTTACCTGAACAGCGTGCTGAAAGATCACGCGGGCGACAAGGATTACGATTTTGTCAGCGCAGGTGCTATCCATATTGAGCCAATCGGTATCTACTCTAAAAAATACAAGTCGCTGAAAGATCTGCCGGAAGGCGGCAAAATCATCATGCGTGATGCCGTTTCGGAAGAGGGTCGCATTCTCTCTATCTTTGAAAAAGAGGGTGTGATCAAGCTGAAGCCGGGCATCGACAAAGTGACCGCGCGCATTAGCGACATCGTGGAGAACCCGAAAAAGCTGCAGTTCACTCCTAACGTGGAAGCCTCCCTGCTGCCGCAAATGTACAACAACGACGAAGGCGATGCGGTGGTGATTAACGCCAACTACGCGATTGACGCCGGTCTGGACCCGGTTCACGACCCGATTGCGGTTGAGAGCGGTGAAAATAACCCGTATGCCAACATCATTACCGTGCATCGCGGTGACGAGAAGAAGAAAGATATCGTCGCGCTGGTGAACGTGCTGCACTCTAAAGAGATTCAGGAGTGGATTCGTACCAAATATAAAGGCGCGGTTATCCCTGTAAATAACTAATTCCTTGATTTTACAAAGAAGCCCGGCGAGATCCTCGTCGGGCTTCTTTTTGTATCCAGCCCACGAATCATTTAAGCTGAACGTTTAGGGCAATGGAGGGTTGGCAATGGGCAATGTGACCAAAGACGAAGCGCTGTACCAGGAGATGTGTCGGGTGGTCGGGAAGGTGGTGCTTGAGATGCGTGATTTAGGCCAGGAGCCAAAGCATATTGTGATCGCCGGTGTGCTGCGTACCGCGCTGGCGAACCAGCGCGTCAAACGCAGTGAGCTGACAACCGAAGCGATGGAAACAGTGGTTAAAGCGCTGGCCGGGTAAGCCGCCAGCGTTTCGCGAGCTGTTCGAGTGAACAGCAGAGCAGGTAGTAGACCACACCGGTAAAGATAAAAATGGCGGCAGGGTAGATCTGCACCCGGTTATTCACCTGTCCTGCCACTGTCGTCAGTTCCGGCACGTTTACAATGAACGCCAGCGACGTATCCTTCAGCAGGCTGATAAAAATGCCCACCAGAGACGGCAGGATGTTGCGCAACCCCTGCGGAAGCAGCACGCGCCACAGGGTTTGTTGGGTGCTGAATCCCTGAGATAGCGCCGCCTCATACTGTCCGGCAGGCAGCGCGTTTAGCCCGGCCAGTACCGAATGCATCACCGATGCCGCCGTAAACCAGGCCAGCGCCAGCGTGACCGTCAGCGCACCTGGCAGATCGCCGCCGGTCATCAGCGGCAGCAGATACCACATCCAGAAAATCACGAAGATTAACGGGATTCCGCGGATCAGCTCTGCCCACAGAAACAGCGCCTTGCGCACCAGCCCCGTATAACGCCAGGCCAGGCACGCAAGGGCAATGCCGCCAGGCAGGGCGAGCAGCGCTGCTCCTGTAGCCATCAATAGTGAGAGCAACACCCCGCCAGGCTCACCCGCCGCCGCACGTCCCCACAGCAGATAATCCAGGTTTTCGGTAATAACATTTATTCCGGCAATCATTTTGCACTCCCTCTGGCAGGGCCGATGCGCACCAGCACCATGCCCATCACCACGCCCGTGAGCAGATACAGTGCCGTTCCCACGGTAAATGCCTCCAGCGCGTGGGCGTTGTAACTCTCTATCTGCCGCACCTGGTAAGTGAGTTCGGCAAAGCCAATTCCACTGGCAAGCGAGGAGAGCTTCATCAGGTTGAGATACTGCCCGACGACCGGTTGCCAGGCGTTAGCCAACCCCTGAGGCAACAGAATGTAACGAAACAGCCGCCAGGCGGAAAATCCCTGCGCCATCGCAGCTTCACGCTGCCCGGTGGGGACGGAGCGCAACCCGGACTCGATCTCTTCAATTAAAAAGGCTGAAGTGAACACCCCCAGTCCCCAGGCAGAACATAAAAACTCCGGTGTGAACCACCAGATGTCGCCGGGCAGGATCGACCAGCTGTGATCTGCATTCACCACATCCCGAAACGCCAGCGGAAGCCAGTTCCAGGCGGCGAAATACCAGAACAGCAGTTGTACCAGGAGGGGGGTATTGCGAAACAGGGAGACCCAGGCGCTGACAACCCCTTCGCCGGTTCGCCCGCCAGAGAGGCGTAACAGCAAAAACAACAGCGCGAAAAGGCTGGCCAGTATCGCACCCGCGAGAGTGACCCATAGCGTGGTCAGAAAACCGGATAATATCCACTGCAGGGGCTGCCCGGTCAGCACCCCCTGCCAGTCGAGCGCGGGCATTACAGATGCTCCTGATGAAGCGGGTTGAGCACCTTTTGCAGGAAACGCTGCGCGCGCGGATGCGATGGTTGCGTAAAAAACTGCTCCGGCGAGGCCGTTTCCAGGATCTGACCGCCATCGATAAAAACAATCCGGTCGGCAATTTCACGGGCAAACTGCATTTCGTGCGTTACCACGACCATCGTGATCCCACTATGCGCCAGCGCTTTCATTACAAACAGCACTTCACCAATCATCTCCGGGTCGAGGGCTGACGTCGGCTCGTCGAACAGGATGATTTGCGGCGAAGAGGCCAGCGCACGGGCGATGGCGACGCGTTGCTGCTGCCCTCCTGATAGCTCTGCCGGGAAATGGTGGGCTTTTTCCAGCATGCCCACTTTTTCCAGCAGGACGGCGGCACGTTCCTGAGCAGGCTGAGGTTTCCAGCCGTGGACGTGCTCCAGCGCCAGGGTAATGTTCTGGCTGGCGGTGAGATGCGCGTAAAGATTAAACTGCTGGAAAACGAAGCCAACGCGGCTGCGAAGCTGTCGAAGCGCCACGCCGGAAAGTTGCCCGGTGGGTTTGTTGTCGACCAGAATTTCGCCGCCGTTAAGGGTTTCCAGTTGGTTGATGAGCCGGATGAGAGTGGACTTGCCGGAACCGGAAGGGCCGAGTATAGCAACCACTTCACCGGGCGTGATGCTCAGGTTTATCCCTTTGAGCACCTCATGATTACCGTAACGTTTAACCACGTCACGAAACTCAACGCTGGCGTGTTCCAGACGTGAAAAATCCGCGGCACCGGCCGCGGAGTGTGAAAATAAACCTGAGAGCATATTACCGGGCTTCTATTTTAAAGGCGCGAGGCTGTGGGGACGGGGTCTGTGGGCCAAACCAGGTGTCGTAGATTTTTGCGGCCTGACCGCTTTTCTCGAGGTTAATCAGCTCATCGTTCACCACTTTCAGCAGCGCCGTTTCGCCTTTTTTCACGCCAACGCCAATCTCTTCTTTGCTGAGCAGGTCAGGCAGAATTTTGAAGTTCGCTTTATCCGGTGCTTGTGCCAGCAGGCCCGCCAGAATGGTGCTGTCCTGGGTGATCGCCTGCACATTACCGTTACGCAGTGCGGTCAGCGCCAGCGGAATATCATCGTAGGAGAGCACGCGGGACTGCGGGAAACGCTGGTGGAGAGCCTGTTCACCTGTTGTGCCTTTTACCGCACCAATACGCGCGCGGCTGTATTCGTCCAGTTTATCCGGGGACGTTGCTGGCACCAGGAACTGCTGTCCGGTCACAAAATAGGGGGTGGAAAAATCGATCACCTGCGCGCGTTCTGGCGTGATGGTGATGTCTGCCACAATTAAATCGGCTTTACCGGACTGCAGCAGCGGAATGCGGTTGGCCGGATTAGTGGCAACCAGTTCCAGCTTCACGCCAAGCGCTTTTGCCAGCGCGTTGGCGAAATCGACGTCATAGCCCACGATCTCATGGGTTTTCGCGTCGATAGAACCAAACGGTGGGTTGGCGTCAAAGGTGGCGACTTTCACCACGCCTGCTGCCCTGATGTCCGCCAGTTGGTCGGCCTGCGCCTGTGTCGACAATATGCCGCCTGCCGCCAGTAAACCCAAAGCCACTGCTATTTCTTGATACGATTTTTTATATGCTGCCATAGTAATGCGTCTTCCCGTCGTTTTTGTTTTCTCCGGATACGCTCCCATAAGCTAACGCTATCGCCAAATAAGAAATTCTTCTTTGCTATAAGCAAAAAAGCATTAGTGAACAAGGTGTTATTGACAAGTAAATGAATGGGAGGCTATTTGCGCATTCTGCACATTGACAGTCAATATTGGTATTTCCCTTACGTGAAATTTAGGTGTTTAACTGAGGACAGGTGAAGCGAAGAGGGTAAAGACGATGAAAAAGTGGATAAGCACGTTACGGCGGTTTTTTGCGACCCGGCCGGACAATGCGGAGAACAGCGCGCAACGTGTTCTTGAGTCGATTCTGCCTGTCGCCAGCCTGTATGGCGTCGACGTCGCTAACATTGACCCGGAGTGGTTCCATGATAAAACGTCACGCTGAACTGCGCCGCACGCGCGAAATGTACTGGAATGAGCTGTGCTCACGGTTTGTAAAGCCAGAGAGAGCGGAAAAGTACGCTGTGAAACACTCTGTTAATTAACGCGCTTTTGTTACCAATGTGTCCTTTCATACATGGAGAAAATGATGAAACGGACCACGATAACAACGGCATTTTCATTCCCCGCTTTACTGCTCGCAATGCAGGCGGCACACGCCGCACCCCAGGCGCATGTTGTCTGCGGCTACTCCCACACCCTCGGCGATGACGCCATCATGATGTTCGGCATGCCCAACGAGGCCATGCTGCACGACTTCTTTGGTAACACACACACGGATGCTTTCTCACGCCGGGAGACATTGCGCCAGCATGAAGAGACCACCTGTGATAACAAAGCGGACAGCTCTGCATACTGGGCTCCCTCGCTGCGTCTGCCTGACGGAACGGTCGTCAAACCTGCGTATCAAAAAACGTACTATCAGGCATCGAATGTCGAAACGTATCCGCTGCAACCCTTCCCGGCGGGGCTGTCGCTGCTGGCGGGTGACCACCATGGCACGACGCCTAATCCGCATATCACTTTCTTATGCGCGAACGGCAAAGGCTATACCACCAAAACGGGAGAAGTCTGTGGGTTACGTAAGGCACAGGATGCGGTGCAGTTTAATATTGGCATTCAGTTCCCGAACTGCTGGGATGGGGTAAACCTGAAACCGGCTCATGGCCTTGCTAACGCGGCATACGATATTAAAGGGCAGTGCCCGGCCGCATTCCCGGTGAAAATTCCCACCGTGAACATGAACGTGGCTTACGTGATCCCAACGATCACTTCTCTGGATACCCGCAACGTGCAGCTTTCGCTTGACCCGATCATGCACGGCAATGAGCGCGAGGAGCTATGGGGCAGTCTTTATACCGCGCATGCGGATTTCATGAACGGCTGGACGGAAGACGCCGCGCGCTTTATGACCGAGCTGTGTATGAATCGCGGGATGGACTGCGGCACCACCGTGCCGTATGGCTACTCGAAAGCGAAGGCAAACGTCTGGCTGAGCAGCATGGAGCCGACGCTTTCTCTGCCGGAACCGCAGGTTTTACTGGTGCAGGATAACTGGCAGAACGGGGGCAGAACCCAAAACAGTGAAACCCTGTCACTGGTGAAATTCAAGATCCCGCCGCTGCCGGTGGGGCAGGATGCTTCCCTGTTTAAATACCGTGTGCGCATTTACGGCGGCAAAGTAGAGACAGACGGTGCCGATCAGATCTTTTTCTACCCGGCCAGTAACGACTGGGACCCGGCAACCGTGAGCTGGAAATCACGTCCGGCGTGTAATTACAAATCGGATGCTGTGCTTTACCTCAACCATTCCCGTGAATACCGGATGGTGGACGTAGACAAAGCAGTGCGCAAAGCGCTGGCAGAAGGGAAAACGGAGATCTCGTGGTATATCGGCGGCGATCGGCAGGGTAATCATTATCAGTTTGAACCGGGCTCCTCGCCTCAAAGCCTCATCCTGATGCTCAGTGGATTCAAAAAGACGCCGGAAATTTAACCCTTACGGGTAAAAAAAAGCACCGGGATTTCCGGTGCTTTATCGTCAGATTTTGCAGGCATCGCCGCAGTCGTCGTCCGCGACGATCGCCTGTGCTTTTTTGTCCGCGTCGTCCAGACGTTCTGCGTTGCGCTCTTCTGCTTCATCCAGTCCGTTAAAGACTAAGTTCTCAAGATCAATTTCCATGGGGCACCTGCATTGTTCGGTTTTTGATACTGGCACAGTATAGGGCAAAAACGGCTAGCCCTGCACCCCGCAGCACATAAGGATAATCCCTGCCATACTCAAGGCTTTACCGCTGAGGAAACCTCATGATTACTCTCTGTAAAACCTGCGGCACCTCTTATGACACACACCCGGAGCGATGTCCGATTTGCGAAGACGAACGCCAGTACGTCCCGAGAACCGGCCAGCAGTGGATTGATCTTGAAACCGTGACCGCCACGCACACGAATAAATGGCAGCAACTGGAGCCGCAGCTGTTCAGCATCAAAACGGTTCCGTCTTTTGCCATCAACCAGCGGGCTCTTCTTCTGCGCACACCGCACGGCAATATTCTGTGGGACTGTATCGCCAACCTCGACCCGGCGACCAGCACGTTAGTTGCCGCGCTCGGCGGTATCAGTGCCATAGCCATTTCCCATCCTCATTACTACACCACCATGCAGGACTGGGCCGCGGCCTTTAATGCGCCGGTTTATCTGCATGCCAGCGATCGTGAGTGGGTCATGCGCAGCAGCCCGGCGCTTCACTTCTGGGAGGGGGATTCTCTGGCGTTGATGCCGTCTGTAACGCTGTTGCGGCTCGGCGGACACTTTGCGGGCGGTACGGTGCTGCACTGGCATGAAGGCGAGGGCGTGTTGCTGGCAGGCGACATACTGCAGGTGACACCCGGTAAAGATGCCGTTTCGTTTATGTGGAGCTACCCTAATATGCTTCCGTTGCCTGCCCGTACCGTCGAGCGGATAACCCGTCATCTTGAGGACAAACCGTTTGAACGTCTCTATGGCGCGTTCGAAGGGCAGGATATGACGGCGAAAGCGAGTGAGATTGTGCAGCGGTCGGGCCAGAAATATATTGCTTGTCTGAAGTAAAGGGCGGTGGGTAAACTTCAGTCGCGTGATCTCGATCATGTCTAAACTAAAACAGAAAAAGAGAAATGGCTATGCAACATATCATTGAAGGTTTTCTCAGCTTTCAAAAAGAGATTTTCCCGCAACGTAAAGAGCTCTTCCGCAGTTTAGCGTCCAGCCAGAATCCCAAAGCGTTGTTCATCTCCTGCTCCGACAGCCGTCTGGTTCCCGAGCTGGTCACCCAGCAAGAGCCGGGACAGCTCTTTGTCATTCGTAATGCTGGCAACATTGTGCCACCGTTCGGGCCGGAGCCGGGTGGTGTATCCGCCACCATCGAATACGCTGTCGTGGCGTTAGGCGTGACCGATATCGTGATCTGCGGTCACTCTAACTGTGGCGCAATGAAAGCAATTGCCGACAATGCGAACCTTGAGCCAATGCCTGCGGTGTCTCACTGGCTGCGTTACTCCGATGCGGCAAAAGCGGTGGTTGAGAAGAAAACCTGGGACACGCCCGTCGATAAAGTGAACGCAATGGTGCAGGAGAACGTGTTTGCACAGCTGAGCAACATTAAAACGCATCCGTCGGTTGCTGTTGGTCTGCGCAACAACTCCATTCGCCTGCACGGCTGGGTATATGACATCGAAAGCGGCGAAATCCGTGCGCTGGATAAAAACAGCAAAACCTTCGTGTCTCTGTCTGAAAACCCGGAAGTCTTCTTCGAGTAGTCAGACGCGTCAGGGCACGGAGGCCCTGTCAGTTCTCCACAAAGGGCAGTTTCCTGCGCGATCCCGTTGCTGGTTTCTCCGCTGCTTTCGCCATTGCCTCCCCCAGTTCTGCGCACTCTGCAAGCCCCTGCACAAACGGCTGGTCGTGCATCAGCCACGGTATCGCACCGAAAGCAATCCGTCCGCGAAGGGTTTCCGGTTCCCTGAGCGTGTAATCGTCACCCACATCAGGTATCTCTTCGCCGGTTTCCTGAAGCTGCTTACGCAGCGTGGGGAAGGGCAGATCTTTCGTTTTCAACGGTTTTTGCCCACGCGCATCGATAAATACATCGAAACGGTGAGTTTTCTCTTGTGTCGTAATCACGGTTTGGTCGCTGCCGATATCAAGCTCATAGTCGTCGCCGAGCGCCAGCACGCTGATTATCCCGGCTTCACGCAGAGCCAGCAGCCTGCGGATGGACTGGGACGGAATGGCAGCATAATTATCAATAAATACGCGTGCCAGCCCCGTTTTGAAGCGCTTCCGGTCTTCTTCATTGAGGTGAGGGACAATCTCCTGAACCACTTCATGCAACCGGAGAACGGCGTAGCGCCAGGGAACGGTATGCCTGTTTTGTTTGTTGCGTTCAACTTCTTCCAGGTTATCTTCGGCCCAGCTGAACGGGTCGTGTTTTTTACGATCGGCAAACCAGGCATCACGAATGCTGTCTGCATCCAGCGTGTTCAGGGCTATCGCTTCGCTCCACTGTGGATCGGCATGTTCAAGCTCTTTCACCATCAGGGTAAATATCCGGTCAAGTAACCCTTCTGCGCCCTTAGCTATTTCGGCTTCAGCGACCGTTTCAGTCAATACGGAAAGCGACTCATACGGGATGGGGCAATAAAAATCTGCTTCCGGCAGAATGCCGGTTCGCGACATCAGGGTGATGCTGAGCGCCTGGCTTTTCTCATCGAGCCTGAATTGGTCGCCCGTAAAGTCGCCATGCTGCATTGCCACCGCCATGGCAGCATCCAGACCGCTTAAGGATGTCCCCATAATACCGACCTGGCAGGCGCGGATGGTGGCGTCCATCAGCCCGGACCAGGGGCTGGGGAAGTAAGTGCGGGTTGCCTTTTCTTCATCCGGCCAGACATGACCTGTCGCAATCACGACAAGGTCAAACCTGTCAGGGTGCGTTTCTCCGTTTACCGAAAGCGTAACCTTATCTGTCGTGGCGGTGATATCGGTCACTTCGGCTGATTCATGTACCTCAACCTGAAATCCCTTTTTTTCAGCCTCGGCGACGATAGCCAGAAACCGATCGCGAAAATACTCACCCAACAGAATACGCGGCAGAAATTGCCGGTCGTGCAAGGTCGCTTTATCCACCTTAAACCGGCGCAGATGTGCTTCACTTTGCGTTTTCAGCCAGTCGAGATACGTGATGAAAACGGGCGGAATTTCAATACTGGCGATATTTGCCAGCATCAGCCGTGAATTTTCCTCATCACTGTAGGGCATCCCGACGCCCGCTTCTTCAGCCTGCTCAAAAACCGAGACAGCAAGAGGTGTCGTGTTTTTCAAAAGAGAATAAAAGGTGTAAATCCCTGTGGGGCCTGAGCCGATAATAGCGATTTTCTTCATCGACACTCTTCCTTCGTTTTATTGTCATATGAAAAGCGTAGCAAAAGAAGCGGTGAATCAGCGCGCGAAAATTCAGTCACATATTGATACCAAATTAAACGTACCCGCTGAGTATTTCCTGTTTTGATGACGGTTTGAATGTTATATCGTAACGCTTAAATCACGATCCGTGCGCCATTCCTGCTATTACCGTATGTATTTCAGCCAGGCAGGCGAAACTAATGGGAGTACCAGGGTGTCGTTACCGCTATTGCAGAATAGCGCTCAGGTAAGTCGTTTGCTGCAGCGCCTTCTGATCACAAAAATTTGTCTTTACGGCTTTCTGCTGCCCGTCGGCCTTGTTTACCTTTTTCTGCATCTATTCTCTGACGTCGCAATCTGGTTATTTGCATTTCGGCTGCTGCTGGCTGCGGGGCTGGTGGCGATGGCGTTTGTAGAAAACGCGCTACGCTGTGAACAAGCTGCAGCACCGGTCGCGGAAATGCCCGCAGAGGAGCCTGCTTCCCCGGAGCCTAAACGGTTGCAGCTGCCACCGCAGTTGCAGGCCTGGCTATCGCATTTTCACCAGCATCTGGTCACTACCGCGACGATTTCCGTGCTGGCTCTCTGTTTTGCTATCGCAAACCTTGCCGATGCGGCGTTGTTCAGCGAAGCAGACACGGTTATCAGCCGCGTGATCCCTGGGGTGCTTCTGCTGCTGAGCTTTGGCCTGCTGGTCATTGAACGCATGATCAGCTTTAAAATTGTCCGCCACTGGCGCTATCAGCGCGAATATATCGGGCTGGCGCGTGCGATGCTCAGCCTTCTGCTGGTGCTTGCCGCTGCGCTGCTGCTGGTGATCTTTTCCCCAACGCTGGCGCTGTGGCTTTTCCGGCTTGGCAGCTTGCTGGTCCTCGTGATGGCGCTGGAATATCTCCTGCGTACCCTCATCACCGCTCTCACGCCGCTTCCGGCGGATGAGGCTCCCCGTTTTCTGACGGTCAGCACCGTTGCTGCCTTGTACCGCTGGCCTCTGCGCCCACTGACGGTGGTTCTGGACGCGCTTGAGCAGCGTTTTGGCATTGATCTACGCCAGGTGCAGGCGTTTCGCCTGATGGGAAAAACGGTTTTGCCCGTAGCCTTTGGCATTGCCGTACTGGGCTGGTTGCTGAGTGGGTTGACGGAAGTCCCGCTGCAGCAGCGGGGGATTTACGAACGTTTTGGCCGCCCGCTGGCGGTGCTCTCTCCGGGGCTGCATGTCGGATTGCCCTGGCCATTTGGTCGGGTTCGCCCCGTGGAAAATGGGACGGTACATGAGCTGCGGCTCAGTGATGAACCGGAATCGCAGGCGCAGAGCGCAGAGCCCGACAGTGCCGAAGGTCCTGCACCGCAGAGTAGCTGGCGCTTGTGGGATAGCAGCCATCTGACCGATCAATCACAGGTGATTGCCAGCAAGGCTAACGACCGCCAGAGTTTTCAGATAGTAAATATGGATATCCGCCTTATCTGGCGCGTCGGGCTGCGTAATGAGGACGCGCTTAACAGCCAGTATCAGGCCGAAGATCTGCCTGTGCTGATCCGCAGTATTGCCCGACAGGTGCTGGTGGTGCAGTTTGCCAGCAAGCAGCTGGATGTGCTGCTCAACGAGCAGCGCGCGAGCCTGGCGTCAGCGCTTAACCGGCAGATCCAGCAGCGTTTAGTGACACTGCATACCGGCGTGGAGCTGCTCTCAACCCGAATAGAAGCGATTCACCCGCCTGCGGGGGCCGCCGATGCCTGGCACGGCGTGCAGGCGGCGCAAATAGCCGCCAGCGCGCGGGTCGCCCGTGAGAAGGGGTATGCCGCCACGGTGACTCGCGAGGCGCAACAAAAAGCGGAAAACCGCGTAAACGACGCGCAGGCCTTTGCCGCAGAAGATCTCGCGCGTGCCAGAGCGGAAGCGATCCATTTTGCGGCGGACGAGCAGGCGTGGAAGCAGGCCGGCGCGGCATTCCTTCTTGAGCGCCGTTACCACATTCTCAGCCAGAGCCTGGCGCATACACCGCTTTTGATCCTGGACGACCGTTTGCAGGGCACCCGCGAGCCCGTACTGGATTTGCGCCAGTATCCTGCATTATCCGACAGTACCGCACCACAGAAGGCCAGCACGAAATGAAGATCCACTCCATCACCTCTTCGGAACACGCGGAAAAAGTTGGCATACGTCAGATGACGTCGCCCGCGCCACAGCGCCACAAGCGGACGTTACGCATCGGTATTGCGGTATTGTTACTGGTGCTGGCGGTGCTCACCGCCTGCCTGCTTGACGTCAGCGCAGGCAGCGCGACGGTAGTGACGCGCTTTGGCAATCCACAGCGGGTCTTGCTCTCGCCCGGCCTGGCGTGGCGTTTCCCGGCACCCTTTGAAACGCCGGTGAATGTCGATTTACGCGTGCGTTCAACGTCCAGCGGTTTGCAGGACGTTGGCACGCGTGACGGGCTGCGGGTGCTGGTGCAGGCGTGGGTTATCTGGAAGGTGAAACCGGATAATGACAACGTGCTGCGCTTTATCCGCGCCGTGCAGAACCAGCCGGATGAAGCGGCTCGCCAAATCCGTACTTTTATTGGCTCGGCACTGGAAACCACCACCAGTAACTACGCGCTGGCGGATATCGTCAACGTCGACAGCAAGAAGGTCAAAATCGCTCAGCTTGAGCAGGCAGTGCAGGCGCAACTGAAAGCGCAGCTTCTCAACAGCTACGGCATCGAGGTGATCCAGACCGGTATTGAGCGCCTGACGCTACCGGCCGTGACGCTTAACGCCACCGTTGACCGCATGCGTGCCGAGCGGGAAACCATTGCAGCGGAGCGGACGGCTGAGGGGAAACGGCTGGCGGCGGAGATCCATTCACAGGCGGATCGCGATGGACGCATTCTGGAAGCTGATGCCTCCGTTAAAGCGGCGGCTATTGCCGCCAACGCACAGCGCGACGCAGCGGCAATATATGGCAAAGCCTGGGCCAGCGATCCGCAACTTTATAGCCTGCTGCGTTCCCTGGATACACTCAGCACCATCGTTAATGGCAACACCCGCCTGGTGCTGCGTACCGATGCAGAACCGTTCCGCGCGCTGGTGCAGGGGCCAGACCAAACACCAGAGGCGGCTAAACCATGATGCAGCCACCGCTGAAGCGCACTCCCTGGGGGCAGTCATACCGGATTGCGTTCTTTGCCCTGTACGGCGCGGCGATTATCGCGGCCTGCGCGTGGCTGTTTTCCAGTATTTATCAGGTCGCCCCGGACAGCCGGGCGATCGTTTACCGCTTTGGTAAGCCCGTTCGTGTGGAAAACGCCGGGTTGCTGTTTGCCTGGCCCTATCCGATTGAACGCGTGGAGCGGGTGCCCGGCGAGGAGCGAATTCTGGAGCGCGATGTTCAGGCGTTGCAGCGCAGTCAGCAGCTTGATCAGATCAACAGCTGGGAGCGCGATGGTGATGCCGGAGCGGGGGCGGGCTACCTGCTTACTGGCGATGCCGGGGTCGTACAGCTGAACGTGCGGGTCTTCTGGCGCGTCAGCGATCCTGTCCGATACGCGCTTCAGCGTCCGCATATCGATCCGCTGATCGACCGCCTGACCGAGCACGCCGCGGCGGTTGTCTGCGTGGGACGCGATCTGGATTCGATCCTGGTGACCCGTCCTGAGACGCTGCAAAACGATCGCCACGCGGCCCAGGAGCGGCTTCAGCTACGCAGCGACTTCAGAAAGGCGATGACGCAAAGTCTTACCCTGCTGGCTGCCGGAGGGAACGATCCGGGCATTCGCATTGAACGCGTTGATATCACCTCTTCTTTGCCCCAGAACGCGGTGGCAGCGTTTAATGCGGTGCTGGCGGCAGGGCAGCAGGCGGAGCAGGCCGTAGCCAGCGCCCGCACGGCGGCGGCGCTGCGTACCCAGCAGGCGCAACAGCAGGCGGATCGGACGCTTCAGCAGGCGGAGGCGGGGCGTCAGGAAATTCTCGCGCAGGCCAGTGTCGACACCCGCACCATTATGCAACTGGCCCAGGCGAGGCGTGAAGGGGCCGATGGGGGTCTTTTGCAGCGCCTGTGGCGTGAAAAAGTGACGGCTATTCTGGCGCAGGCGGGGCAGGTGATTACCGTCGCGCCGGGCGACGACAGCCGCTTGATCCTGCAGGGGTTGCCTGCACAATCCGCCACTCCGACCGTTAGCGAGAAAAAACCATGAGCCACCAGTGCAGCCACGGACACTTTCACTTTGACGGCAATCTGCAAACACCAGCCGAGCAGAGGCGTATGCTACGTCAGTTAACGCTGACGATGATCACTATTGGCTTGCTGCTGCTGAGCCTGCTCTGGAAAGCGCTTGCGCCTGAGCAACCCGGCATTAGCGACATCCTGGCGGGCATCGCGTGGCTGCTGGTGGCTATCCCGGTTTTTCGGGCCGCCTGGCACAGCCTGCTGCATCCCGATCTGCATGGCGTAACCGATCTGCTGGTGGTACTGGCAATGCTTGGTGCGTGGGCACTGGGTGATTTAATGACCGCCGCGCTGCTGCCGGTGATTATGATTTTCGGTCATATTCTTGAAGAGCGCAGCGTGATGGGAACCCGTCAGGCTATCGCCGGGCTGAGCAAACTGACGCACAGCCAGGCCAGGCGCGTGCGGGCAGACGGTGCGCTTGAGCAGATCGACAGCCAGCATCTCCACTCTGGCGACGTCGTTGAAGTGCGTGCCGGCGACAGGGTGCCCGCTGACGGGCAGATCCTTTCCGGCTATGCCAGCCTGGACGTGGCGCACATTACAGGTGAATCCGTACCGGTTGAAGCGGCAGCGGGAATGGCTGTGTTTGGCGGAAGCATTAATCTGAACGGCCTGCTGCGGGTGAAGGTCACCCACACGGGTGAGCAGTCGACTCTGGGGAAAGTGATTGCGCTGATGCAGGACGCCAGCCAGGCAAAGCCGCCGATTACCCGGATGTTAGAGCGCTATGCGGGCCACTATCTCATTCTGGTGCTGCTGATTGCGGCAACCACCTGGTTTCTGACGTATAACAGCCAGGCGATGCTGGCGGTGCTGGTTGCCGCCTGTCCCTGTGCGCTGGTGCTTTCAGCGCCCGCAACCGCAATGGCGGGGATAGCTGTGGCGGCACGACACGGTATTTTGATTCGCAACGCGGCATTTCTGGAAGAGCTGGCGGATGTGGATGCCCTGATTGTGGATAAAACGGGGACCCTGACTCAGGGGAAGCTCAGTGTCGTCGACGTGATGCTGGCGACCGACATGCCGCGTGAGCGCGTAATGCAACTGGCGGCAGCGCTGGGAGCTACCAGTAACCATCCGGTGAGCCGGGTGCTGGCCGGGACGGTGTCCGCGCCAGGTGAGGTAACACTGCGAGACATTGAAGAAATTCAGGGCATTGGCGTTGTGGCGACAACCGACGAAGGGCTGGCATTACTGGGGCAGCAGGCGCTGTTTGCTCGTTACCACATTGCGGTATCACCAGTGCCGGAGCACGATGGCCCGGTGGTTGGCCTGGCGCACGCTGGCGTTTTTCTTGGCTGGTTCCTGCTGGAGGATACGCTTCGCCCCGAGGCACCGGAGATGGTTGCGATGCTCAAATCACTGGGTATTGACAGGCAACAGCTGCTGACCGGCGATCGTCTGGCGGTGGCGAAGCGGGTGGCGCAGCAGGCGGGGATCGACGAACTTTCCGCCGGGGCGCTGCCTGCGGAAAAACTGCGTCAGGTGCAGCGTGTTGTTGATGAAGGGTGGCGGCCAATGGTGGTCGGAGATGGTATCAACGACGCGCTGGCGTTAAAAGCCGGTGCGGTTGGTATTGCGATGGGTGGTAATGGGGCGGATATTGCGCTGGCCTCGGCTGACGTGGTGCTTACCGGCTCTGATTTACGCCGCCTGCCATGCGCCATTCGGCTGAGCCGAAAATGCCGTGCCACGCTGCAGGTGAATGTGTTTATCGGGTTGGGCTGGACGCTGTTAATCGTCTCTGCCGCCGCAATGGGGCTGCTTGGGGCCACCGGGGCGCTGATTGCCGCGATTCTCCACAATCTGAGCACGCTGCTGGTGCTGCTCAATACCGGGCGCTTATTACAGTTTGATGAGACAAAGTGAATGCGAGATGGACACTACAGGCAAATGCAGGTTAAGCCTGCACTACATGAGGGTGAACAGGATGAAAATCAGTAAACTGGTTGCGATTTCGTTGTCGGTTGTCTCGACGGGGGCGCTGGCATTTCAGGCGAAAGAAAACATCAATCCGGCGATCTCTGCGCAGCAAATGCGAAATGTGGAGAATAATATTCTCAGTGGTTATTACAGCGAGCACGGCGAGCGACCACAAATTTCTGCCCTCGGGACTTGCGCTGCTGTGCCTGTACCTGGCTGTACTTGCCCGTACTGTACGGCGCTGCGCTCAATTAAAAATGGAATATAAGCGGACTGAGAAGTCGGTTGTAGTAACTGCGCAGTGGGTATTGGACGATCAAATGCAGGAATGATAGAGGAAAAACAGAATGGTGCGTCTGAATGGACTCGAACCATCGACCCCCACCATGTCAAGGTGGTGCTCTAACCAACTGAGCTACAGACGCAAATGGTGCGTTCAATTGGACTCGAACCAACGACCCCCACCATGTCAAGGTGGTGCTCTAACCAACTGAGCTATGAACGCAACGTGTTGCCGGTGACAACGGGGACGAATATTAGCGGCACAGCACCGCAGTGGCAAGAGGGAAAATGCAATTTTCTCTCTGATTTCACGCGATTGCTTCATTACCGCGCAAAGTGAAGAGAAAGTAGCCGCCTGCTGGCGGCTACTGCGTATTTAACGTGCGGCGCGTTGCAAAATAATGGTAGATGGCTGACGTTGCAGATAGCGCATACGCAGCATCATCATGATGGCCGCAGAGGTTAAGCCGATAATAAAGCCCATCCAGAATCCTGCTGGCCCCATACGGTCAACCACCAGATCGGTGAGCGCCAGAACATACCCACACGGCAGACCCAGTACCCAGTACGCAATAAAGGTAATAAAGAAAATAGAACGCGTATCTTTATACCCGCGCAGCACGCCGCTGCCGATCACCTGAATGGAGTCCGAAATCTGGTACACCGCAGCCAGCAGCATCAGGTGAGATGCCAGAAGGACCACTTCCGGATTATCGTTGTAGAGCAGGGCGATCTGCTCACGTAGCGCGACGGTAAAGAGTGCCGTACAGGCCGCCATGCAGACACCCACGCCAAGACCGGTACGCGCAGCCGTTTGCGCATCCAGCGTTGAACCTTGTCCGAGCCGGAAACCGACGCGAATAGTGACCGCTGCCGCCAGCGACATCGGCAGAACGAACATCAGCGAGCTGAAGTTCAGCGCGATCTGGTGGCCCGCAACGTCGATAATTCCCAGCGGCGACACCAGCAGGGCAACAACTGCAAACAGCGTCACCTCGAAGAACAGCGCCAGTGCAATCGGCAGACCCAGTTGAATAAGACGCGTCAGGATCGTCCAGTCTGGTGTGCTGAATGCCTTGTCATTACGGATGTCACGCATGGATCGCGCGCGTTTAATAAAGGTGATCATGCTGAAGAACATCACCCAGTAGACCGCCGCCGTTGCCACGCCGCAGCCAATGCCGCCGAGCTCTGGCATACCGAAGTGGCCATAAATAAAGATATAGTTCACCGGAATGTTAACCAGCAGACCGATAAAACCCATCACCATGCCAGGCTTGGTTTTTGCCAGACCTTCACACTGGTTACGTGCGACCTGGAAAAAGAGGTAGCCCGGTGCGCCCCAGAGCAGGGCGCGCAGATAGCCCACGGCTTTATCAGCCAGAGCCGGGTCGATATTATGCATCGCGCGAATGATATGGCCCGCGTTCCAGAGCACCACCATGATAAGAACGGAGACGAAACCCGCCAGCCAGAACCCCTGGCGAACCTGGTGGGCGATGCGTTCTCGTCGACCGGAACCGTTAAGCTGTGCGATTACCGGCGTTAACGCCAGCAGAAGACCGTGACCAAAGAGGATGGCCGGGAGCCAGATCGATGTCCCGATCGCAACGGCGGCCATATCGGTGGCGCTGTAGCCACCGGCCATGACCGTATCCACAAATCCCATTGCGGTCTGGGCCACTTGCGCGATGATCACCGGTATTGCCAGTGCCAATAACTGACGCGCTTCATTCATGTACTTCTGCACGTGAACACCTTTGTATTGTTGTTATTTGAGAGATTAAAAAAGCCGCCGTTACTGGCAGCAAGAAGAAAATGCAGGGGGATGCCAGCTATTGTAGCGGGGTTTAACTAATTATCTAGTGAAAAAATCGCCAGAAAATGCGCTCCGCTGGCAACCTGTTTTTCCAACTGTTATTGTGAAGGGATTAAACGGTGTCGCCACCGTCCGGAAAAAACAGGAGTTGTAAGCATGTTTACTGGTATTGTGCAGGGCACTGCGAAAGTGGTGTCTATTGATGAAAAACCCAATTTCCGTACTCACGTCGTTGAGCTGCCGGAATATATGCTTGAAGGTATTGAAACCGGGGCGTCGATTGCGCATAACGGCTGCTGCCTGACGGTAACCGAAATTAACGGTAACCTGATTAGCTTTGATTTAATGAAAGAGACGCTGCGCATCACCAATCTGGGTGAGCTGGTGGTGGGCGATACCGTCAACGTAGAGCGTGCGGCGAAGTTCAGCGATGAGATTGGCGGACATCTGATGTCAGGCCATATCATGACCACCGCTGAAGTGGCCAAAATCGTGACCTCGGAAAATAATCGTCAAATCTGGTTTAAAGTTCAGGACCCGTCATTAATGAAATACATCCTCTACAAAGGATTTATTGGTATTGATGGGATTAGCCTGACGGTCGGGGAAGTGACACCAACCCGTTTTTGCGTGCATTTAATTCCTGAAACGCTGCAGCGTACAACCCTGGGCGCGAAAAAACTGGGGCATCGGGTAAATATTGAAATCGATCCGCAAACTCAGGCGGTAGTGGATACCGTTGAACGCGTGCTGGCGGCAAAAGAGGCCGCAATAATAAAGACAGCGGAAGCTGAATAAAAATAACCCCGGCTAGCCGGGGTTATTTTTTAGCGGGCGACGCGCAGACCGTGTTCTATACCACGGCTAAAGACCACCTGCCATAGTTGAATATCGCGGGCACGAAACGCACCCGCGCAGGCATTCAGATAATAACTGAACATCCGTTTGAACCGTTCCGAATAGTTATCCGCAATTTCAGGCCAGGCGGCCTGAAAACGCGCATGCCACGCCATCAGAGTGGTGTCATAATCCGCACCGAAGTTATGCCAGTCTTCCACAATGAAATGCGATTCGCTGGCTTTTGCTATCTGACGGATGGACGGCAGGCAACCATTCGGGAAGATGTATTTGTTGATCCACGGATCAACATTATTGTCGGTGCGCTTAGAGCCAATGGTATGCAGTAAGAAGATACCTTCCGGTTTTAAATTACGATCGGCCACCTCAAAATAGGTGTCGTAATTCTTAGGCCCTACGTGCTCAAACATCCCGACAGAAGCAATGCGGTCAAATTGCTCGTTCAGGTCACGATAATCCTGAAGCCGGATATCAACGTCCAGCCCCTGACAGCGTTCCTGTGCCATTTTTTGCTGTTCGGCAGAGATGGTGACGCCCACAACGCTGACGCCGTAATGTTTCGCCATAAAATACGCCAGCCCGCCCCAGCCGCAGCCAATATCCAGCACGCGCATACCGGGCTGGAGCTGCAATTTTTCACAGATAAGACGCAGTTTGTCCTGCTGCGCCTCTTCAAGAGTTGTCGCCTTTTTCCAGTAGCCGCAAGAGTATTGCATGAAGGGATCAAGCATACGGCTGAACAGGTCGTTACCAAGATCGTAATGCTCTTTGCCGACAATCCACGCCCGCTTTTTACTTTGCAGATTGAACAATCGGGCGGAGGCGACACGCAATGTGTCTTTGAAGTGACGCGGAAGCTGGTTTTCCAGACCGGCGCGTAAAACGCTGCTGAAAAACATATCCAGCCGCTCGCATTCCCACCATCCATCCATGTAACTCTCGCCCAGACCTAACGATCCCTCCCGCAATACACGTTTAAAAAAATCGGGATGTTTAACCTGCGGGTCGGAGGGTGAGGGCCCGTTGATGGTGATGCCCGCACGACTCAACAGCTCACTGACGATCCGGGACCAGTTATCGTCCGGAATGCTGACTTCTTCTATACACGATGAACTCATAGCTTCTCCATCACCTTGCTGTGATCAGAACCTTCAAACAGCGTAGACGCTTTTTATGGTTTGTGAGAAATCTCACGGTATTCCACCGCGAGGCTAGTATCCGACGTAGAACAGAGGAAGGGAGATAACCCTTGCCGAAATGCCTTCCATGGTAAAACGGGAGCACTCCGGCTCCCGTTAACACTTAATATTTATCGTATTTAATCGAACCAAATTTAGTATAGGCCTCAAAATTTGGTGATTCAATAGAAAATTCTTAGCAACCTAATCACTGAAATGTAACATAATTTCCCACGCGATTATGCATGCGATGTTTCCGCCTCCGGGGTGCCGTCCTGCTCACGCTGAGCGGATGCCTGCATGCGATAGCCGACGGCGGCCAGTATAACGGTAACCAGCATTACGCTGGTGGTGGTCAACAGCGGTGTGGCAATCAACGCAGAGACCACCAGGCTTGCCAGGAAGCACAGGCCCAACTGGAGTGTGTTTTGCAGAGCGGCGGCGCGGCCAGTTGCCTGAGGGAAAGGGCGTAACGCCTGTGCCACCACGATAGGGTAAATGGCACCGTTAGCCACCGCCATGACACAGAACGGAAGTAAAATTTCTGTCAGACCGACATGCGGGATAAAGCCCACTGCCCAGGTGCCGATCACGCTTAACGCATACAGACCCAGCAGCCACGGCAGCATTTGCTGACCCTCCCATTTTTGCAGCGCGGCGCGACAGCCGTAGCCTCCCACCAGGAACGCGATAGTCTGCGGCACATAGCTGAGGCCGATGGCAGCCGGACTGTAACCCATATCGTGCAAAATAAACGGCGAGCCAGTCAGCCAGGCGAAGAAGCTCGCGGAGCAGGCGGCGTAAATCAGGACGTTGCCACGGTAGGCTTTAGAACGCAGTAACGACATAAACGTTACCGGCTTTGCCTCAGCGTGCGTCGCTTTTTTTTGCGCGGGTTTGAGGGCAAATGCAGGCAGCATCAATACCAGGGTAATGGCAAACAGGGTGGCGAAAATCGCCTGCCACTCGAAATGCGCCAGAAGCCAGCTGCCCAGCAGCGGGGCAAGGGCGGGCGACAGGCCGACCAGCGGCATAATGGTGGCGAAAATACGGTTAGTGCGTGACGCCGGGTAGTAGTCGGTTACCAGCGCCTGCCAGGTTACCGCAGCAGCGCAGACGCCGACGGCCTGAATAAAACGCAGCACCAGCAGCCAGGCTGCATCGCGCACCCACAGCATACCCAGACAGCCTACAGCAAAGATCGCCAGGCCCAGTAACAGCACCGGTTTACGGCCAAAACGGTCAGAGAGCGGTCCCCACAGCAGTTGCGCAAAGGCAAAACCGGCGAGGAATAAGCTCAGGCTGGCGCTAATCGCGGCAGCAGGTGTTTGTAAATCTTCCTGCATCGCGGCGAACGCGGGCAGATACATATCGGTGGCCAAAAAGCCCAGCACGCTTAAGCCGCCGAGCCAGACTAAAAATCCTTTCCTGGGTTGCACTGTTTTATTCTCCTTAAGGAGGCAGGTGTACGTTGGCGCAGAGTGTAGGGAGTGCAAAGCTGCTTGTGAAACGCTAATATTTGGCTGGTGCGTTCAAAAATTTTGCAGGCAGAAAATGTGGTCAGATTATTCCCTTGAAGTGGTGGATGCGGTAGCGCGCAACGGCAGTTTTACCGGCGCGGCGCAGGAGCTTCACCGCGTCCCGTCGGCTATCAGTTATACGGTGCGTCAGCTGGAAGAGTGGCTGGCGGTTCCGCTGTTTGAACGCCGCCATCGTGACGTAGAATTAACGCCCGCCGGGGCGTGGTTTTTGAAGGAAGGGCGTTCTGTTATCAAAAAAATGCAGATCACCCGTGAGCAGTGTCAGCAGATCGCCAACGGCTGGCGAGGACATCTTTCCATTGCGGTGGATAACATCGTGAAGCCCGAGCGCACCCGGCAGATGATTGTTGATTTTTACCGCCATTTTTCAGACGTCGAGCTGCGAGTCTCCCAGGAGGTGTTCAACGGTGTCTGGGATGCGCTGGCGGACGGCAGGGCGGAGATGGCGATCGGGGCGACCCAGGCCATTCCTGTCGGTGGACGTTACGCGTTTCGCGATATGGGTATGCTGAGCTGGACCTGCGTCGTCGCCAGCCATCATCCGCTGGCTTCGATGGAGGGGCCGCTCAGCGACGATACCCTGCGCAACTGGCCTTCGCTGGTGCTGGAAGATACTTCCCGTTCGCTGCCCAAGCGGATAACCTGGCTGCTGGATAACCAGCGGCGCGTGGTTGCGCCGGACTGGGAGTCCTCTGCAACCTGTCTTTCCGCTGGCTTATGTGTTGCGATGGTGCCCGTTCACTTTGCCCGACCGCGAACAGATACCGGAGAATGGGTTGCGCTCAGGCTCGAAAACCCTTTCCCGGACGCAGCCTGTTGCCTCACCTGGCAGCAAAACGACATCTCGCCCGCAATGGCCTGGCTTCTGGATTATCTGGGAGACAGCGAAACGCTGAACCGGGAGTGGTTACGGGAGCCAGACTCGCTGGCCCCGAACAGCGATCAGCGACGGTAGTCGCGGAACGGACCATCCGCAACGGAACGGCGTTCGATAAGACGCGGGTGGACTTCAATAGACTGCGATTCTTCGCGTTTGTTGACGATCCTGTCCATCAGCATGTTGAAAGCCGTTTCACCCAGCGAATCTTTCGGCTGGTGGATGGTGGTCAGCGCCGGGGTAAAGAAGCGCGCGTTGCGCACGTTGTCATACCCGATCACGGAAATATCCTGAGGCACGCGCAGGCCCAGTTCATCGGCCGCACAGAGCGCGCCCATTGCCATGATATCGCCACCGCAGAAGACGGCAGTCGGGCGATGCTGTTGAGAGACAATCTGCTGCATCGCGCGGTAGCCTGACTCTGGCTCAAAGTCGCCCTGCACAATCCAGTTTTCCGGCACGGTGATCAGCGCTTCTTCCATTGCTTTCATAAACCCGGCCAGTCGTCCTGCGCCGGTGTTACGCTCAAGCGGGCCAGGGATCACGCCAATCTCGCGATGACCGCGCTCTACAAGATACCGGCCAGCCATGTAACCGCCTTCGAAGGCGTTATCAATGACCGAGTCGGTGAAGTCTGCGCGCGCTTCGCCCCAGTCCATCACGACCATCGGAATATGGCGGTACTCTTCCAGCATGGAGAGCACCGATTCCGGGTATTCGGAACACATCACCAGCAGGCCATCCACGCGCTTTTGCGCCATCATCGACAGGTAAGCACGCTGTTTTTCAATGTTGTTCCACGCGTTGCCCAGAATCAGGGTATATCCTTTCTGGAAGCAGTTTTTCTCAACTGCTTCGATGATCTCGGCAAAATAGGCCGCTTCACTGCTGGTGGCCAGCAAGCCGATCGACTTGGTGTGATTAACTTTCAGGCTACGGGCCACCGCACTCGGAGAGTAGTGCAGTTCTTTAATTGCTGCCCAGACAGCGTTGCGCGTCTCTTCAGCCACAAAGCGCGTTTTGTTAATTACATGTGATACGGTTGTAGTGGAAACGTTTGCGCGTTTTGCCACGTCTTTTATTGTTGCCATTCGATGTCACTCCAGACCATATCCTAAGCTCCTGAATATCATGAAGGTAAACGTTTGCCTTCTCTCACCCTTATTACGCAATCTTGAATTGCGACACGCCGGGAAAACGACACAGGACGTCAGGAGGGGGTCAATGGCCGGTACGCTAATAAATTTAGCGTGGAATTTTGTCCTATCTTGATGAAAAGGGGAAGAGCAAAAGTGGATATCAGTTTAAATCCGGGAAGATTTTTGACGTAAACTGTGTAAAAATGAGCAAGCTCACTTTTCGTGGGGTGATTAAAAGGAGAAAAATTGATGAGTTCCGATCTGAAGTTTTCACTGGTTACCACCTTTATTGTTCTGGCGTTGATTGTAGCGGGTGGTCTGACGGCTGCACTGCACTGATTTACTCGGGGGAGAATATCCGTTCTCCCTCCAGACCTGCCTTGATTGTTACTCCTCCGGCAAAAATCTTTTGCCAAAATGTTAACTTCTCATTATTTGTGATTGATGTCATGCTTTTGACTTCTTTGTTCTGTGTCGCTACCTGACACGGCATCCGGAGTTTATTCATGAAAATCAATTTTCCTCTGCTGGCCCTGGCGATTGGCGCTTTCGGGATTGGCACCACGGAATTCTCACCAATGGGATTATTGCCGGTTATCGCAAGGGGGGTGGATGTCTCTATCCCTGCGGCCGGTATGTTAATCAGCGCTTATGCCATTGGCGTAATGGTGGGGGCACCGTTGATGACGTTGCTGCTCTCGCACCGGGCGCGCCGTAATGCACTCATTTTCCTGATGGCGATATTTACGCTGGGCAATGTGTTGTCTGCAATTTCGCCGGATTACACAACCTTAATGTTGTCGCGCATTCTGACCAGCCTGAACCACGGTGCGTTCTTCGGGCTGGGGTCCGTCGTCGCCGCCAGCGTGGTGCCAAAGCATAAACAGGCCAGTGCGGTAGCGACCATGTTTATGGGGCTGACGATTGCGAATATCGGTGGCGTACCCGCTGCAACCTGGCTGGGTGAAGTGATTGGCTGGCGTATGTCTTTCCTTGCCACCGCTGTACTGGGCGTTGTCGCGATGGTGGCGTTGTTCTTCTCTCTGCCGAAAGGCAGTGCCGGAGAGCGTCCTGACGTGCGTAAAGAGTTGTCGGTGCTGGTGCGTCCGCAGGTGCTCTCAGCATTGCTGACCACCGTTCTTGGTGCTGGCGCGATGTTTACGCTCTACACCTATATTTCGCCTGTTTTGCACGATATCACGCACGCTACGCCGATGTTTATTACCGCGATGCTGGTGTTAATTGGCGTAGGCTTCTCCATCGGTAACTATCTGGGCGGGAAACTGGCTGACCGTTCCGTCAGCGGGACGCTGAAAGGCTTTTTGACGCTGCTGATTGTCATCATGGTGGCGATCCCATGGCTGGCACGCAATGAAGTGGGGGCGGCCATTGCCATGATTGTGTGGGGTGCGGCAACCTTTGCGGTAGTACCTCCGTTACAGATGCGCGTGATGCGTGTCGCCCATGAAGCGCCGGGACTTTCGTCTTCCGTGAATATCGGTGCGTTTAACCTCGGCAACGCGCTCGGCGCGGCAGCGGGCGGAGCCGTGATTTCGGGTGGGCTGGGATACAGCTTTGTGCCGGTGATGGGGGCGATTATCGCTGCTCTGGGCCTGCTGCTGGTGTTGATGTCCGGCCGTAAACAGCCAGAAGCGGCCTGCGCAGCAGAGTAAACAAAAACGCAGAAGGGCGAACCCTTCTGCGTGCCTTTTACGCGGCGAAATTCTTCGCCACGAATTCCCAGTTAACCAGTGCCCAGAAGTGCTCCAGGTAGTTCGGGCGCGCGTTACGGTAATCAATGTAGTAAGCGTGTTCCCATACGTCCACGGTCATCAGCGGCGTTGCGCCGGTGGTCAGCGGGGTGCCCGCGTTAGACGTTGAAACGATAGCCAGTTTGCCATCGGCCTCTTTCACCAGCCACGTCCAGCCAGAACCGAAGTTTTTGACGGCAGCGTCAGTGAACTTCGCTTTGAACTCCGTAAAGCTGCCAAACGCGGCGTTAATGGCGGCAGCCAGTTCGCCGGTTGGTTCTCCGCCAGCATTCGGTGCCAGGCAATGCCAGTAGAAGGTATGGTTCCACACCTGAGCGGCGTTATTGAAGACACCACCGTCTGAGCTGCGCACGATCTCTTCCAGCGATTTGCCTTCGAACCCGGTGCCTTTGATCAGGTTATTCAGGTTGGTGACGTAGGTCTGGTGGTGTTTGCCGTAGTGATATTCCAGGGTTTCCACAGAAATATGTGGAGCCAGGGCGTCTTTTGCATACGGTAGTGCAGGTAATTCGAACGACATTGCTTCTCTCCTTATTATAGTTACGTTGCCAATAACCCTACAGACAACAAGGACAGAATAGCAAATTGAAAGGGTATGCAAAAGAGGAACTTACCCTGCCACGAGTGCGGCAGGGCAGGGATTAACGGATGGTTTTTGGCGTCATTACTCGGCGCGCACCAACGTAATGGCGTACCCAGTAATCTTCGCTGAGAGAGGTGATCTGAATATCCTGGCCGCTGCGCGGTGACTGGATGAATTTCCCGTTGCCGACGTAGACACCGACATGGTCAGCCTTGCCGCGGCCCTGGGTGCGGAAGAAGACCAGATCGCCACTTTCCAGTTCGCCACGGTCAACCGGAGAGGCCATCCCGCAGGTGATACATTTCGTTCGCGGTGCGCGGAATACGGAACTTCACCAGATCCTTATAGGCGTAATACACCAGGCCGCTGCAGTCGAAACCGGTACGCGGGGAAGAGCCACCCCAGTGATACGGTTTGCCAATTTGCCCCATCAGCTTATTCATTGCCGTTTTTTTGCGCTTTCTGCATGCGTACCTTATGCACTTCAGCCAGTTTTCGTCACTTTCGTGCATTTCGCTTTATGGCCTTTGCGCACGGTGCATTTTTCATTAACGAGGCTGGCAGTGGTCTGGGGAGCTTTACGTGTGCCGGAGCGGGTGGTTCTGGCTTTGGTCTTACTGGAGGCGGTCTTTTTAGTTTGAGTGGTTGTCGCTTTCTTTATTGTTTTGCTGGTTGTTTTTTTCTTACGTTCTGTGGTTTTTGCCAGATGCGTTTTTTGTACAGCAGAATGCCGCGCCTGTTCAGAAGCGTTCGCCGCTGGCGTGAAAGAGAGTGTTGTAAACAGTAAAGCACAGAGCGTGATCGAGATTTTATTTATCCGCCACTGGGCAGTCCCCTGATAAATGCAGGTCATCAATAATACCTGCGTATGATTTACAAAGCCCGTCGATTCTAATCTATAAAAACCCGAGAAGTTAATAGCATTTTTCAATCTAAAAACGTGTTTCGTTAGCAAGTGCAAAAAAATGTATCGATCGGAAGCCGTTTTGTTCACTCCCTAAGCAAAACCGCATACGCTCCGCCGTTAAGCTACATTTGCGATGCAACTTATGCAGACTCACGATAAAATATATAGACGTGACAAAAATGTTATTTTCCGATGTCTGCCTGAACCGCTACAATGTCAGACGAATGCCGTAACAGAAGTTAAAGGAAGCAAGACATGAGCACCACTATTGAAAAAATCCAGCGTCAGATCGCTGAAAACCCGATTCTCCTGTACATGAAAGGTTCTCCGAAGCTGCCAAGCTGCGGTTTCTCCGCGCAAGCGGTTCAGGCGTTGTCTGCCTGTGGTGAGCGTTTTGCTTACGTTGATATCCTGCAAAACCCTGACATCCGCGCTGAGCTGCCAAAATACGCCAACTGGCCAACCTTCCCGCAACTGTGGGTTGACGGTGAACTGGTAGGCGGCTGTGATATTCTGATTGAAATGTATCAGCGTGGCGAACTGCAACAGCTGATCAAAAACGGCTGCCAGGTACAAAACGGAAGAGCCGGGCGCAGAGTAAGTTTTCTCCGGAAATAGAAAAAGCGACCTGTAGAGGTCGCTTTTTTTTGCCGGGTGGCGCTGCGCTTACCCGATCTACGATTGAATATCTGCCTCATCGCCCATCGGCAGCGGCCAGCCACCCAACCGTTTCCAGCGGTTCACAATTTCACAGAACAGTTCTGCCGTGCGCTCCGTGTCATATAACGCAGAGTGCGCCTGCGTACCGTCAAACTCGATCCCCGCCGTGATACAGGCTTTGGATAAGACCGTTTGTCCCAGCGCCAGGCCACTCAGGGCCGCAGTGTCGAAGGTCACAAACGGATGGAACGGGTTGCGTTTAAGCGAGGCGCGTTCGGCGGCGGCCATTGTAAAGCTGTGATCGAACGTGGCGTTGTGGGCCACCATAATCGCGCGGCTGCAGTTACTCTCTTTCATGCCTTTACGCACCATTTTGAAGATGGCGTGAAGCGCGTCATATTCACTCACCGCGCCGCGCAGCGGGTTTGTCGGGTCGATACCGTTAAACGCCAGCGCTTCTGGCTGCAGGTTTGCACCTTCAAAAGGTTCAACGTGGAAATGCAGCGTGGTGTCCGGTGTAAGCCAGCCCTGTTCATCCATCTTCAGCGTGATGGCGGCAATTTCAAGCAGCGCATCGGTTTTAGCGTTAAATCCGGCTGTCTCTACATCAATGACAACAGGATAAAAACCACGAAAACGGTCGCACAGACCGGTAAGTTGAGCATTATCGGACATCAGGGTCTCTTACAAGGGGAAAAAAGCAGTGCGCATTATGGCAAATTTTGAGAGGGGATGCAGTAAAACTACGGGCGCATAGTGCGCCCGGCGGGATCAGTTGCCCAGGCCGCGACCGGCGTCTTTGGCTTCAATCAGCTCGATTTTGTAACCGTCAGGATCTTCAACAAAGGCAATCACAGTAGTGCCGCCTTTAACCGGGCCCGCTTCACGCGTAACGTTGCCGCCGTTGCTGCGGATGCGCTCGCAGGCTTCGGCCGCGTTATCCACTTCCAGCGCAATATGGCCGTATGCCGTGCCCAGCTCGTACTTGTCGACGCCCCAGTTGTAGGTCAGCTCGATAACGGCTTCATCTGTTTCCGGGCCGTAACCGACAAACGCCAGGGAATATTTGTATTCCGGGTTTTCGCTGGTGCGCAGCAGTTTCATGCCCAGAACGTTGGTGTAGAAATCGATTGAACGTTGCAGGTCGCCAACGCGCAGCATGGTGTGAAGTAGGCGCATAATTTCCTCATTAACCAATGGATTGGATTATCTTTTTGAACAGAAAGATATTTTAGTATAGCGGCGAAATGTCGCCGCTATCAATGCACAATGGCGGGATTACAGAGAAGGGTAGTCGGTGTAGCCTTCTGCGCCACCACCATAGAAACTTTCAGGGCGCTGCGGGTTAAGCGCTGCTTTTTTCTGCAGACGGGCAACCAGATCCGGGTTAGCAATATAGTCACGGCCGAACGCCACCGCGTCGATCAGGCCTTTGCCAATCAGGTCTTCGGCTTTTTCTGGGGTATAAGCGCCCGCACCGATGATCACGCCGTGGAAGCGCTCGCGCACTTTCTGACGGAAGGCTTCAGTGTATGGCTGACCACCGGCCCAGTCCGGTTCGGACATATGCAGGTAGGCAATACCACGTTTTGCCAGCTCTTCGATCAGATACAACGCGTCAGCTTCTTCGTTCGGGCCGTTGTCGACGTTCTGGAACGTCCCAATTGGCGATACGCGGATACCGATGCGTTCCGGGCCCCACTCCTCGCATACGGCGTCTACCACTTCCAGCACCAGGCGGGCACGGTTTTCAACGCTGCCGCCGTACTGATCGGTACGATGGTTAGAAGAAGGTGACAGGAACTGGTGCAGCAGGTAACCGTGTGCTGAGTGCAGTTCAACCAGGTCAAAACCGGCTTCACGCGCATTCGCAACCGCCTGACGGAAGTCGTTCACGATACCGGGGATCTCTTCCAGCGCCAGCGCACGTGGCATGGAGGTATCGACGCGGATCGCATTACCGTTTTCGTCGCGCAGGGAGGTGCGGGTGTTTGCGCTCAGGGCAGAGGCTGAAACCGGAGCCTGACCGCCAGGCTGGATGCTGCTGTGTGAGATTCGACCGGTATGCCACAGCTGTACCGCGATACGGCCATCTTCCGCGTGAACGCCTGCGGTGATTTTTTGCCAGGCGGCGATCTGTTCCGGGCTGTGCAGACCCGGTGCGCCAGCATAGCCTTTCGCCTGGGCAGAAATCTGCGTCGCTTCAGAGATGATCAGGCCAGAGCTTGCGCGCTGACGATAATATTCACCCATCAGTGGGGTTGGGATATCACCAGGCTCGATGCTGCGAAGACGGGTGAGTGGGGCCATGAACACGCGGTTCGGAGCGGTAACAGCACCCACTTTCAGTGGGGTAAATAACGTTTCAGCGGACATAACGACTCCTGAGTAGACCAGTCGACTAGTAATTGAGTAAATAAAAACGCCTGCTAAACGCCAGGCGTTGTAATACAGCTTTTCACATGTGCCAGCGCGCTTTCGAGCGGCACCGCACTGCGAGAAATCTTGGCCTGCAGGTTCGCACCTAACCAGAGTGCATAAAGCACCTGCGCCTGCGTCAAAGGCTCGCCAGAGAAGGCCAGCGTTTTTTCATTGCGCCCTTTATCCAGCGCCTGAGCCAGCAGAGCAATCACGCCACTGGCCCCTTTATCCATTGCAGTGCGCATGTCTTCGGACAGATCGCACACTTCAGCAGAAAGTTTTACCGTCAGGCAACCGCTGATGATGCCCTGCTGACAGAACTGCGTCAGCGTCTCCTGATAGTAATTAAGCACACGATCCCGGTAGTTACCTTCGCCGCTGGCAAAGTGGGTCGCCAGGCGCTGGTGGTAGCTTGCGTAGTGACGTTCCAGCATGGCCACGCCAAAGGCTTCTTTAGAG